>KL571272.1:28105-28406 GCA_000715855.1 Actinoplanes liguriensis
AGCTGGGCGATGTCGCGGCCCTGCCGGTCCTGCGCCGGGTGCTCCGGCCCGAGCTGACGACCCGGATCCGCCGGCACGCGACGGCGGTGTTCGCCGGCACGAGCCTGGCCGCGGCGGTGGCCGTCACCGGCGCCATGACTGCCGGCGAAGGGTGGACGGATCCGCTGCTGATCGCGTGGGCGCTGATGCTCGAAACAAGTGTCTGGTTCGGGCTGTGCGTGGTGGGAAACGCGGTGTGCGGGTTCGTCGCACGGGCGCCGCGCCCGACGGGCCGGCGCCGGGCGGAAGCCGCGGCGGGCGG
>KL571272.1:28689-30742 GCA_000715855.1 Actinoplanes liguriensis
CGCGGCACCGGCGCGGTCAACCGGGAACGCTCGGATGAACCCGCCGCCTGACCGGGAAGAGCCCGACCTCGATCCGGAATCGCCTGCCCGCCGGTCGATTCAGGCGATGTCACGGCGGCGCAGGATGCGGGTGCCGATCAGGGCGGCGGCCACGCCGTATCCGATCAGGACGGCCGCGCCGACCCACTGCGCCGGGCTCTGATCGAACGTCGCGGTCGGCGAGATCATCACGGTGGAGGCGATCGGCGGGACGATCACCTGCGCGGCCAGCACCCAGTCCTGGTTGATGACGTACGTGTGGATCAGGTCGAACACGGTGCCGGCGCCGGTCGCGCCGACCAGGTAGAGCACGGTGGCCGCCACGGTCGCGGCCAGCTGGCTGCGGATCAGGGCGCCGAACCCGACACCGAAGACGGCCCAGATCGCGTATGCCGCAAGGTTGAGAAGGATCGCCCGCAGCACCGCCCAGTGCCCGAGCTGCGTGCCGTACCCCTGGCTGTGCAGGAAGATCGCCCCGGCCGCGACCGTGATGACCGTCGAGACCAGCCAGGCCAGGACGGCCATCAGCACCGCGGTGACGAGCTTGCCGGCGACGACGATGCCGCGGTGCGGGTTCAGCAGGAACGTGGTGGTGGCGGTCTGGTGCTGGAACTCTCCGGTGACCAGCACGATCCCCAGCAGGCAGGCCAGCAGCACCCCGATCAGCTGGCCGGAGGTGTAGAGCGTCACGGCCTGGGTGATCGCGGAATGGCCGGTCTGCCACTCGGACTGCAGGTGCGCCAGGAAGTCGGGCGGGATCTGCCCGCCGTGCCCGTGGGTGTCCAGGGCGACGAACTGGTCGAACGGTTTGAGCAGGGCGCGGGCCGCGACCGCGTTGACGGCCAGCATCACGACGGTGCTGACCACGGTGGCGGCCGCGAACAGCCACCACAGGTTGGTGGTGCGCAGCTTGAAGATCTCGGCGCGGACCAGCCGGTTCATCGGATCGCCGCCTTTCCCTGGGTGAGGCCGAGGAACACGTCCTCGAGGTCGGGTTCGTCGGCGGTCAGCCGGTGCAGGGGCACGCCCGCGGCCAGCGCGGTCTCACCGACCACGGCCGCGGTGGCGCCGGAGACCAGCAGGCCGTCGTGGCCGTCGGCGGTGACATCGGCCCCGATCCGCTCGAGGGCGGCGGCGAGCTTGTCCCGCTCGGGGGTCGTCACCGTGACCCGGCCGTCGCCGGCCATCGAGGTGAGCACCTCACGGACTGTGCCCTGCCGGATCAGCCGGCCGGCGGCGACGATCACCACGTCGTCGGCGAGGGCCTGCATCTCCGACAGCAGATGGCTGGAGACCAGCACGGTCCGGCCCTGCGCGGCGAGACCCTGCAGGAACTCGCGCATCCAGCGGATGCCCTCCGGGTCGAGACCGTTGGCCGGCTCGTCGAGGATCAGCACCTGCGGGTCGCCGAGCATCGCGGCGGCGATCCCCAGCCGCTGGCGCATGCCCAGCGAGTAACCCTTGAACATCCGGTCCGCCGCCGGAGTCAGGCCGACGAGCTCGAGTACCTCGTCGGCGCGCGACATCGGCAGGCCGACCGCCAGGCAGCACGCCTTCAGATGGTTGCGGCCGGTGCGTCCCTTGTGGGCCGACGACGCCTCCAGAACCGCGCCGATCACCCGGGACGGCTCCTCCAGATCCAGGTAGCGCCGGCCGCCGATGGTGGCGGTGCCCGCGGTCGGCATCACCAGGTTCAGCAGCATCCGCAGGACTTGCCGGCGCCGTTCGGGCCGAGGAAGCCGGTGACCCGGCCCGGCTCGACCGAGAACGACAGGTCGTCGACCGCGGTGACGCCCCGGTACTGCTTGGTGAGCCCGGAGACGACGACGCGTCCGTCACTCACGGCCGGGATCATGCCGACGCCGACGGGGTGGGCACGCTCGCCGACGGCGCCGAGCTGCTGGAGGTCGACGGCGCCGGGGTCGACCGGTCGTCATCGTTGTTGTTCTGTCGGCCGTTTCCACCGCGGTTCTCGTCCCGCCGCCCGCGACCGTTGTGGTCGCGGCCGTCGCCG
>KL571272.1:30951-32618 GCA_000715855.1 Actinoplanes liguriensis
TCGCCGTTCTCCTGGTTGTCGCCGTCGGCGCGGTTCTCGCCGCCCTGGTGACTGCCCCGGTTGTCGCCGTGGCCGTCGGCGAACTCGGCAGCCACGACGATCCCGGCGCCCAGGACCGCGCCCAGGAACAGCGCGGCGCCGGTGACCGCCAGTGGCATTCGGCGGCGGTACCAACGGTCGTGCGCCACGACCGGGGCCGACACCGGCGCGGCGCTGGGGGTGGCCGGCACGGTGCCCGCGACGTGGGTGGCGGCCGGGATGGCCTCGTCGTCGTGGTGCGGCTGCTGCGGAGTCAGGTCGCTCATCGTCATTCCCCGTTCGGGTTGAGGTCGTGAAGTCGTCGGACGGTCGCGGGCCCGGCAAGGATTACGATCGGCCGCTGCGGTGAGAGGATCGAGCGAGGTTTCCTAAGATTTCTGTGAGGAAGCGCCGTCCTTCCGGTATGAGAAGAGATCGGCCGGTCCGGAGATCGGGCGGCCGCCCGCCTCGATGAACCACTCGCGTCCCGCGACCAGGCCGAACAGCAGGCCCGGCAAGCGGCCCGGCAGCGCCGCCTGCGCCAGCCAGTGCCCGGCCATGCCCAGCATCAGTGCGACGCGGTGCTGCCGTACCAGCTGGTCGGCCCCTCGCAGCAGCGACGACACCTGCTCCGGCCAGGTCCGGCCGACCGTCGGTCGCGCGAGCCGGGCCCCAGCCGCGCGGCGACGGTCACCAGGGGCGGCGCAGCAGGGGCTCGCCGACGGTCACCCTTGACGGCGATGCGCCGCGAGGACCGCGACGGTGGCGTCCTACGCGTCCGCCGCGTCGCCCGTGACGAACGACACGGACCTGGTAGCGGCCCGGTGGCTCAGCTGACCAGGGCCGCCACGGGCAGGTGGATGTGGACGACCGTGCCGTGCGGCTCGTGGGCGCCGGTGTTGACCGTGCCCCCGTGCTGGGCTGCGGTCTGCGCGACGATCGCCAGGCCGAGTCCGGAGCCGGGCGTGGATCGGGCGCCGATCGCGCGGTAGAAGCGGTCGAAGACGTACGGCCGGTCCTGTTCGTCGATGCCGGGACCGCTGTCGGTCACCGTGATCACGCAGCTGTCCTCGTCGTCGAGGCGCAGCCGGGTGTGCACGGTGGCGCCGGCGGGGCTGAACTTGGCCGCGTTGTCGAGCACGTTGACCACCATCCGCTCCAGCTCGCCGGGGCGGCCCGGCACGGTGACCGGCGTCAGATCCGCGGTGAAGGTCAGGCCGGGCGCGCGGATCCGGACCCGGCTGATCGCCGTCTCGATCACGTCGGTGAGATCGACCAGCTCGACGGCCTCCCGGCTGGCCTCCTCACGGGAGAGCTCGACCAGTTCCGCGGTCAGCGTGGCCAGTTCACCGACCTGCGCCTCCAGGTCGGCGAACAGCTTCGCTCGGTCGTCGGGCGGGAGCCGGTCGGCCAGGCCGGGGTTGCGCTCGACCGCGACGAGCAGCTCGATGTTGGCGCGCAGGCTGGTCAGTGGCGTGCGCAGCTCGTGCCCGGCGTCCTGGACCAGCGCACGCTGGGCCCGCCGGGACGTGTCGATCGCGGCCAGCATGGTGTTGACCGACGTGCCGAGCCGGGCGATCTCGTCGACGCCGGTGACCGTGATGGGCCGGCTCAGGTCCATGGTGACGGCGACCTCCTCGACCGCCTCG
>KL571272.1:32900-35323 GCA_000715855.1 Actinoplanes liguriensis
CCGACCCCACCGCCAGCACCACGGCAAACAGGGCCAGGACCTGGTCGCCCGGATCCTGGTCGACGGCGACCTGCACGGCGCCGCCACCGGTCACCGGCACGGTCAGGACCAGGTAGCTCTCTCCGTCGACATCGACCTCCTGCTCGGCCGAGCGTCGCTGCCCCGCGGCGACCTGCCGGTCCTGGCTCGTCACCGGCAACGGGGTCGTCGACGGCGTGGTGACGGCGCCCGTGGCGTCCAGGATCTGCCAGCGCGGGCCCAGCTGGTGGGGACCGCGGTGACCGTCGCCGCGCTGGTTTTGGACGTCCGGAAGGGTGCCGGTCGCGGCCGACCACTGCGCGGGCGCTGCGGCGATGGCGGTGGCGTCGGCGGTCAGCTCCGACTGCATCCGCTGATGCTGGATCTCGGCCACACCGAACCAGGCGGCGCCGGCCACGATCAGGACCGCGGCGCCGACCGCCCCGCTGACCAGCAGTGCCAGCCGGTCGTGCAGGGTGCGCCGCTGCCACCAGCGCCGCGCCGCACCGGTCACAGCGGCTCCTCACGCAGCACGAAACCGACGCCGCGCGCGGTGTGCAACAGCCGGGGTTCCCCCTCGTCCTCGAGCTTGCGGCGAAGGTATCCGATGTAGACCTGAACGCTGTTGGAGGTCTCGCCGAAGTCGTAGCCCCAGATCCGCTCGTACAGCAGCGTCCGGGTCATCACCTGCCGGGGATGGCGCAGGAAGACCTCGAGGATGGCGAACTCGGTACGCGTCAGCCGCACCGGCCGCTCACCGCGCCACACCTCGCGCGTCGACGGATCCATCCGCAGGTCGGCGAAGGTGAGAAGACCGCTGCCCGAGGCCTGCGTCGCCAGGGCGGGAGCGGCGGTGGTGTTCAGCATCGACCGGCGCAGCAGTGCCCGCAGGCGGGCCTGCAGCTCCTGCACGGAGAATGGTTTGATCAAGTAGTCGTCGGCGCCCGCGTCCAGCCCGGCGACCCGGTCGCCGACGCTCTCCCGGGCAGTGACCATGAGCACCGGCAGCAGCACGCCGTCCATCCGCATCTGCCGGCACGCCTCCAGCCCGTCCATTCGCGGCATGCTGACGTCGAGGATGACCGCGTCCAGCCCGGCATCGTGAACCATCGCGACGGCCTCGTGGCCGTCACCCGCCGTGGCGACCTCGTACCCGTCGAACCGCAGCGTGCGGGCGATCGAGTCACGGACCGCCGCATCGTCGTCGACTACCAGGACACGCATGGCTTCCCTTCCGGTGATCATCTCTTACAACCTGTAGGAGTCTGTTGACGCAGCTTGCCCGCCGGGTGACTGCGATCGGCGGCGGGCCCGGCCGCCTCGGGCGGCGCAACAGTGCGGCTCCGGGTCGACGATCGGCCGGGACGCTAAGAGAAGTCACAGACCACGGATAAGAGCAGCGTAAGAACGCCGTCACGACGGGTGCGGCTCTTCAGCGTTTTCTCAGGTCCGGTCTGCGCGCCCGGCGAACCGGTCAGAAGGCGAAGCGCTCCTCGTGCAACTGGCCGGCCGGCAGTCCGGCCTCGTGCAGCGATTCCCGGACCGCGTCCGACATCCGGGGCGAGGCGCACATGTAGATGTCGCGTTCCGTGAGGTCGGGGACGAGACGGCGCAGCCCGGAGGCGGAGAGGCAGTCGGCGTCGTTGCCGACCAGGTAGTGCAGGCGCGCGCCGCGCTGGTAGGCGATCTGCTCCAGCTCAGCCCGGAAGATCAGCTCCTGCGGACCGCGGGCCCGATAGAGCAGAGCCAGATCCTGCCCCGGAAGCACCGGGAGCGTCTCGAACAGGGTGCGCATCGGGGTGATCCCGACTCCCCCGGCGATCAGCAGCACGTTGCGCCGGGTCCGCCTTGCGGCGGTCATCGCGCCGTACGGGCCTTCAGCCACGATCCAGGTGCCGACCGCGATGCTCTGCAACTGCGCGCTGCCGGCGCCGAGTGCCTTGACGGTCAGCCGCATCCGGTCGTCGGTCGGTGGTGCCGACAGTGAGAACGGGTGGGCGGTGCGCCAGGTGTCCGGGGTGAGGAACCGCCAGCGGAAGAACTGTCCCGGCTCAGCGCGAAGCTCGGCCAGGTGCCGCCCCTCGACCACGATGCTGACCACCCCCGCGCTTTCCGGGACGACCGCGGCGACCCTGAGCCGGTGCCGGGTGGCTTGGCGCAGCGGCGCGAGCACCCGGTGCAGCAGAACCAGGGCGAAGACGTACGTGTAGAGCAACGCCCACGTCACCTGGAGCAGCAGATGGCCGGCGAGGTCGGGCCCGGCCAACTCGTGGACGAACGACAGTGCGACCCCGGCATAGGTCAGAAGGTGCAGCGTGTGCCACGTCTCGTAGGAGAGCCGCCGCCGGGCGGCGCGCGCCGAGGCGGCTCCGACGGCCAGCAGGGCCAGCGTGCCGACCGTGGCG
>KL571272.1:35489-35992 GCA_000715855.1 Actinoplanes liguriensis
ACCGCAGCACGTGCCACAGCGCCAGCGGCGCGCTCTCCTGCCGCGACTGGGCCCAGGCGGTGACCGCCGCGGCGGCGTGCACGAGGATCAGGCCGACGACGATCCGGCCGCCGCGGGCGTGCCAGCGGGCCAGCACGTCGGCGCCGATGCCGCGTTCCAGCGCCGGGGCGCGGGACATCAGGGCCAGCAGCACGACGACGGCGTACCCGGCCAGCATGCCGCAGACGTGCGCCAGCAGGACGGACAGCTGGGCCGGGCCGACGGCGTGAAACGCGACGACGACCGGCCATCCGGCGACGGCCAGCGCACCGGCCCCGACCGCTGCGAGCAGCCCGCTCGGTGACACCCGAGGGGCGCTCACCGGCGCCTGCCGGGCCCGGCGGGACCACCCGGGTTCGGGGCAGCGGGCTGGACCACACTGCTCTGCGCGGCCGCCGGCGGGGTCGAGACCGGGGAGACATCGGGAGCCGACGCACCGAGCCAGATACCGAGCAGGGTGGCGG
>KL571272.1:36254-38359 GCA_000715855.1 Actinoplanes liguriensis
GGGTGGCGGCGGCCAGCACCGTGACGGCCTGCCGCCGGCCACGCGTTCGGTGGGCCGCCGCGGATTCCCCGGATGCGGTGGTGACAATGCTCATGGATCAATGGTGCGGACCGAAAGTGAAGCACATTGTCGTAGCCTATAAGAATTGTTTAAATGGCCAGCCGCGCAAACACGGAAGCTCCCGGAGCGCAGATGGCCTCCGGGAGCTTCTCGGGTGCTGCCGATGGAACACCGCGGGTCACTTACCGCCGGCGCGAGTGTTCTGCGTGAAGGTCTTCAGGTCGGCGCTGACGTCGTACATCACGGTGGCGCCGCTCTTGGTGCCGACCACGTCGTACGAGCCGTCGGGGTCCTTGCGCACACTGGTCACGGTGATCGACGAGTCCTTGGCCGTCACCGCGGCGGTCACCTTGGCCAGTTCGTCACCGGTCACCGCGGTGTCGTTCGAGCCGCCGCGTGTCTTGCCGGTTTCCGAGGACGTGCCGGCCGAGGAGCCGGGCGACGGTGATCCGGTCGCGGCGTTGGCCATCGCCGACCCGCCGAGCACGAAGACCCCGGCCGTCACGACGCCGGCGAACGCCAGACCGGCACGCTTCGCCATGTTGTTCGACTTCATCGACACGAGGGTGACTCCATTCATTTCGCGGCCCGGCCGAATTCCGGCGCCGCTGCTGATGACGAGAGTCGGCGCGCCACTTATGAATGAGCTGTCGATGACCTTGAGTCAGGCTGAAACAGGCTTTTATCACCGAACCGCACCCCATTCCTTATTCAATTCTCACCATACGACCGCTAAAGAACGGCGGGTTCGGGCGCCAGGCTCTGATCCATGGAACCGTGGTGTTCCGCCGGCACTGCGGCTCGCGGTGCGCGACCATGACCCTGCAGCGTGGCGTAGCGCCATCCGGAGGAGAGCGAACCGTTGGACGTTCAGCTGGAGCATCGCCCACCGGTGGGGCTGACCGAAACGGAGGCCGAGGCCCGGCGGCGGCGTGGCGAACACCGCCACCGGTGGAACCACCGGCACCTACACGAACATTCTGCGCAGCAACGTCTTCTCGTTTTTCAACACGATCCTGTTCGTGATCGGTGCCGCTCTACTGGCACTGGGCCGCTACAGCGACGCGCTGATCAGCGTCGGGCTCGGGCTGATCAACGCGGTGATCAGCGCCGTCCAGGAGATCCGGGCCAAACGCAAGCTCGACCGGCTCCAGCTGCTGGAACGGTCGGCCGTGGTGGTGGTTCGCGACGGCCGGGAGACCGAGATCGGTGTGGCCGACGTGGTTCGGGGTGACCTGCTGCGCGTACGGGCCGGCGACCAGATCGTGGTCGACGGCCCGCTGCTCGACGGCCGGGATTCTTCTGCCTGGCCTCGTTCATCCTGCTGCTGTTCCTGGCCCCGCGGTACCGGTTCTTCGCGGCCTGGCGGCCCCCGATCGCCGACCGGCGGCCCGCCGTGCTCGTGATCGTCCTATTCCTCGCGTTCGTCGCGGTGCTGTCCACCCCGGCACTGTCGGACTACTTCGAGCTGACCGAGCCCGGGCCGATCATCTTCACCACCGTGCTGCCCACGCTGGTGCTGTGGTTCGTCGTGCTGACTGCGGCATACCGATTCCATCTGCTCGAGCGTTCCACGCACGAGTTGTCGCCAGCGACACCCTCGGTGCCACGGACGTCATCCCGGGTGGCCTGTCCGATCAGTACCGGAAGCCGCGGACCAACTCCCGCAAGCCGCTGGACATGCGGGCGACCGTGGAGATCTGGGCTTGCGACTCGATGACCTCGGCTTCGGCCCGGCGTGCGCTCCCGGCCACCTCTGTGATGGTCGCCGCGATCCGGGTGCTGGCGTCGGCGGCCGCGGCGACGCTGCGGCCCATCTCGCCGGTCGTCGCGCTCTGCTGCTCGACTGCGGCGGCGATCGCGCCCTGATAGTCGTTGATCTCGTTGATCACTTCGCCAATCCGGCTGATCGCGCTGGTCGCCTCGGCGCTGGTGGACTGGATCGCACCGATCCGGCGGGCGATGTCGTCGGTGGCGGCGGCGGTCTGCTGGGCCAGGTCCTTGACCTCCCCGGCGACCACGGCGAATCCTTTACCGGACTCGCC
>KL571272.1:38602-40594 GCA_000715855.1 Actinoplanes liguriensis
GGTTGGTCTGCTCAGCGATCATCGTGATCGTCTTCAGCACCTGCTCGATGTCGGCGGAGCTACGGCCCAGCTGTTCGATCGTGGCCGAGGTGTCGGTGACGACCTGGACGGCGCCGCTGGCCACCGCCGCGGCCTGTTCAGCGCTGCGGGCGATCTCGGTGATCGCGGCGTTCATCTCGGTGGCGCCGGCGGTGACGGTGGAGATGCTCTGCGAGGCACTGTCGGCGTCGTCCGCGACCGTGTTGAACTGGGCGGCCAGGTCGGTGACCCGGTGCGCGATCTGTTCGCTGCTGGAGGCCAACTGGTCGGCGGCGCCGCCGAGGGTGTCTGCGGACTCGACGATGGCGCCGACCGTGTGCCGCAGCGCCGTGTTGGCCGCGACCAGCGCGGACCCCATCTGCCCGAGCTCGTCGCGACCGGCGACCCGAGGATCGCCGGTCAGGTCGCCGCCGGCGAGGTCGCTGAGCACACCGCGGACCCGGTGCAGCGGGGCGATGACCACCCGGGCGACCAGCACACCGACGAGAACCGCGATCGTGATGACCGCCACCGAGATGATCCACATGACGGTCCGCTGCCGGCTCTGCGCCGCTGCCGCCGCGTCCTTGGTCTGCGCCCCGGCCGTGTCCTCGGACTCGGCGAGGGCGTCCAGGGCGCCGCCGAAGTCCTTGTTGGCCGTGTCCAGCGCCCCACCCGAGGCGATCAGGGCCGCGCCGCGGGTGGTGTCACCGGCCCGGGCCAGCGGAACCAGCTGGTTGTCCCGCACCTCCCGCCACTTGGCCAGGCCGCTCCGGGCCTGCGTGACAAGCGCCGCCCGAGCGGTGTCCAGGGTGCCGTGATCGCTGACATAGGCGTTGATCGCGGTGTCGGCGGCCGTGTCGGTCTCCTTCATCTCGGCGATGACGTCGTCCTGGGTCTTGCCCGGGGCCACGATGAGCACCTGACGGACCTGGACCCGGGAGTCACCCTGCATGTCGCGCAGGCTCACCAGTGCGCTGAGCGGCCGGGCCACCTGCTCGTACATCGCCTGGGTCCGTTTGCCCTCGGCGGCGAGCGCGGCCAGCCCGGACCAGGCGACCGCGGCGATCCCGACCGCGGCCAGCAGCACTGGGGCCAGCACCTTTGCCTGCACCGGGACGTCCGCCACCCACGATCGCGTCTGGCTCATGCCGGCCCCTTCCGCCCACCCTGTGATCCCGCGATCAGAATGCGGCGGTGGATCAGTCCGACGCCTGGTTTCCAGCTATTCGGACAGAACCATGCGACGGTTGCTACGCTCGCCCGCCTCGCGGTGACAACAGTGGTCTCAAGCCTTGAAAATCGGCTGTTCGATCCCGGGACGGCAACGATCCGGAAGAATGCCCCACACCATCCAGGCCGTACGCCAAGGCGGGCGCGCGCCGTCGTAGAGCATGGGGGTGTCAGGCCCGGGTGGTGGGCGACGATCACGGCCTGGATCCGGTCTCGGTCGCCGATCTTGGCGAGCACCCGCGCAGGGCGGCGATCCGGTGCCGTGGGCGGCCGGGAAGCAACCTTCCCGATTCAACGAATTCTCAGCGGGTACGAGGATGCTCGGACCGACCATCCGTATCGAGTGCCGAACTCCTACATGATGTAGGTTTTCGGCGTGACCTCAGCATTGGGCCCGACGTTCCTCAACCCGGAGTGGCTGATCTCGACCTTCGGGCTGGTCGGCATCCTGGCCATCGTGTTCGCTGAGTCCGGCCTGCTCTTCGGCTTCTTCCTGCCCGGCGACTCACTGCTGTTCACCGGCGGCCTGCTGATCGCCGATGGCACCTACCTGCATCAGCCGTTGTGGCTGATGTGCCTGCTGGTGTCGATCGCCGCGATCGCCGGCGACCAGTTCGGCTACCTGTTCGGGCGCCGCTTCGGCCCCGCGCTGTTCCGCCGCCCCGACTCCCGGCTGTTCAAGCAGGAGAACCTGAGCCGGGCCCGGGAGTTCTTCGCCAAGTACGGCGCCCGGTCGATCGT
>KL571272.1:40782-45112 GCA_000715855.1 Actinoplanes liguriensis
CCTGACCCGGGCCCGGGACTTCTTCGCCAAGTACGGCGCCCGGTCGATCGTTCTGGCCCGCTTCGTGCCGATCGTGCGCACGTTCACCCCGATCGTGGTCGGCGCCAGCCACATGCACTACCGCACGTTCCTGATCTACAACGTCATCGGCGGCACGCTCTGGGGCTGCGGCGTCACGACCCTCGGCTACTTCCTCGGCCAGATAGCTTTCGTGAAGTCGAACATCGAGCTGATCCTGATCGGCATCGTCGTCGTGTCGGTGATCCCGATCGCCATCGAGCTGCTGCGCGGCCGCCGGCGCGCTCACCGCGGCTGAGTGGTCGATCACGTCACGCGCGGCGCGCGGTGGTCGTCGCCGACGACCGGCGTTGCGCTGCCAGCCGGTGGAGGGACGGTCGTGACCCTCCGAGCCCGCCGGGGCTGCAGATGAGTGAGCGCCCGGCCCACGACGGCTGACCGCGGCACGACAGGACACGCCGCGACTACCCGCCCGATCAGCTCCGCCTTCGGACGGGAGCCGCGGTTGCGGTTGAGGGGCGTCGCCCGCGACTTCATCAGCCGGGCATGATGCGAGCCGATGAGGCTGGCATGGACTCCGACAGGGCGGACAGTCGCGGACGGCACCGGTTCGTGGCGTGGTGGGGCTGGGCCCGGCGTCGGACGGTGACGCGCGTGCTCGGATTCGGGGTCCTGTGCGCCGTCCTGGGGTTGCTCGTGGTGGGAGGCAGTTCCTATCTGCGGATCGGCACCCTGTTGCATGACCGGGTGCCGGTGGAGCTCTCTCATCAGGTGCTGGCGCAGGTCGCTCAACTGCAGTCCGACGTGCAGGACGCCGAGCGCGGCCAGCGGGGCTATGTGATCACCGGCGACGAGCAGTACCTGGCCCCGTACACCCGCGCCTTGGTATGTATCCCGGACACCGTCGCCCAGCTTGGCACCCTGGTCGCCGGCGACCCGCAGCAGCAGGCGACACTCGACCAGCTGCGCGCGCCGCTGAGCGCCAAGCTCACGGAACTGGCCGAGACGGTCGCGCTGCGCCGGGAGCAGGGCTTCGCCGCGGCCGAACAGGTCGTGGCGACCAACCGCGGTGCTGACGACATGGCCAGTATCGAGAACGGCATCACCGCGATGCGCGCGCACGAACAGCAGAAACTGCAGGATCAGCTCGTCGCCAGCGCGGCGGCAGCCACGCAGACCCGCCGCGTGATCCTATGGGGCTCCCTGGCGGCCGCGCTGCTCGTCGTACTCGGCGCTGGCTGGATGATCCGCAAGGTGGCCAGCGCAGGCAACAGCGTCACCACTACCGCGAAGGCCATCATCGCCGGTCAGCCGGACCCGGTCGCCGATCAGCCCCACCGGGCCGGGCTGGTGGAGTTGGCCGAGATGGCGCAGACGGTGGACGCGGCGACCGAGTCGGTGCTGGCCGCCCGGGACGAGGCGGTGCAGGCCTCGCAGGCCAAGGCGGCGTTCCTGGCCACCATGAGCCACGAGATCCGTACCCCGATGAACGCGGTGATCGGCATGACCGGGCTGCTGCTCGACACACCGCTGACCACCGAACAGCGAGAGTACGTCACCACGGTCCGCGACAGCGGCGAAGCGCTGCTGGTGATCATCAACGACATCCTGGACTTCTCGAAGATCGAATCCGGTCAGATGGAACTCGAGGACACCACCTTCGAACTGCGCGACTGCATCGACAGCGCGCTCGCCCTGGTCGCGGTCCCGGCCGCCGCCAAGGGCCTGGAACTGGTCGCGGTCATCGACCCGGCCTGCCCGCCGATGCTGCGCGGCGACGTCACCCGGCTACGGCAGATCCTGGTCAACCTGCTGTCGAACGCCGTCAAGTTCACCGCCAGCGGTGAGGTCGTGGTGACCGTCGGCGCCCAGGACACCGGCACCGACGGTGTCCGGCTGTCGCTGGCTGTCCGCGACACCGGCATCGGCATCCCCGCCGACCGTCTCGACCGGCTGTTCCGCTCGTTCAGCCAGGTCGACACCTCCACCACCCGCGTCTACGGCGGCACCGGCCTGGGCCTGGCCATCAGCCGCCACCTCGCCCACGCCATGGGCGGCGACATCACCGTCGACAGCCGCGAAGGCTACGGCTCGACGTTCACTGTGACGGCACTGCTGCACGTCGCCGCGCATACCCCGGGCGACGGCACCGGCGCGCTCACCGGCCACCGGGTGCTGGTCGTCGACGACAACGCCACCAACCGCACCGTCCTGCACGCCCAGCTCACCGGGTGGGGCCTGACCTGCACTACCGTGCCGTCCGGCGCGGACGCCCTGGCCCTGCTGAACACGGGAGCGGACTTCGATGCCGCCCTGCTCGACCTGCACATGCCTGATCTCGACGGCATCAGCCTGGCCGGCCACATCCGCTCCGCGCCCGGGATCGGGAACCTGCCACTGCTGTTGCTCAGCAGCGTCACCCACCGGCTCCAGCCGGACGAGAAGGAACTGTTCGCCGCCACGATGAGCAAGCCGGTGCGGCCGGCGACCCTGCTGACCACTCTGCGCCACCTGATCGACCCGGAATCAGCCGATCATGATCATCCCGCCGCAGCCCGCGCGTCCGCGCCCGCGACCAGACTGCGGGTCCTGCTGGCCGAGGACAACCAGATCAACCAGAAGGTCGCCCAGACCATGATCACCAAGTTGGGTCACCACGTCGACACCGTCGCCGACGGCCGCGAAGCCGTCGACGCCGTTGCCCGCGCCGACTACGACATCGTGCTCATGGACATGCAGATGCCCGTCATGGACGGCCTCGCGGCCACCCGCCACATCCGCGCACACGTGCCCGCCGACCGGCAGCCACGCATCATCGCCATGACCGCCAACGCCCTGGCCGAGGACCGTGCCGCCTGCCACGCCGCCGGCATGGACGCCTTCCTGGCCAAACCCGTACGCCTGACCGACCTCGGACACGCCCAGCCGGACACCGCCACGGCCGCGCCCGCGGTCGCATCGCGGGAAGCCGCCATCCGGGCCCGGCTGTTCGACATCACCGGCCCCGACCCGGAACCGGCCGAACGGCAATTGCTGGCCCGGCTGCTGACCTCCTTCACCAGCAAGACCCCCGCACTGCTGGACACCCTGGCCGAGTTGCTGACCCGCGGCGAACCCACCGCCGTACGCGAACACGCCCACAAGATCAAAGGATCCGCCATCAACCTCGGAGCCACCACCCTCGCCGCGCAGTGCGCCGCCATCGAGAACGCCGCCTGGAACGGAACCGTTCTTGACCCCGACAACGCCATACCACCGCTCCGGGAAGAACTCGCCCAGTTGGTGCCGGCCATGACCACGGTCGCCGCTGACCTGACCCACCAAGCCGCCCCGGTGGCCGCCCTCGCCAGCTGAAGCGTGCCGCACCGCACAGGAAACGGCCGCACCTCGACTGATCCTCGCCGCCCACCTGGCTTCCGCACCGGAAACGAGGCCTGCGATCTCGGCTCTCCCGGCCGGCGGCCTCGTCCGGCTGACCGCATCACCTACCGCGGCCCGCCCAGCGCGCATTACCTGGTCGGCGCTCGCGGGCGCCGTGAGGTGGGGTAGCGCTTCGGTGGGCCGAGATCCGCCTGTGTCCCATCGCACGGCTCGCAGACCTCGATGTGTCTCATTTCGGTCGGACCATTGCCGAAACGATCGGGGTGAAAGCGCAAGGCCACAATAATGATCTTGCCGGACTGCCATCGACACGGGTTCGGGACGAGCGGGGCGGCGACGGCTTGACGTCGTCGCGTCGACGACTGTGGCGGCTCGCGCTTGTCGCCGGGATGATGGTCATCGGCGGGTATTTCCTGCTGCCCGCTGGCGGCATGGCCCAGAGCCTGACTTACAACGTCATGGGTCTGGTGTACGGGCTGCTCATCCTCGTCGGTGTCCGGCTGCACCGGCCCGCCCGGCCGACGCTGTGGTACTTCTTCGCGGCCGGGCAGTTGATGTCGGCCACCGGCGACTGCGTGTGGAGCGTCTACGTGTACGTGCTCCATCGGGAGCCGTTCCCGTCGCTGGCCGACGTTTTCTACCTGGCAGGCTATCCGCTGTTGATCGCCGGGCTGGTCCGGCTCGCCGGCCGCTATCGTGACCGCGATCCCCGGGCGCTGCTCGACGCGGCCGTCGTCGCGACCGGTATGGGCTTGGTGTTCTGGGTTTTCGTGCTGCATCCCGCGGTCGTCGCGGCGGCGGGCACCCTGCTCGAGCGGGTCATCAACACCGCCTATCCGGCTGCCGACGCGATGTTGCTGGCCATCCTGGCCGGCCTGTTCACCGGTCCCCGCCGCCGCGACCGCGGTACGCAGCTGATCGTCGCGGCGGC
>KL571272.1:45384-46011 GCA_000715855.1 Actinoplanes liguriensis
ACGCGGTGCTGCCCGCGAACGTGACCGATCAAGGCGGTCCGCTGGACGCACTGTGGCTGCTCTCCTACGTGCTGTGGGGTGCCGCCGCGCTGCATCCCGGGATGGCCGCCGAACAACCGGTGGGAGTGCCGGCCGCCGAGCCCGGACTGCGCCGGCGACGGCAGTTGTTGCTGACCGCGAGTTCCCTGCTCGCCCCGGCCATGCTGTTCCTGCCGGGGGTGTCCGCCCGGCGCGCCGACTGGATGGTGGTGACCGGTGGCGCGGTGGTGCTGTTCCTGCTGGTGGCCGCGCGTATGTCCGGATTCGTGACGCAGCTGCAGAAGCAGGCCGGTGAGGTGCGGAAACTGGCGTTGCATGACGACCTGACCGGGCTGGCGAACCGCCGCCAGTTCCTGGCCCGGCTCACCGCCGCCTTGCCGGCCGGCCCGTGCCATGTGGCTTTGCTCGACCTGACCGGCTTCAAAAAGATCAACGACCAACTCGGGCACCAGGTCGGCGACCAGTTGCTCGCCCAGGTCGCCGCCCGGCTGAGCGCGGCCGCCGGCGAGCACGCATCGGTGGCCCGCATGGGCGGGGACGAGTTCGCGTTCCTGATGCCGGAGGCGACCGCCGACACCGCGGTCGGCC
>KL571272.1:46228-47055 GCA_000715855.1 Actinoplanes liguriensis
ACATCGGCCTGGCCCGGGTCGAGGCGCAGGCCGAGCCGCTCGAAGCGCTGCGCCGCGCCGACGTGGCCATGTACGCCGCCAAGGAGGCCGACGAGCCGTACCGCTGGCACCACCCGGAGCTGGACCGTCAGGCCGGCCATGACGCGCGCATCGGTGCGGAGCTGCGCACCGCGCTGCACGCCGGACACCTGCGCCTGGTCTACCAACCGATCGTCGCACTGCCCACCGGGCAGCTGGTCGCCGTAGAAGCCCTGGTGCGCTGGCATCACCCCGAACGCGGGGTGATCAGCCCAGCCGAGTTCATCCCCGTCGCGGAACGCGACGGCACCATCGTCGAGCTCGGCGCCTGGATCCTGCGGGAGGCCTGCCGGCAGTTGGCCCTGTGGCGCAGCCGGCCGGGCTCCGACGTTCCCCAGCGGGTGAGCGTGAACGTGTCGGCCCGCCAGCTCGCTCGACCCGGCCTGGTCGAGACGGTCAGGGCCGCCCTGGCCGACCACGGGCTCCCCGCCGCCAGCCTGACGATCGAGGTGACCGAGACCGCCCTGTTCGAGAGCGAACGGTCGCTGCAGATCCTGCACACCCTCGACGAGATGGGCGTCCGCATCGCCCTGGACGACTTCGGCACCGGGCATTCCTCGCTCACCCTGCTGCAAACCGTCCCGGCGCACGCTCTGAAGGTGGACAAGTCGTTCGTCGACCGGGTCACCGACGGCGGGCGGACGGCTGTCATCGCCGCCGCGCTCATCCAGGTCGCCAACGGCCTGGGCATGACCGCTGTCGCCGAAGGCGTCGAGACCGCCGAGCAAGCCGCCGAACTGCACCGGCTC
>KL571272.1:47328-50086 GCA_000715855.1 Actinoplanes liguriensis
CATCCGGGACATGGTGCGGCGTGGCCGTACATCCGGCTCGGCGGAGAGCCGACCCTCCATGCCGGCCACGCCCGGCGGCAGGATCACCGTCAGGGCGGTTTCGTCGGTAGCCGGATGGCGAAGGTGGTGCCTGGGCCGGGCCGCTCGAGCAGGGTGATGCTGCCGTGATGACGTTCGATGATGGTGCGCACGATGACCAGGCCGAGACCCGTGCCGGGGATGCGCCGGTCGAGTGCGGTCGAGGCGCGGTAGAAGCGGCGGAACAGGCGGGGTCGTTCGGCGGCCGGGATGCCGATCCCGGTGTCGGCGATCGTCCACGTGATCATGTCGTCGGTGTCGTCGCGGGCGGCGGTGATCGCGATGGTGCCGCCGTCTGGGGTGTATTTGATGGCGTTCGACAGCAGGTTGTCGGCGACCTGGCGTAACCGGTTCGCGTCGGCGTGCAACTCCAGCCGTTCGGGAAGTCGCACCGTGATGGTGAGGTTCTTGTCGCTGCGCGGCGAGATGGCGTTCACCGACTGGCGGATGATGGCGCACAGGTCGGTGCCGGCCGCTTCGATCGCCAGATGTCCTGATTCGAGGCGGGCCAGGTCGAGCAGGTCATCGGTCATGATCGACAACCGGCCGGCGTTGCGGACGATGACCTGCAGGTAGTGCCGACGTTCGTCGTGCCCCAGGTCGTCGTACTCGTCATCGAGCATGCCCGCGGTGCTGGTGATCGTCGCCAGGGGATTACGCAACTCGTGGGTGACCATCGCCAGGAACTCGTCCTTGGTACGGGCCAGTTCCAGGGCAAGTTCCTCCGCGCGACGGCGTTCCACATACTGCCCGATCTGCGCGGCAAGGCCACTGAGCAGGCCGACCAGGGTGTCTTCGGGATCTTCGACCCGGTCGCCGTAGACGCACAACGCGCCGAGGACGTGCCCACGGACGCACAACGGGACACCGACGGCGACATGCAGGCCGGCGCGGGCGGCCGTACGGAGCGTCGACGCAGATCCGGCCAGGCAACGCAGTGCCCAGTTCCAGGGTGTCGACGGCGAAATCTCGCAGGCGCCGACCCGGTTGCACATGGCGGGCCGCGCAGGTCAACAACTGCCGGTCCTCGTCGACGACCCACAACTCGGTCACCGGCCACCCCATCTTGACGCCCAGCGCCTCGACCACATGCCCGGCAGCCGCGCTGCTGGACTCCGCAGTCGCCAGGCCACGAGCAACAGCGGCCTCCGCGGCGGCGAACCGGCCGGCCCGCTGGGCGACGGTGATGTCGTGGGCGAGGATGTGCAGCAGCCGGCCGGTGGGTTCGTCGGTCGCGATCAACGTCATCTCGATCGGGATGTCATGGCCGTCGGCATGCCAGGCAGACCACTGCACCCGCTGATCCCGGGTGTGGCCGGGTAGACCGGCGGCCAGCGCGGCCAGCTCGGCCCGGCCTCGCTCACGAGCCGCGGGCGGCACGATCAGCTCTTCGATGGACCGGCCGTACGCCTGCGCACAGCTGTAGCCGAACGTGGTTTCGGCCGCCGCGTTCCAGGCCACCACCCGACCAGTGGTGTCGAAGGCGATGTATGCCTCCATCGCAGCAGCCAGCACCGCCGGAATCTGCGGCGCGAGACTGCCGGCGTTCGCTGCTGCGGATGCCGTGCGCATGATTCCCCCGGTTGACTCGGCACAGACGGCCGACGGCGCCCAGCCCGGGGTCCTGAGGCGACGCGGTACACCCCAGGCTAACCCCGCTCACCGCTGCGCAGCGGCTGACCGGCGATAGCTGCCCTCGTGACCCGTGGCGCGAGGCGGCCGTTAGCCGAGTGACGCACGCCGGACCTCCGGTGACTCCGTGAGCACCGCTTTCACCGAGCGGCGGCCGGCGGCAGATCGGGCTCCCCGGCACCTCGCACGCGGCCGGACAACCGTCGGGTGAGCGCCGCGATCGCCAGCACCGTGGCGACCGAGAAGAGCCAGGCGCCGACCACGTCGCTGGGCCAGTGCACGACCAGCGCGACCCGGCTGACCCCGACGAGCAGCGCCCAGGAGCCGGCGACGACGGCCAGCAGGATCCGGCCGCGGCGCGCTCGCAGCATTGGCGAGCAGACCATCACGAGCACGAGCGCGGCGGTGGCCGACGCCGTGGTGTGCCCGGACGGGAAGGAGTAGTTCGCCGCCGGCGCGAGTTGATCGACCGGGCGCGGCCGGGCTATCAGCGTCACCGCCACCAGCCGCAGCAGCGGCGTCACGGTCAGCGCCAGCGCGGCGAACGCCGCCTGGCGCCAGCGACCGGTGGCCAGCAGGATCGCGCAGCCTGCCACCGCGAGCGGGCCGATCACCGTGAAGCTGCCGGTGACTGTCACCGCTGCCATGACCGAACGCCAGAGCGGGTGGGCGGTCGCCAGGATGTGCGCGCCGTCGCTGACCCACGCGTCGAACGCCAGCAGCGGGGTGGCCTTGCCGGCCACGGCGATAGCGAGCAGCACGAATGCGGCGGCCGGACAACCGACCACGATCACGGCGCGCTCAGAGCGGATGCGACGCACGTCATCGATCACGCCCCGAGTCTAGCTCCTACATTTTGTAGGTGCCTGCTTCCCGTTACCCTCGGGGTGTGACGAAGGACAGGCGACGACCGGGCGCCCTGGAGGCCGCGGTCATGACCGCGCTGTGGGCGGCCGAGGCGCCGATGACGGCGGCCCAGGTGCAGGAGCAGGTCGGCGACGACCTGGCGTACAACACCGTGCAGACGATCCTGATCCGCCTGCACGAG
>KL571272.1:50319-50998 GCA_000715855.1 Actinoplanes liguriensis
TACAACACCGTGCAGACGATCCTGATCCGCCTGCACGAGAAGGGCCAGGTCCAGCGGCGCCGGGCCGGTCGCGGCCATGAGTACTGGCCGGTGCAGGACGCGGCGACCGCCGCGGTGGCGCAGATGCGCGCCGCGTTGCCGGACGGCACCGACCGGCACGTCGTGCTCCAGCAGTTCGCCGCCTCACTCGACGCCGTGGATGTCGCGCTGCTGCGGGCAATGCTCGCCGGTGCCGATCGCCCGGCATGACTCTCGCCATCTATCTTCCGCTGCTGATGGCGCTGCCGCTGGCGCTGATCGTCCCGCGCGTCGCGGACCGCGGCGCTCCCGGACCGGCGGCGCGAACGTTGACGGCCATCGCGGTGATCGCGGCCGTCTCGTCCACCTGGTCGCTGACCATGCTGGCGCTGACCATGCTCGACGACGTGCCACCGCTGTCCGCGCTGGACGACTCCCCCACTCTGGAGCTGCCCGAGCCGGTGCCGGGTCCGATCGCGCTGATCGCGGGCATCATCCTGGCCTGGGGCGCTTGGCGACTGCTGCGCGACGTCCGCCGCCGGGTGGTCACCAACCGCGGGTTGCGCGCCGTCGGCGAGGTCCAGGACGGCATGGTCGTCGCGGACTGGGCCCGGCCGATGGCCGTTGCCGTGCCCGGCACCGCCCGCAGGCCCGGGCACCT
>KL571272.1:51325-51696 GCA_000715855.1 Actinoplanes liguriensis
GCGCTGGCCGGCTCCGGGCCCGACTCGGCCGGCACGCTGGGCATCGGTGGCGGTGCCGTGGTGCGCCGAGTGCGGGCCCTGGGCCAGGCCACGCCTGCTCTGCTGCCGCGCCGTCTGGTGCTTCCGGTCCTGCTCGGGGCGGGGTTCGTCGTGGTCGCCGCGATCGCGACCGAGGCGTTCGTGGATCTGGCCCGAGCCTGGCTTTGAGTTCACCGCGGGCGGTTTCATCCGGGCGCGACCGGCAGGTGCACCCGCATGGCGGCGCCGTCGCGCAGGTCGTCGACGGTGAGCGTGCCCTGGTGCGTGCTGATGATGTCGCGGGCGATCGCCAGGCCCAGTCCGGAGCCGCCGCCGTCGCGTGACCGGCTGGC
>KL571272.1:51899-52441 GCA_000715855.1 Actinoplanes liguriensis
GCCGGACGAACCGGTCGAAGATCCGCTCCCGGTCGGCGGCCGGGATCGGCGGGCCGTCGTTGCCGACGACGATCTCGCCCAGCCCGTCGCGGGCGGCCAGGCTGATGGTGACGCGTTCCCTGGCGTGCCGGACGGTGTTGTCGACCAGGTTGCGCAGCGCCCGGGTGAGCTGATCCCGGTCGCCGGTGACCCGGACCGGTGTGACGCCGCCGTCGATGCGCAGGTGCGGATGTTCGACGGCGATCCGTTCGCGTTCGGCGAAGACCAGGTCGTCGAGGTCGACGTCCTCGCGGCGGGCCGAGGCCTGCTGGTCGTCGACGCGGGCCAGCAACAGCAGATCCTCCACCAGGCGTGACATGCGGGCGCTCTCCGCGCGGATCCGCTCGACGTTGCGGGCCGGTTTCTCGTCCAGGCCCGCCCCGGCCAGCAGATCGGCGTTGGCCCGCACGGTGGTCAGCGGGCTGCGCAGCTCGTGGCTGGCGTCGGCGACGAACCGGCGCTGCGCGGCCGCCGACGCCTCGATCCGGTCCAGCATCGTGTTC
>KL571272.1:52664-55269 GCA_000715855.1 Actinoplanes liguriensis
GGTTCGTCGCGGTGATCGTCGCGGCCTGCCGGCGCATCGCCTCGACCGGACGCAGGGTGCGCCCGACGAAGAAGAACGTCGCCACCCCGACCACGACGGCGAGGATCGGCAGGCCGAGCAGCAGTGCGGTCAGGATCGCCTCGGTGCTGTCGGTGACGGCGTCCATCGACTCGGCGACCAGCACGATCCGGGTGCCGGCCGGGGTGGAGACACCGGTGGCCAGGATCCGCCACGGCTCGCCCTCACCGACCGGCAGGTTCTTCGTCTCCTGCAGCCGGCGCCCGATCGCCGGTTGCAGCGCCGACATCGCCGGCTGACCGGCGATGATGGTCGAGGCACCGACGACCTGCCCACCGGTGGTGACCACCTGGGCCAGGCTGCGCCCGGCACCGGACGAGCGCAGCGCGACCTCCAGCGCCGCCGTGTTCTGCGAGGTGAGGGCCGCGGTCACCTGAGCGGTCCGGTCGTTGGCCGCCGAGGTGACGTTGTCGAGCAGGATGCCACGGGCGACGAACAGCAGGATCGCGCCGGCGAACACCGAGGCGAGCACCACCACGATCCCCGCGGCGAGCGCCGAGCGCATCCGCACGCCGAGGCGCCGGCGTAACAATTGGAGCATGTCGGTCACGCTAACCGGGGCATGCTGAAGGTGTACTGAAAGCGGGTCTCAGCGATCTTTAAGCCCGCATCGGGAAAGGTGGGCCGGATGCGAGTACTCGTGGTCGAGGACGAAGTGGCGATGGCGGAGACCATCCGCGACGGCCTCACGCAGGAGGGGTTCACCGTCGACCTGGTGCACGACGGGGCCGAGGGGCTGTGGACCGCGACCGAGAAACCGCACGGCGCCTACGACGTGATCATGCTGGACATCATGCTGCCCGGCCTGTCCGGCTACGAGATCTGCCGGCAGCTGCGCACCCGTCAGGTGTGGACGCCGATCCTGATGCTGACCGCCAAGGACGGCGAGTACGACCAGGCCGACGCCCTGGACCTGGGCGCAGACGACTACCTGACCAAGCCGTTCTCGTTCGTGGTGCTGATCGCCCGGCTGCGGGCGCTGATCCGCCGCGGCGCCCCGGAACGCCCGGCCGTGCTGCGCGCTGGTGACCTCACGCTCGATCCGGCCGAGCGGCGCGTGCTGCGCGGCGACACCCCGGTGCCGGTCACGCCGCGCGAGTTCGCGCTGCTGGAGTTCCTGATGCGCCACCGCGGGCAGGCGATGACCAAGACCGCGATCATCGAAAACGTCTGGGACGCACATTTCGACGGCGACCCGAACATAGTCGAGGTCTACATCGGCTACCTGCGCAAGAAGATCGACCACCCGTTCGGCCGCACCGCGATCGAGACGGTCCGCGGCGCCGGTTACCGGCTGGCCGACGAGGGCTGAGCCCACCGCCCACGAAAAAGTGCGCTGAACGAGTCGCATTCAGCGAGTTCTTAGTACGCGGTCGCCATCGTCTCCGGCATGACCAGCTACGGCGAGCACCTCACGCCTCGGCGGTACCTGAACAAGGCGCCGGAGGTGACGATCTCCTTCTGGATCGTCACGATCCTCGCGACCGCGGCCGGGCAGTCGTTCACCGGCCTACTGGTGGACACCGTCGGGCTCGGGCTGACCCGCACCACGATGGTGATGACCACCGTCCTGGCCGGTGTGATGGTCGTCCAGTTCCGGGCCGAACACCACATTCCCGCCCTGTACTGGCTGGTCGTCACGCTGATCAGCATCTGCGGCACGCTGATCGGCGCCAACCTGACCGACACCTTCGACGTCTCCGCGACAACGACCACGATCGTGTTCGCGACGCTGCTCGCCGGCACCTTCGCCGCCTGGTACGCCACGCAACGCACGCTGTCGCTGCGCTCGATCGACACGCCCGGCCGGGAAGCGTTCTACTGGCTGGCGATTCTGTTCACGGTCGTGCTCGGCGCGGCCGTCGGCGATCTCGCGGCCGGATCGCTGCACCTCGGGTACGGCGCGGCCGTCACCGTCTTCGCGCTGGCCGTCACCGCGATCGAGGCCGCCCGCCGATTCCTCGGGCTCGGCGCGGTCACCGCGTTCTGGATCGCCTACGTGCTCACCCACCCCCTCAGGACGGCGCTGGGCGACCTGCTCGCTCAGCCGGCCGACGCCGGTGGCCTCGGCATCGGCACTCCCCTGCCCGGCCTGACCTTTCTGGCCGCGATCGTCGCCATCATCGCGCACCTGACCGCCTCCCACCGCCACCCGCAGCCGCGCCACCTGCCGGCGCACGACCCCGAGGACCGGTCATCATGAAACTTGTCGACGCGCCCGGCCCGGTCGTGATCTTCTCGGCCGGCATCGGCGCCGGGCACGACGGCGCCGCCCGGGAACTGTCGCGCCGGCTCACCGACCGCGGCATCGTGTCCGTGCGGCGCGACTTCCTGGACATGCTGCCCGCCGGCCTGGGCGCCACGCTGCGCGACGCGTACGCCCGGCAGTTGCGCACCGCCCCGGACAGCTGGGGCTGGCTGCTCGGCAAGATGGCCGGACCGCGGCTGTCGGCCGGAGCGGGCGCACTGTCGGCGGGCCTGGCCGCGCGCCGCATGCTCGCCGCGATCGAGCCGGACACCGCCACCG
>KL571272.1:55515-55843 GCA_000715855.1 Actinoplanes liguriensis
TGACCGACCCGTCGGTGCACCCGCTCTGCGTCGCCGACGGCGTCGACCTGCACCTGGCGCCGGGCCGGCACACCGCCGAGCAGATCCGGGCCATGCACGCGCCCGTGCTCGCGGTCTCCCCGGTGGTCGGCCCAGCCTTCCGGCCCGTCCACGAGCGCGGCGAGCGCGACGCGATCCGGCACCGCTTCGGGCTGCCGCTCGACGAACGACTGACTGTGGTCATCGCCGGGTCGTGGGGTGTCGGCGACGTCGAGCAGACCGCGCTCGACATCGCCCGCACCGGGGCCGCCCTGCCGGTGGTGGTCTGCGGCCGCAACGAGACGCTGCG
>KL571272.1:56086-65326 GCA_000715855.1 Actinoplanes liguriensis
CCAGTACCGAGGCGATGGCCAGTGGCATCCCGGTGATCAGCTACCGCTGCCTGCCCGGGCACGGCGCCGCCAACGCCGCGGTCCTCGCCGCGACCGGTCTGTCGCCCTGGCCGCAGACCCTCGACGCGCTCGCCGCCGAGCTGCGCGCCGCCCTCGACGGCCCCGCCGGACTCCGGCAGCAGGCGGTGTTCGCCGCCTCGCGGACCGACCCGGACGCCGCCGAGGTGCTGGCCCGTCACGACCGCAGCCAGCTCCCGCCATTGGCCATCACCATCAAAACCACACCCCGATTCCCGTACGCCATGAGCCTCGAACCGTCCCGAAAGGCCATCCGATGAACGTCGCGGGCACCGCCACCGCCGTCCTCACCACGCTCGCCGCCGCACACGCCGGTCCGGCGCTCGCCGCGATCGGGCCGGTCCGTGGCGCTGACCTTCGACGACGGTCCGCATCCGGAAGCCACGCCGCGGCTGCTGCGCATGCTCGACGCCAACCGCATCCGGGCAACGTTCTTCCTGCTCGGGAGCATGGTCGAGAAGCACCCCGACGTGGCCCGGGCGATCGCGGCGGGCGGGCATGAGATCGCCGTGCACGGCTACGAGCACCGGCTGCTGCTCAAACGCCGTCCCGCCGAGACCATGGAGGACCTGGCCCGGGCCAGCGCCGCCATCACCGCGGTCACCGGCCAGCAGCCGGTCTGGTGGCGCCCGCCGTACGGGGTGGCCAGCACCGCCGCCCTGATCGGCGCCCGCTGCCTCGGCCTGACCCCCGTGCTGTGGACCTGCTGGGGCCGCGACTGGACGCCGAACGCCACCTCGGACTCGGTGTTCCGGGCCGTGCGACGCGGACTGGCCGGCGGCGCCACGATCCTGCTGCACGACAGCGACCACAGCGCCGCCGCACGCTCCTGGGAATCGACGCTGGGCGCGTTGCCCGCGATCCTGGTGCACTGCCGGGCCCGCGGTTTCGCGGTTGGCCCGCTGCGCGAACACGGCCTGCGCCGACTTGACAATCTCCGACAGCCTGTAGGAGTTTGACGTGGTCAGGTAAGGCTCTACTAACCCGGGAGTTGTCGCTGTGGGCGGCGCGTTCTTTGCCAGTTATCTCATCGGCCTGCGCGACGGCCTGGAAGCCGCGCTGGTCGTCTCCATCCTCGTCACCCTGCTCGCCCGCTCCCAGCGCCGCGACGGGCTGGCCCCGCTGTGGGCCGGCGTCGCGCTCGCCATCGTCTGCGCCGCCGGGCTCGGCGCGGTCCTCACCTACGTCGCCACGTCCGTGCTCTCCGGCGTGCGTCTGGAGCTGTTCGAGGCGATCACCTCGCTGATCGCCGTCGCCATGGTCACCTGGATGATCTTCTGGATGCGCAGCAGCGCCCGGACGATCAAAACCGAGCTGACCGGCAAGCTCACCGAGGCCCTCGGCCTGGGCCGCTTCGCCGTGGCGGCGCTCGCGTTCGTCGCGGTCATCCGAGAGAGCGTCGAGATGGTGCTGCTGGTCTTCTCCGCCGCCCAAGCCGCCAGCGAGACCGTCGCGCCGCTGCTCGGCATGCTCGCCGGCGTGGTCTCCGCGGTGCTGCTCGGCGTGCTCATGTACGCGGCGGTCGCCCGGATCAACCTGGGCCGGCTGTTCACCGGCACCGGCGTGCTGCTCGTGCTGGTCGCGGCCGGGATCGCCAAGTACGCGGTGCACGGTTTCCAGGTCGCCGGCTACCTGCCCGGCTCCACCACGGTCGCCTATGACTGGTCGGCCACCATCGAACCGGCCTCCTGGTACGGCACGCTGCTGGCCGCCACGATCAACGTCACGCCCTCGGCGACGATGCTGGAGATCGTGGCCTTCACGACGTACGCCATCGTGGTCTTGATCTTGTTCCTGCGCCCCGCCGCACCGCGCCTGGCCGTTCCCGCCTGACCTTTCTCTCTCCCCTGGAAAGGGTCCGTCCCCGCAAGCGTGCTTGCGGGGACGGACCTGTCTCAGCGGCTGACCGCGCCGTTCGCGACCAGTTCGAGCATCACCGCCGCGGCGATCGCCTCCGCCGCGAGCAGCCCGATCAGGACCAGCAACTGGGTGGCGCCGGCCTGGACCGCCGAGCCACCGCCGAGCAGGACCCCGACGAACGCGCCCGGCAGCGTGACCAGCCCGACCGTCCGTGTCTGGTCCAGGGCCGGCATCAAGGCCTGGCCCGCGGTCGGACGACACACCTCGAGCGCGGCCTCGCGCGGCAGAAAGCCCAGGGCCAGGGCCGCCTCGAACTCGCCGCGCCGGTCCCGGAGCTCGTCCAGCGCCCGACGGCCGGACAGCGATGTCGCGGTCATCGCCCCGCCGACCAGGATGCCGGCGATCGGCAGCACAGCGATCTCGGTCCACGGCACCGTTCCCGACGCGACCACGATGACGCCGGCTGTCCCTGCGCCGGCCACGATCGGGACGACCGCCGGCCAGCCGCGCCGCAGCGTGCTGATCCGCCGCGCCGACGTAGCCGCCGCCACCAGCACCATCAGCAGGATGAACCCGGCCGTCGACCACCACGACCGCAACACCGCGGCGATCACCATCGAGACCACGGCCAGTTGCACGACCGCCCGGACCGAAGCGGTGACCACGGCCCGGGACACACCGAGCCGTCCGGCCGCCGCCGCAACCGCCGCGACCAGCACGAGCACGGCAAGCACCACGGCCAGGACCGGGCCGATCACGATCGTCGCCTGATTCACCCCGGAACTGTCGCAGATACGCGCCGGAACGCCAGAACCGTGCCGACCGCGAGCACCCCGATCACCGCCCCGGCCACGATGTCACCGGGATAGTGCACACCGACCCAGACCCGGGCACCGCCGATCACCGCGGCCGCGACCGCCAGCGCCACACCCCACCGGCGGCTGACGAAGGCGAACACCGCGAACGCGATCGTGAACGCCGCCGTCGCATGATCGCTCGGCAACGACACCCCCGGCTCGTGCGGGATCAACTGATGCACCTGATGGCTTTGAAACGGCCGCACCTGCCCGCTGAGATGCGACAACACCTGCGCACCGGCGAAGCCCAGCCCCAGCGCCGCGCCGAGTTCCGCCACCGGCCGGATCCCGCGCTGCCGCCACGAACGGACGACCAGCACCGCCGCCACCGCGAACACCGCGAAGATCAGCCAGGTCGACACGAACTCCATCACGTCGTCCAGCGCGTCGGCCCGCCCGGCAAAACTGTTGATCATTTCGAAGAGCCGATAGTTCATCCCGGCAAACTGCCACCGGCGCCCTGTGAGACCGCTGAAGAACAGTGGCGCTCCTACCAGACTCGTCCGAGGCCCGGCACCGGGAACGCGAATCGTTCGAGATCGGTCTTCAGGCAGATTTCAGCAACGGGGCCTCATCGTGTGGACCGACATCACCACCGCCGCCGCCTCGTGCGGCCGTTCCGCACCGACAGGAGCAACGATGGACTACTCCAGCGGCCTGGCCAAACGCACCCGCACCGCGTGGCTGACCAAGGTACCGGCGATCACCGCCACCTTCTGGGTGATCAAGGTCCTCTCGACCACGGTCGGCGAGACGTTCGCCGACTACCTGGCCGTCAATGTCGGGCTCGGGCCCCTGGTCACCGACGCGATCATGATGACCGTCCTCGCCGTCGCCCTGTTCACCCAGTTCCGCACCCGCCAGTACACGCCGTGGGCCTACTGGCTGTGCGTGGTCCTGGTCAGTATCGTCGGCACCCAGGTCACCGACTTCTTCACCGACACCCTCGGGGTCAGCCTGTACGTGAGCACGACCGTCTTCGCCGTGATTCTCGCGGTCGTCTTCCTCACCTGGTACCGCCAGGAACGCACCCTGGCCATCACCTCGATCGACACCCCGCGCCGCGAAGCCTTCTACTGGGGCGCGATCCTGACCACGTTCGCGCTCGGCACCGCCGCCGGCGACCTGGCCACCGAGGCACTCGGCCTCGGCTTCCGCACCGGCGTCATCATCTTCGGCGTGCTGATCCTGGCCACCTGGCTCGCCTCCCGCTTCGGCGCGAGCCTGGTCGCCACCTTCTGGATCGCCTACGTCCTGACCCGCCCGCTCGGCGCCTCGCTCGGAGACCTGCTCACCCAGTCGAAGGACTTCGGCGGCCTCGACCTCGGCGCCAGCCTCACCAGCCTGATCTTCTTCGCCGTCATCCTGATCCTGGTCATCCGCGAACAGCTGCTCGCCAACCGGCACGGCGTGGCGCTCAAGGGCGACGGGCCCCTCGGCGGCCGGCGCGCCGACTACGCCTGGGCCGGTGCCGCCGCCGTCGCGATCGCCCTGGCCGGCGCCGGTCTGAGCAGCCTGCACAGCGCGAGCAGCAGCGACACCACGACCACGGCCGGAGTCTCGGCCACCGACCCGAGCACGCCGGTCAAGACCGTGCACCCCACCACCAAACTCGGCAACCTCACCAAGTTCGCCACCATCACCGCCGCCGTGCAGGCCAAAGTCGACCGGAACGACCTTGCCGGCGGCAAGACCAAGGTCAAGGACCTCGAAGTCGCCTGGGACGACGCCGAAGCCGGCCTCAAACCCCGCGATCCCGCCAAGTGGAGCCAGCTCGACGGCGAAATCGACGCGGTCCTGACCTCGCTGCGGGCCGGCAACCCCACCCAGGCCGACTGCGCGGCCAACCTGAAGGCGCTGACCGCCACCCTCAACCAGTTCGACGGAATCTGACCCGCACCAACCCGGCGGCCGGCGACGCAGATGCTTCCCCGGCCGCGGCTTTCGGGTGTGAACGCCACGCGCATCACGAGCCGCCCACGCTAGTCGGGGCACCCCGCACGAGGTCAAGCACGGTTAGCGGTTCGATCAGGCGCCTCAGTGGAAGCTGAAGAATCGCTGAAGCACAGAAAGTGGCCTGATCTTGCTTTTACGTGCACATGGGCTGAAGTGGTGGGTAGCTCAGCAGACTGGAGACATCTTGCCTGCCACATTCTGGCGACACCTGACGGCCGCCATCGTGACCATGACGTGCCTGTCGCCCGCCACCACCGCTACCGCCAGCTCCATCGATCGGCGCAAGGTGCTGCTGATCGTGGAGGAGAACCGCAGCTATCCCGACATCATCGGCAACCCCGAAGCGCCGTATCTCAACGCGGTCGCCCACACGTACGGCACCGCGACCGCGATGACCGCGAACTACCCGGTCGGCTGCCCGTCGCTGGCCGCGTACATCCTGATCACCAGCGGCAGCACCGCCGGCATCTGCGACGACGCGGGCCCCGATCATCACCGGATCGCCGGCCCCAATATCTTCTC
This sequence comes from Actinoplanes liguriensis, assembly GCA_000715855.1. GTDB lineage: Bacteria > Actinomycetota > Actinomycetes > Mycobacteriales > Micromonosporaceae > Actinoplanes > Actinoplanes liguriensis. The sequence continues at coordinate 61,360 of KL571272.1, forward strand.
GCAGCTCGACGCCGCCCACCGGGCCTGGCGCAACTACGCCGAGGACTTGCCGGCACCCTGCGCCCGCAAGAACGACCGCAAGGGCATCTTCCTGGTCCGCCACACCGCCGTGCCCTACTACCTCAGCGAGTCGCGCGCCTGCGCCGCCGGCCAGGTCGACCTGCACCGGCTGCCCCGCGACCTGGCCGCCGGCGCCCTGCCCGACTACTCGCTGGTCATCCCGAACGCCTGCCACGACATGCACGGCGCCACCGCCTGCGCTTCCGGCGGCGTCACCGCCGGCGACACCTGGCTACACCACTGGCTGCCCCGCATTCTCGACGGCGCCGATTACCACGCGGGTCGCCTGGTCATCATTGTGACCTGGGACGAGGGTTCCGCCACCGACAACCACATCCCCACCCTGGTCATCTCCCGGCATACCCACCAGGTGACGAGCACCCGTCCGTACGACCACTGCTCGACGCTGGGCACCATCGAAGAGCTGCTGCGCCTGGCGCCGCTGGGCTGTGCCCGCACAGCAGCCTCGATGGTGTCCGACTTCCATCTGTGAGCAGCGGTTCAGGACCCTGTCTGGGCGTCGCGACGGGTGACGGCCAGGTAGGCGACCAGGGCGATGATCACGACGGCCCAGGCGGCGGTGACCGGGCCGGTGCCCCAGCCCAGACCGCCACGCGAGGCCGGCACGCCCATCCAGTCGGCGAACGAGGCGCCGAGCGGCCGGGTGATCACGTAGGCGGCCCAGAATGCGGCGACCGGCCCGAGCATCCCGTACCGGAAAAGGAGCCCGGGAATCGCGATGGCGGAGGCGAAAACGAGCCCGGAGACCAGGTAGCCCCAGCCGAACGTGGCGGCGGTCAGGTCACCGGCGGCGGTGCCGAGCGCGAAGGTCGCCAGCACGGTTGCCCAGTAGAAAAGCTCCCGCCGGCCGGCCGTCACCGTGTGGATCGAGAGAGTGCCTCCCTCGCCCGCGCCATAGCCGAACAGCGTCAGGGCGCCCTGACGCTGAGCGAACTCGATGCGGCGACCACGACCTTCACCATTCGCGGGCCCCGCTCGGCACCGAGACCGACCGATGATCGTGCCGGGTCCGTACCGGGCGTCTCCGGGGGAACGTCATCGGCGGAGACGGTCATATGACGGCCAGGAACGGCGCATGCTGTCGCCCTCAGTCAACTCCCCCGATGACGGGGAGGCGCGTCGTGACCGCAACAGTTGCCGAGGAGGCGGGCGCCGAGAACGACTGCGTGCAAGGTGAATCGTTGGGTCGGTTCACCCGGGTGGTAGCCGGTCAGATCGCGGGTGCGGTCCAGCCGGTAGGTGCCGGCGCGAACCGACGGGTGCATGTGCCGGGCGGTCGCGGTGTAGTCGCCTGGTCGTCGAAACAAGCGCTGATGACCGTCTGAGTCAGGGCCATGCGAGGTCAGCGACCGTCGGCGGAGGTCACGGCGGACACGTCGGCGCCCGCATGGGTACGGCGTTGCCGGCCATGATGTCCGTGCCAGTCGAGGATCAGCAGGGTGGCGTCGTCTTCCAGCGGCGGTCCAGCGGCGGCGAGAACTCCGTCAGCCAGAGCGCGAGCGGCTTCGCGGGGGTGGAGGGCAGCCAGCGAGAGGAGCCGGTTCAGGAGGTCGAAGGTAGCGGCTTTGCGTTCGCGCATGCCGTCGGTGACGACGATCAGGCGATCGCCGGGTTCCAACGTCACCGCGCCGACGCGAAATTTGCGATTGGGGAACATGCCGATGCCGGGATTGCGGGGCATCATCAGTTCGTCATGGTGACCGCAGCGGATCAGGATCGGTGGCACGTGGCCAGCGTTGACGATCTCACATCTGCCGGTGTTGAGGTCGAGTCGTCCGAGAATGGCAGTGAGAAAGGCGCCGCGGGCCGGGGTGTGCTGGGCGACTGCGTCGCCAGCCCGGTCGGCCTGTTCGGTGAGGCTGTGCCCGGCTCGGCGGGAGTTGCGAAGGCTTGCTACACCGAGGGTGGCGATGAGTGCGCTGGTCACGCCGTGGCCCATGGCGTCGGTGACGCTGAAGTGCAGGGTGTCGCGGGCCAGACTGTAGTCAAAGGTGTCCCCGCCGATGCTGGCCGATGGCTCCAGCCAGCCGGACAGGGTGAACGCGCCACCTTCGCAGGTGAAGGCGCTGGGCAGGAGGCGGCGCTGGATCTCGGCGGACAGGCTGAAGGCGGTGGTGCGCTGCCCCCACTCGAACAGGTCGGTGTGACGGCGGTTGGCGATCACCACGAACGCCAGCGCGTGTGCGGTCCGGGCGATCTCCGCAAGTGCCTGAGGGGCAGGCTTGGCGGGAACGATGATCTCCAGCAATCCGATCACTTCGCCGCGTTCGGTGACCGGCGCCAGCACCTCCAGTCCGGGTCGCCGCCGTTCACCTGCACCGCCTGGGTGCGTAACGCCTCCTCTTGAGGGCCGCCGTCGAACGGCAGCACGGACGCGGTCTCCCCGCCGTGGTGGCGGCCGTCCGTCGACCCGAGCGGGACGTGTGCCATCCGGACCAGAGCCCGGCCGCTGAGGTCGGCGATCAGGAAGGAGACGCTGCTGGCATGCAGTGCTGCCCCGAGTTCACGGGTGACGGCTTCAACCGCGTCCACCGGCGTGGCGTTCTCTGCGGCGGCGAGCATGCCGGACAGCGCTACCTCGACCGATGATCCATACCGGCAGCATACGGACGTGCTAACAGGTCCGGATGTCCGCGACCGGTTCCAGGCTGATGATCGGCTGTGCGCGCGAGGTGACGGCTGGCGAATCTGGTCGGCACTGAGAGGTCGCTGGAGCCACTCGGGGCTGTGACGACCTCGGTTAATGTGGCGTTCGCAGGAGGAGTCGGCAGAATGTGCGTTCTGACCCCGAACCGCGACGCTCGTTTCCGACCCGGACATCTACGAGAGGCATCCCCATCATGAGGGCTCTACCCGACCAGCGGTCCGCCCATCAGGAACCGGCCGGTGCCGGGCAGCCGGCAGACGAGGACCTGCGCGCACTGTTCGGGCAGTCCATCGCTATGTTCGCCGTCCTGACCGGCCCTGGACATGTCCTCGAGATCGCGAACCCGGCGTTCGTCGCGACCATCGGTGAGAACCGGGCCCGCCTCGGCGCCCCGATCGCCGAGCTGATGCCTGAGCTGGCCGGTCAGGGCTTCCTCGATTTGCTTGACCAGGTCTACCGCACCGGTGAGCCCTACACCGGCCGCGACGCCCGCGTGGTGCTTGGCGCCGGAGCTCAGGCGCGGGAGGTGTACTTCGACTTCACCTACGAACCGCGCCGCGACCATACCGGCACCGTGATCGGCATCCGGGTGATCGGTATCGAGACCACCCAGGTCAGAAACGCCCAGCGGCTTCTGACCAAGCATCGGGTTCTGCTGGAGCAGATCGCCCGGCAGGCGCCCCTGGCCGAAGTGCTCGACGGCATGGCGCGCAGCATCGAAAGCCTGTCCCCGCACGGCGTACTCGTCTCGGTCCTGCTCGCCGACCCGGACGGCCGACACCTGCACCACGGCGCCGCCCCCAGCCTGCCCGACTTCTACAACAAGGCCATCGACGGCATCGCCACCGGTGAAGGCATCGGATCCTGTGGCACCGCCGCCCACCGGCGTGAACCCGTCATGGTCACCGACATCACCACCGACCCGTTCTGGGCCGACTTCCGCGACCTGGCCGAAGCCGCCGGGCTGGCCGCCTGCTGGTCCATGCCGATCCTGGCCCGCGACGGCCACCTGCTGGGCACCTTCGCCATGTACCACCGCACCCCTCGCAGCCCGCAGGACATCGACCTCGCCCTGGCCCGTCTGTTCGCTGACACCGCAGCCCTGGCGATCGAACGCCACCACATCGAAGAGGCGAAACTCGCCGCTGAAGCCAGCGCTAAGTCGGCCCTCGAAGAACTGGCCAGGACCGTCCGCGCCGAACGGCAGCTACGCGCCGAGGCCGAGCAGCGCGCTGAAGT
>KL571272.1:65546-66846 GCA_000715855.1 Actinoplanes liguriensis
CGCCGAGGCCGAGCAGCGCGCTGAAGCCGCTGCGGAACTCAACGCCCGGATGCGCGCCGCCGCCGCCACCCAGGCCAGCCGGCCCCACCCTGAGCATTGCCAACTCGGCGGCCTCACCGACTGCACCGAACCAGCCGAGATCAAGATCGCCGACTCGTGGGGCGACTCGGCCTGGGGCTGCTCCGCCCACGTAGAGGAAGCCATCCTCAACGTCCGATCGGTATTCATCGCCAGCGAAGAACTCGGCGGCCTCGACGCCTACCTTCACCGCTCCAGCCAAAAGTGAACAACACGTGGGCGGACGGCGGCGTCATGCGCTGCACGTCGCCGGCGACATGGGCATCGCCACCGGCGGCGACCTACGCCAAGCCCTGCACCGTGTGATGAACAGCCCGAAACCAACGGAATCCTTGAGCCCAGGAATCCTCACGCCATAGAGGCACCTGCCAAGAGGACGCTCGCTCGGCGAACAGCGCGGCGCGGCGCGGACGGGATGCCGTCGTAGGCACGAATGTGGTGACGCCGGTCATGCAGGCAGCAGGAAGGCCAACCGATCATCAGCAGCGCCGGGGGTGATCTCGATGATCTCGGCGGTGACGACGTTCTCGGCCACGTAGCTTTCGTCGCGGTAGAGGTTGGCCAGCACCGCCGCTCCTTGACTGAAGGTCAGCACGTGCATCGCCAAGTCCGCGGACCTCTCGGCATGCCCGAGACGTTTGAACTGCCCGGTAAGCCAGTCCCGGAACAAGGTGAGCAGATCTTTGGCCCGCATGAGCATTCCGTGTTCGAGTTTCGCCGAGAATCCGAAAACGACATCGCGGCGTGGCAACTCCGGAACCGTCGGCGGCGGCAGCGGCTTGCGCAGCAGCGGGCCTCGGACGGCTTCCCGGTGCTGTCCTTGCCGGACCGGCAGGGGTCAGCCGCGGAAACAGCGGCGGCAGCGGAGCCGACCTCACCACGGTCACCACCAGCAAAAACCCGGGCTGCCGAGCAACGCACGAATGCTGTGTACGCGTGCTCTAGTGTGATTCTGTCACCGAAACAGGCATAGTGTGTCAGATACGCCTTATGCGGGGTAAAAGTCCATTCATGACCACAACCGATGCCGCCAGGTGATCAGCACCGCTCGCCGGGACAGGCCGGTTCTCATGGACAAGATCAATCGTTCTTGGCCAGGGCGGTGATGGCCTCGAACTGCAAGGTCAGGCCGATGTCGAACTGCTGTTCCTGTCTCGGGCCGCTTGATACCGGTCGAGCTCAGCGGTGATCGGCGCCTGTGCGGCTGTCTCTTATACACATC
>KL571273.1:0-6182 GCA_000715855.1 Actinoplanes liguriensis
TCGCCGGCCTGCCGCGCCCGGTCCAGGGCCAGGAGCAGACCTTCCACGGCCGCGGTGTGCTCGCCGCACAGCAGCCGCAGCCGTGCCTGGTGCTGCAGCGCGGACGACTCCAGCGACCAGTAGCCGGCGTCGACGGCGATCACCCTGGACTGCTCGAGGCGCCCGGCCGCGCCGTCCAGGTCCCCGGCGAGGGCCAGCAGCACCCCGTAGTTGTCCAGGCTCAGCGACTCCCGGAACGGGTTGCCGGCGACCCGCGCCAGCCGCAGCGCCTCGGCCACCCAGATCAGGGCGTTGGCCAGCATCTCCTCGGCCCGCTCGGTCGCACCGAGCTGACGCAGCCGGGGCACCTCGTAGGTCGCGTTGTCGCCGATGTTGTTCAGGATGCAGAACCGGGCCTCGTCGTCCATCCCGGTCGCCATGGTCAGCGCCTGCGACAGGTACGTGTTGCTCAGCTCGTGATCGCCCATGCTGCCGTGCACCACACCGGTCCGGTTGTGCACCCAGTAGAGCAGGTCCCGGTTGCCCAGCGACTGCGCGATGTCCCGCGCCCGCGCGAGCACCTCCAGGGCTTCCTCGTGCATGCCCAGGTCGCGCAGCGGCATCGCCTGCAGCGTCAGCACCCGGCAGAGACCGGCGCCGTCGTTCAGCGCCTCCAGCTCGGCGACCGCCTGGCGGCACGCGGTGACCGCCTCCTCCTGCCGCCCGATCCGCAGGAGCTGGTTCGCGAGCGACCGCAGCGCCTCGGCCTGCCCGGCGCCGTCACCGGCCGATCGTGCCAGGTCCGCGGCGCGGCGCGCGGTCTCGCATCCGGCCCGGTAGTCCCCGGCCCGCCGCAACTCCTCGGCCGTGCCCAGCAGCTGCCGCACGGTCTCGGGCACCTGGCCGACGGTCATCTGTTCCCCCTCCTGCGGACTGGGATGACCATCGGTTCGCCCCCTACGGTCCTGAGAACAACCGGATGCTAACCAAAGACCAACCCAAAGCCCATTCCTCAGTACGACATGGGCCCAGCCCCGCCGCGCGGTCCGCGACGAATCCCGGTGCCGGCCCGCAACGGCGCCGCCGCCCTCCCGGACCGGCCCCCACCGTGGTTGTCCCACCCGCACAACCACAGCGAGGGCCAGCTGTCAGTCGAGCGTGATCAGGACCTTGCCGACCGCGCCGGCCTCGACCGCGTCGTGCGCCTCGGCCGTCCGGTCCAGCGGGAAGTGGTGCAGCGGCAGCCCGTGTTCGGCACCGATCGGCAGCGCGCCGTCCCGCAACGCCGTGCCGACGTCCTCGGCGGCGGCCTGCAGCGCCTCCTCGCCGACGGTGTAGAGGATCAGGAACTGGATGCGCGCGTTGAGCATCATGTGCGGGCGGATGTCGAACGCCGCGGTGTCCCCGCCGTTGTTCGCGTAGATCGCGATCGTCGCGTGGTTCGCCGCCACCGCCTGGTTCAGCGCGGCGTTCTGCGCGACCGCGACCTCGACGATGATGTCTGCCCCGTCCGGCGCGACGGCCCGGATCGCGGCGGCCGCGTCGCCGTCGCGGTAGTTCACGACGTGGTGCGCCCCGGCCGCGGTGGCCAGGGCCGCCTTCTCCGGGCTGCTCACCGTCGTGACCACGGTCGCGCCGGCCCACCGCGCGAGCTGGATCGCCGCGTGCCCGACCGCTCCCGCGCCACCGGCGACGAGAACGGTCCGGCCGTCGAGAGCCCCGGGCGCGAGGCGGCGAGGACCCGCCTCGGCGACCGTCAGCGCGCGGTGGGCGGTGACGGCCGGGACGCCGAGGGCGGCGCCCACGTCGTACGGGAAAGGCTCGGGAAGTGGGAATGCGTGCGCGGCGGGCACGATGGAGAACTCGGCAGCCGTCCCGTGCGGCCCGGTGTGTGCGGCCAGCATGACCCAGACACGGTCACCGACGTGGTGGGTCAGCACGCCCGGCCCGACCGCGTCGACGAGCCCGGCGCCGTCCATGTTCGGGACCGCGCCGGCATCGGTGGCCGTCCGGCGTTTCCAGTCCGTCGGGTTGACCCCGGAGCGCATCACGCGCACCCGGATCTCCCCGTCCCCGGGCTCGGGCACGTCCTTCTCGACGAGCTCCAGGCCGCTGTCGCTGATCACGATCGCCTTCATGACCACGACTCTACGAGCGCAGGACCTCGTCCATCCCGCCCTCGGCCCGCCAGGTGCGCAGCAACTCGTGGAAGACGACCGGGCCGGGCCCGAACGAGTTGTTCACCGGGCGCGGCTTGCCCTCGCCGTTGTAGTACCCCGGCGTGCATTCGGCCCGGAAGTCGAAGTTGACCGGGGCCGTCTCGCGGATCGTGGTGACCCAGGCCTCCTCGGCCTCCGCGGTCGGCTCGATGCGCTGGGCGCCGCGCTCGGCGGCCGCCCCGATCAGCGCGCCGATGTGCGTCGCCTGCTCCTGCAGCACGTGGGTGAAGTTGACCGCCGCGGCGTTCTGCAGCGAGCCGAGGTGGAACAGGTTCGGGAAGCCGTGGCTGTAGAAGCCGTGCAGCGTGCGCGGCCCGTTGCGCCAGTGGCCGAGCAGCGGCATGCCGCCCCGGCCGTACACCGGAAGGGTCCCGGAGATGACGCCGGAGATGCCGACCTCGAAGCCGGTCGCGAAGATGACGCAGTCCACCTCGTACGCGTTCTCGCCGACGACCAGCGACGTCTCGGTCATCGCGGTGATCCCGCCGTGGTCGGCGGTGTCGACGAGCGTGACGTTCGGCCGGTTGAACGTCTCCAGGTAGAAGTCGCTGAACGTGGGCCGCTTGCACATGTACCGGTACCAGGGCTTGAGGGCCTCGGCGGTGGCCGGGTCGGTGACGATGTCGTCGACCCGCGCGCGGATCTCGTCCATCTTGCGGAAGTCGGCGAGCTCGTCGAGGTACTCACGCTCCTCGGCCGGGATGGACGTGTCGACCGTGCCGGTCAGCATCTGCCGCTGCAGCCGGGCGGTGCTGGTCCACCCGTCGTCGATCAGGTCCTCCTCCACGTGACCGCCGGTCACCAGGGTGAGGAAGTTGTCCATGCGCTCGCGCTGCCAGCCCGGCCGCAGGGTGGCCGCGAACGCCGGGTCGGTGGGGCGGTTGCCGCGGACGTCGACCGACGACGGCGTGCGCTGGAAGACGTAGAGGTGCCCGACCTCCGGCGCGATGGACGGGATCACCTGGACGCCGGTCGCGCCGGTGCCGATCACCGCGACGCGCTTGCCGGCCAGGTCGTAGCCGTGATCCCAGCGGCTGGTGTGGAACGTGTGGCCGCGGAACGTCTCGATCCCCGGGATGCCGGGCAGCTTCGGCTGGGTGAGTGTGCCGGAGCCGACGACCACGTACCGGGCGCGGAAGTCGTCGCCGCGGTCGGTCCTCACGTGCCACTCGGCCGCGTCCTCGTCCCAGCGCAGCTCGGTGGCGCGGGTGTGGAACATCGTGTCGGCGTACAGGTCGAACTGCTTCGCGACGGCGACGCAGTGCCGGCGAATCTCCTCGCCGGGCGCGTACCGCCACTTCGGGACGTATCCCACCTCTTCGAGGAGCGGCATGTAGACCGTCGCCTCGATGTCGCAGTGGATGCCGGGGTAGCGGTTCCAGTACCACGTGCCGCCGAAGTCGCCGGCCTCGTCGATGACCCGGATGCTCTGCACGCCCGCCTGCCGGAGCCGGGCACCGGTCAGCAGCCCTCCGAAACCGCCGCCGATCACCACCGCCTCGACACGGTCGTGGACCGGATCCCGCTCGGTCCACTCGGTGTACGGGTCCTTCGCGTAGTAGCCGAACTCGCCGGCCGCGCGACGGTACTGGGCGGTGCCCTCCGGGCGGATGCGACGGTCACGCTCCGCTCGGTACCGGGCGCGCAGGGCCTCGATTTCTTCGGGCCGGTAGCGGTGTGGCGTGGTGGGCATAGTGGGGCCTTTCACGGGGTTCGTCCGGTACGCAGAGCCAATCCGAGGCCAACTTTTAAAGCAACTGATTGAAGAAAATTGTGTTCCAGGCCACTGTGGATGATCGACGGGCGCCGTTCACGGTGACTGCCGGTGAGCGTGGCGATCGATTCTGTGGCCTGCGCCGCTCCCCGGCGGCCCACGTTCCGACGGCCGGGTCGTGGCAGTCACAATGGGTGAGGGCGACTGCCCCTTGCGACTCGATGTCACCGGCGAGGAGATACGGTTCGCAGGTCGAGGACGTGGTTGCAGGGGGAGCGGATCGTGAGTCAGAACGTGCTGGCGTCGGCGGAGGGTGTGGCCGCTGAGGCGCGCCGGAGGCGTACGTTCGCGGTGATCTCGCACCCGGACGCCGGCAAGTCGACGATGACCGAGGCCCTCGCGCTGCACGCGCGCGTGATCGGGCAGGCCGGCGCGGTGCACGGCAAGGGCGACCGCAAGGGCGTCGTCTCCGACTGGATGGCGATGGAGCAGGAGCGCGGCATCTCGGTCACCTCGGCCGCGCTGCAGTTCTCCTACCGGGACGCCGTGATCAACCTGCTGGACACGCCCGGGCACGCCGACTTCTCCGAGGACACCTACCGGGTGCTGACCGCGGTCGACAGCGCGGTCATGCTGCTCGACGCGGCCAAGGGCCTGGAGCCGCAGACGCTGAAACTGTTCGAGGTGTGCCGCCAGCGCAACATCCCGGTCATGACGTTCATCAACAAGTGGGACCGGCCGGGCCTGGACGCCCTCGCGCTGATGGACGAGATCGAGCAGCGCATCGGGCTGAAGCCGACCCCGCTGACCTGGCCGGTCGGCATCGCCGGGCACTTCCGCGGCGTCGTCGACCGCCGCACCGGCCAGTTCATCCGGATGGAGCGGGCCCCCGGCGGCGCCGACCTCGCCATCGAGGAGGAGATGAGCGCCGAGGAGGCGGCCGAGCGGTTCGGCGCGGACTGGACCACCGCGAACGAGGAGCTGGAGCTCCTCGAGATGACCGGCGCCGACTTCGACGACAAGGACTTCCTCGCGGCGAAGAGCACGCCGGTGCTGTTCGGCGCGGCGGTGGCCAACCTCGGCGTCCGCCAGCTGCTGAACATCCTGCTCGAACTGGCCCCGCCGCCCTCCGCCCGGCCGACCGTGGCCGGCGCCGAGCACCCGGTCGACGGCGCGTTCTCGGGGTTCGTCTTCAAGATCCAGGCGAACATGAACCGCACCCACCGCGACCAGCTCGCCTTCGTGCGGATCAACTCCGGCAAGTTCGAGCGCGGCATGATCGTGACGCACGCCGGCACCGGCAAGCCGTTCGCCACCAAATACGCGCAGCAGATCTTCGGCCAGGGCCGCGACACGATCGACGAGGCGTACCCCGGCGACGTGATCGGCCTGGTCAACGCGACCTCGCTCGGCATCGGCGACACGCTGTACCAGGGCAGTCCGGTGCAGTACCCGGCGCTGCCCTCGTTCCCGCCGGAGCACTTCGCGGCCGTCACCGCGTCCGACACCGGGGCGTACAAGCGCTTCCGCCGGGGCATCGAGCAGCTCGACGGCGAGGGCGTGGTCCAGGTGCTGCGCTCCGAGCAGCGCGGCGACGGCGTGCCGGTGTTCGCCGCGGTCGGCCCGATGCAGTTCGAGGTCGCGACCCACCGTCTGGAAGCCGAATTCGGGGTCAAGGTGACCCTCAACCATTTGCCGTACGAGGTGGCGGCGCGCACCGACGAGGCCGGCCGCGAGATCCTGCGGACCGAGTCGAACGTCGAGGTGATGACCCGCGTGCGCGACGGCGCCCTGCTGGCGGTCTTCCCGCACCGCTGGCGGATGCGCACGATCGCGGGCCGCCACCCCGACCTCACCCTCGAGGACGGATCGGTCTCCGTCGACTGACCGTCAGAACGCGCCTCGCACGGTGCCACCGTCCACCCGGATGGTGGCGCCGCTGATGTACTCCGCGTACGGGCTGCACAGGTAGGCGACGGCGCCCGCGATCTCCGCCGGGCGGCCGTAGCGCACCCGGTCGTTCGGGACGATCTCGCGCACCGAGTTGAACTCGATCTCCTCCCACGACTCGCCCCAGCCGCGCTCGGGGGACAGCTTGGTCAGGAACTCCTGCACGGCAGGGACCAGGATCGCACCGGGGGCGACGACGTTCGAGGTGACGCGGGTGCCGGCCAGGTCGCGGGCCAGGGAGACGGCCAGGTTGTGCCGGGCGGCCAGCGACGCGTTGTAGTGCGGGTGGTTGTCGAACGGCTGCTGCGCCAGGCCGCCAC
>KL571273.1:6425-7220 GCA_000715855.1 Actinoplanes liguriensis
CTGCTGCGCCAGGCCGCCACCGATGGTGACGACGCGGCCGTAGTCACGGTCGCGCATGCCGGGGACCAGGCGCTGGATCATCCGTACGCCGGAAATGACGTTGATGTTGTAGGTGTTGAGCCAGATCTCGGGCGTCGCCGCTGCCCAGTTGAGGTGCTCGTAGGCGCCCGCGTTGTTGACCAGGATGTCGACGTGACCGCCGGCCAGTGCACCCTCGGCGACCGCGTCCGCGCCGGAGTCGGTGGCGAGGTCACCGATCGTGACGGACGCCTTCCCGCCCTCCTCGATGATCGAGTCCGCTACGGCACGGGCTCGGCCGGCGTCCCGGCCGTGGATGACGACCTCGGCGCCCTCGGCGGCCAGCAGGCGGGCGGTGGTCTCGCCGAGCCCGGAGGTGGAGCCGGTGATCAGGGCGCGGTGGCCGGTGAGCTGCAGATCCATGGTGTGCTCCTGGGTGGGAACTGTTGTCTACACCTGTAGATTACGGCGGCCAAGTCTGCGACTGTAGACTTTTCGGTATGAGCAACGCCACTCGTCGTCCGCGGAATGCGGCGGCTACCCGCCAAGCGATCCTGACCTCGGCTGTCACCGCCTTCACCCGGTACGGATACGACGGGGTGGGGGTGCGCGACATCGCGGCGCAGGCCGGGGTGACGGCGATGCTGGTGAACCGCTACTTCGGGTCGAAGGAGGGACTGTTCGCGGAGGTAGTGGACGTGTCGTTCGCGCCGCCGACGATGGTTCCGGGCGCCGCCCCGGATGGTCTCGCGGCGCCGGTTCCGGACGGTCTCGCGG
>KL571273.1:7413-8258 GCA_000715855.1 Actinoplanes liguriensis
GGTCTCGCGGCGCCGGTTCCGGACGGTCTCGCGGCGCCGGTTCCGGAGCCGGAGGACCTCGCGGCGCGGACCGCGCGGGCGCTGGTGGACCGGACCGCGCCGGACGCCGAGCACCTCGGGCCGTTCGAGCTGATGATCAAGTCGGCCGCCAATCCCCGCGCGGCGGAGATCATCCGGGCCGGGATCGAGAAGCATGTGGGGGCGCGGTTCACGGCGGCGCTGCGGGGTGAGGGTGCCGGGGAGCGGGCCGAACTGGGCCTCGCGCTGCTGGCCGGCACCTGGCTGATGCGCCGGCTGATCGGCACCCCGGCGCTGCGCGACGCCGATCCGGAGGCGCTGGCCGACCGCCTCACCGGCATGTTGAAGGTAATTGTCGCCGAGTGATCCGCCCCGCATCTCTCCTACCGGAGAAGTAGGTTATTGTGGCTCGACCCGAGTCGATCCACAACCCCGGAGCAACAGATGTCTGACCAGACCGACCAGCCGGTTCTGCCCACCCGTAAGCGCAGCCGCTGGCCCTGGATCGCCGCCACCGCCGTCGTCGTCGTGGTGGCCGGTGTGGTCGTCGGCGTCGTCGCCAACCGCGACGACTCCGGCGATGCCGCCGCCGGTGGCGCGAAGACGGAGACCGTGCGGATCGGCGTCGCCGACGCGTCCGCGCCGTACTGGAAGATTTATACCGACCTTGCGAAGCAGAAGCTGAACGTCGCCGTGGAGCTGGTCAACTTCAACGACTACAGCCAGCCGAACCCGGCGCTGAAGGAGAAGCAGCTGGAGCTCAACCAGTTCCAGCACATCCAGTACCTGGCGAACTACAACGTCACCGCCAAGGACGACCTGCAGCC
>KL571273.1:8559-8816 GCA_000715855.1 Actinoplanes liguriensis
CTCTACTCCCTGAAGTACAAGCAGGCGAGCGCGTTCCCGGCCGGTGCCAAGGTCGCCATCCCGAACGACGCGATCAACCAGGCGCGCGGCCTGCTCGTGCTCCAGGCGGCCGGCCTGGTCACGCTGAAGAGTGGCGGCAGCGCGTTCTCCAGCACCGCGGACGTCGAGAGCAAGAAGGTCGACGTGGTCACCCTGGACGCCTCGCAGACGGCGGGCGCGTTGCAGAGCGGCTCGGTGGCCGGCGCCATCGTCAACAA
>KL571273.1:9076-11817 GCA_000715855.1 Actinoplanes liguriensis
GTCAACAACAACTACGCCACCAGCGCGAAGCTGCCTCGCGACGCGGCGATCTTCCAGGACGACCCGGCCAGTGACAGCGCCGCGCCCTACGTGAACATTTTCGCCGCCCGCGCCGCGGACAAGGACAACCCGACCTACCTGAAGCTCGCCGAGCTCTACCACGACCCGTCGGTGGAGAAGGGCGTGCAGGACGCCAACGGCGGGGTCGCGGTGCTGCGCACGGTGCCCGCCTCCGACCTGCAGGCGCTGCTCAAGAAGGTCCAGGACCAGGCCGTCGCCGCCGGTAAGTGAATCCCGTGTCGCACGTACGCCTGAAGAATGTCTCCAAGACGTTCACCCGGGGCCGCGACAGGTCCCGGGTGGTCGCCCTCGACGACGTCAGCCTTGAAGTCGCCAAGGGCGAGGTGTTCGGCGTCATCGGCCACTCCGGCGCCGGCAAGAGCACACTGATCCGGCTGATCAACGGGCTGGAGGCGCCGACCACCGGCGAGGTCTGGGTCGGCGATCAGCAGATCACCGCGCTGTCCGAGAAGGATCGGCGCGGTGTCCGGCGGGACATCGGCATGATCTTCCAGCAGTTCAACCTGTTCCGGTCGCGGACGGTCGCCGGCAACGTCGCCTACCCGCTCAAGGTGGCCGGCGTCGGCCGGGCCGAACGCGACCGCAGGGTGGCCCGGCTGCTCGACTTCGTCGGACTGCTCGACCGCGCCCACGACCACCCCGAACAGCTCTCCGGCGGGCAGAAACAGCGCGTCGGCATCGCCCGGGCGCTGGCGAACGAGCCGTCGCTCCTGCTCGCCGACGAGGCCACCAGCGCGCTCGACCCGAAGACCACGGCCGAGGTCCTCACCCTGCTCGGGCGGGTCAACAAGGAGCTCGGCGTGACCATCCTGCTGATCACGCACGAGCTGGACGTGATCCGGACGGTGGCCGACCGGGTCGCGGTCATGGAGAGCGGGCGGATCGCCGAGACCGGGACGGTCTACGACGTCTTCGCCAACCCGCGGAGCACCGTGGCGGCCGATTTCGTGCGCGACGCGCTGCGTGACCGGCCGTCGCCGGAGGTACTCGCCCGGCTGCGCCGGACCCACACCGGGCGGCTGGTCACGGTCGCGGTCCGCTCCCGGACCGGACTGGCGAAAACCTTCCTCGCGTACGGCGTTGCCGCCGACCTGGTCTTCGGTGGCGTCAGTGAACTGCAGGAACGCGCGGTCGGCAGCCTCACCTTCGAGCTGACCGGCCCGGACGACGGCATCGACGCGGCGCTCGCCGCCCTGCGCGCCGACGGCGTCGACGTGACCGAGGAGAGCGACTGACGTGGACGAGTTCCTCACCAACCTGCCGGTCTTCCGCGAGGCGATCGGGACGACGTTCTACATCGTCGGCATCTCGGTCGTGGTCGGCGGCCTGCTCGGGCTGGCGCTCGGGCTGGTGCTCTACGCCACCCGGCCGGGCAGCCTGCTCGCGAGCCGTGCCGTGTTCATCGTCGTGAACCTGCTGGTCAACATCGTCCGGCCGATCCCGTTTGTTATTTTCCTCCTGGCCCTGCAGCCGGTCATGCTGGCCACCATCGGGACGACCATCGGCGCGGACGCGGTCACCTTCGGGCTGACCCTGGCGGCGGCGTTCGCGGTCAGCCGGATCGTCGAGCAGAACCTGGTGGCGGTCGAGCCGGGGGTGATCGAGGCGGCCCGGGCGGCCGGCGCGCGCCCACTGAGCATCCTGTTCACGGTGGTGGTGCCGGAAGCGCTCGGGCCGGTGATCCTCGGCTACACGTTCATCTTCGTCGGCGTGGTGGACATGTCCGCGCAGGCCGGCCTGGTCGGTGGCGGCGGGCTCGGGGACTATGCGGTCACCTACGGCTCGCAGCGGTACAACTGGCCGGTCGTCTACCTGACGGTCGCCACGATCATCGTGATCGTCCAGGCCGGGCAGTTCCTCGGAAACTTCCTCGCCCGGCGGGCGCTTCGCCGATAAGAGACGCTTCGGGGGTACGGCATCCCGGAATCAGCTTTCGTCAATCCGCCCGTGGGTGAATGAAAGTTCTGATTCCGGGGTACGCCGGGCGCGTGAACGGTGAGAGCGCGAACGGACGGAGTGGCCGCGCGGCCCGCTGGCTGCTGGGCAAGGTGTGGGCGGTGTGCGTGCTCGCCGCGGCCTTTGCGGTCAGTGATCGGTTCGGGTGGCCGGCGGGGGCCCGGACAGTTGCCGGGATCCTCGGCGCCCTCGCGGTGGCGGCGGCCGTGGCGTGGCTGCCCCGGTGGACGGCGGAGCGGCCGACCGGTGTTCCCGGGCTCGACACCGTCCTTCGTGGCGTGGTCTGGTCGGCTCTCGTCCTGGGCGTGGTGGTGCTTCTGGCGGTGACGCCGGCGCTGGGGGCGGCGGCCGGGGCGTTGCTGCTGACCGCGGTCTGGCGCTCGTTGCCGCTCGCTCGGCGACCGATCAACTGACCGGCGGCGCGGTCTCCCCGGGGGTGGTCCCTTCGGGGGCGGTCTCCTCGGGGGCGGTTCGTTTCCTGCGGTGGTGCTTTTCTGCGGTGCCCGGTAAAAGGTTCCTTCGGTGCTGTGTCTCTCCCGCCGCCGGCGAAATGAACCTTCGGCGCATGCTGCGGTGATGCGGTGGCGGCGGCGCGGGATGACATACTGGGGCCCTCCGCCGACCGCGCACCCGGAGTGACATGCCCGCCGATGATCCGGCCGTCCGGCTGCCGACCCTGAGTCAGGTCGCGGCGCTGGCCGGTG
>KL571273.1:12062-14353 GCA_000715855.1 Actinoplanes liguriensis
GGTCGCCGCCGAGCAACTCGGGTACCGCCTCAACGGCCTTGCCCGCGAGCTCCGTCGTGGTGGCACGTCCGCCATGGTGGGATTGATCAGCGGCGACCTGGCGAACCCGTTCTACTCCGCGGTGGCCAGCGGCGCCGAACGGGAGCTCCGCCGGCACGGGCTGCTGCTGGTGACCGCGAACAACGACGAGGACGTCGCCCAGGAACGGCACCTGGTCGACGTCTTCCTGGAACGTCGGGTCCGTGCGCTGCTGATCGTGCCGAGCGGCGGCGGTCAGGAATACCTGGCCCGCGACGACATCGGCGGCGTCCCGGTGATCTTCCTGGACCGGCCGCCGGAGGGTCTCGCCGCGGACAGCGTCCTGATCGACAACGAGGGCGGCGCCCGCGCGGCCGCCGAGCACCTGCTCGCCGGTGGGCACCGCCGGATCGCCCTCGTCGCCGACCTGGCCCGGACCGCTTCGCAGCGCGCCCGGATAAATGGCTTCGCCGCCGCGATGCGTGCCGCCGGCAACCCGGACTGGGACCGCTACCTGCGCACCGACGTGCACGACGCGGCCACCGCGGAGCGGACCATAAGCGAGCTCCTCGCCCTGGACGAGCCGCCGACGGCATTTTTCACCACGAACAACCGTCTGACGACCGGCGCCCTGCGGGCCCTCGCCGGTCGCCCACGACCGCCGGCACTGGTCGGCTTCGACGACTTCGAGCTGGCCGACGTGGTCGGCACCACGGTGGTGGCCCACGACATGGTCGCCCTGGGGCGCGAGGCGGCGCGGCTGGCCTTCGCCCGCATCAGCGGCGACACCGGCCCACCGCAGACCGTGCTCATCCCGGCGTCGCTGATCCCGCGTGGCTCAGGCGAGATAGCCCCCTGACGCGGGCAGGGGGCCCAGCACCATCCTCGGCGTCCAGCGTCCACTCCGCCTCGCCTCTTGCTCCACCCGTCCTCGCGCCCCTCGTTCCGCACTGCGCATGCCATGCGCTGCTCATGCCCGTGTCTGCGAAGTTCTGCCCTCGCCGGCCTCGCTGTGTGTCGCCTCGCGCCGCCTCGCCTGCCTTGCATTGCCCGCCTTGCTGCAGCTGCTCGGCTGACGCAGGGGGAGGGCGCTGCCGTGCCCCGGCAGCGCCCTCCCGCCGATTGATGAACGGCGATATGGTGACGCGATGCGACTTGCCGCATCGATTGCCGTGATTGCCGTTCTTCTGGTGCCGTCGGCCGCGGGCGCCTCGCCGCCGACGTCCGCGCCACCGGGCACCCAGCCGACCTACGACTACACGCAGGCCATCCGCGAACAGGTGTGGGTGCAGACCGGCGTGGACAGCGACTTCGACGGGCAGCCCGACCGGGTCGCCGTGCGGATCATCCGACCCGCGGCGAGCCGGAAAGTCCCCGTCATCTTCCAGGCGAGCCCGTATTACGCCGGGCTCAACGACGTACCCAATCATGACGACATCGACCGGGACGGCGCCGCCGCCGTCGCGAAGGGCTCGGCCGTCGACCGGGCCGAGAGCATCACGTTCGCCGGTTACCTGGACAATTATTTCGTGCCGCGGGGATACGCGGTGATTTTCGCCGACAGCCTCGGCACCGGTGGTTCGACCGGCTGCCCGACCTCGGGCGGGCGCAACGAGACGCTCGGGATGAAGGCCGTCGTCGACTGGCTGAACGGGCGGGCGAAAGCTTTCGACGCGGACGGCAACCGGATCCGGGCGGACTGGTCGACCGGCCGTACCGGGATGATCGGGGTGTCCTACAACGGCACGCTGCCGAACGCGGTGGCGGCGACCGGCGTCGAGGGCCTGGAGACGATCGTCCCGATCGCCGGGATCTCCAGCTGGTACGACTACTACCGCGCGAACGGCGGTGTCGTCGCGCCCGGCGGTTTCCAGGGCGAGGACCTGGACGTGCTCGCGAGAGCCGTGCTGACCAGGGCGAATCCGGAGGTCTGTGCCGGGGTGATGGACGACATCGAACGCGCGCAGGACCGGGAGACCGGTGATTACAGCGCGTTCTGGGCCGAGCGTGACTACACGCGCGACGTGAACAAGGTGCACGCCAGCGTGTTCCTGGTGCACGGGCTGCACGACGAGAACGTCCGGACGCTTCAGGCCGGCCAATGGTGGGACGGGCTGGCCGCGCGGAACGTCCCGCGCAAGATCTGGCTGCACCAGGCCGCGCACACCGACCCGTTCAACATCCGCCGGGACGTGTGGCTGTCGACCCTGAACCGGTGGTTCGACTACTGGCTGTACCGGATCGACACCGGCATCATGCGCGAGCCGATGGCC
>KL571273.1:14545-16733 GCA_000715855.1 Actinoplanes liguriensis
GTATAAGAGACAGGGCCGGTGCCGTCCACCCGTCCGGTGTCGCTGCGACTAGGCTCCGGTGGGCGGGAGACGTTCGTGGACAATCCGGCGCGGACCGCGGAGGAACTGACCGCGTCGCCGGAGACGGATGACCCGAACCGCCTCGTCCACCTGTTCCCGTCGCTCTCCCGGGAGACCCGCATCTCCGGTACGCCGGAGATCACCGTCCGAGCGGATGTCGACGGTGCTTCTCCCTACCTGACGGCGCTTCTCGTGGATTACGGCCCGGCCGAGCGTTACGCGGGGGTGCGGACGCTCACCGAGCAGGACTGCGTCGGCCCCGGCATCGAGGGTGATCCGGGCTGCTTCAACCGGCGCGAGTACGTGACCGCCACGACGCCGTACGAGATCGTGACCCGCGGCTGGCTCGACGTTCGCAACCGGACGTCACCGGCGCGCACGACACCGGTCCGGAGCGGCCGGCCGTACACGTTCCAGTGGAAGTTGCAGAGCACCGACCACGTGTTCGCCGCCGGGCACCGGATCGGCGTGGTGCTGATCTCCACCGAGCGCGACCACACCCTCCGCTACCCGGCCGGCACGCTCGTCGGCGTCCAGCCGTCCCTCTCCAGGCTGCAGGTCCGCCTGGGCTGACCGCGGCGATGGTGGGCGGGCCGGCAACCGGCTTGCCCACCACCCCGGCAATGCGAATGGGATGGGATATCCGTTTATTTGCTCAGTGCTTAGCCTCTTGAGAGGTAAATATTCTGCTACCGCGTCCGCCCGGGGATACGCTCGGCCCGTCGAGTCAATCGCAACCGGGATGGGGTCGAACATGGGGCCGGATTTCCAGAAAAGTTCCTACTCCGTAGCCAACAGCGCGTGTATCGAAGTCGCGCTCGACGAGGGGCAGAGCATCGTCAAGATGCGCGACTCCAAAGATCGTTCGGGCGCGGTTCTCCATTATGAATCCGATTCTTGGCGAGCCTTCATCGATGATGTTCGCTCAGGCCGGCTCCGGCGGCCGTAGATACCGCCGAGCGCTACGGCGCCTGCCACCACGGTCAGCCAGGCGACGGTGTGCCTGCTGCCACGGGGTATCGGACGGATCGGGCCCGGCGGTGGTTCCGAGAGCGTGGCCGCCGTGTGTTCGCGGGTGATGATCTCCAGGAATCGATGACGTTCCGGATGAAGCCGTGTTCCGATCCACTCGCCGCCGACGCGTGACCACCATCGGCGGCTGATATCGCTCCGGAACATGCTCGCCGCCATTCCTCGCAGTTCGGCGTCGTCGATTTCGCCGAGCTGCCATATCGCCAACCAGTACATCATTGCGAGATTCGCGTAGATCTCGTGCCGGGGATGGCTGGTGCCGGCCGTGTCCCTGTCGAGAACTTCGATCAATTCCGGATGCTCGATTGCCAGCTTCAGCAGTTCTATGTGTTGCTGGCGGTCCAGGTCGGCGAGTTCCTGGCGGATCTGACGCTGCTGGAACAGCAGGGAGGCGCCGACGCCGCTGAGCGCGAGCGCGGACAGCACGGCGGAGGCGCCACCGAACGCGTCACCGACATCCGCCAGCTCGTTCCAGGGGAGCGCCGCCGCGGAGAGAAGCATCATCAGCAGGGGGACAGCCAGGATCAGAACGACGACCAGGACGGCGCCGGTCGCCCACATGCTCCATCGGGTCCGCCGGAAGCCGGCGGGTTTTGCCACGTTGACCCATTCGACCACCACTTCAGCATGGGTGCCCAGGGCAATCGATCGGTGACGTGGCGTAACTGAAGGAAATGTTCGCCGGCGGGGGAGCGGTCCTACCGGGCGCGTACGGCGGACATGTACCGGCTCAGGCGGCCGTCCTCGGCGGCCCGCAACCAGAGGCGCAGCACCCGCGGGTCGGTGCCCATCCGCTGCAGGGCCGGTGCCTGCAACTGTTCCTTGGTCAGGCGGAAGACGTCCGGGGTGGTCCGGTCGGCGAGCTGCCGCGCCCGGGCCACCGCCGTCCCCAGCAGGGTGTCCGGAAGCGCCACCTCCTCGACGCGGCCGGCGGTGAGGGCCGCGGCCGGCTCCAGGGTGTCGGCGCTCAGCACCGCGCGCCGGGCCTGCGGGCCGCCGTAGGCGTGGGCGAGGATCTCCAGCGCGGTCGCCGGGAACGGCACGCCGACCGCCAGTTCGGTGACCCCGATCGTGCCGGCCGCCATGATCCGGTGGT
>KL571273.1:16902-18328 GCA_000715855.1 Actinoplanes liguriensis
GCCATGATCCGGTGGTCGCAGGCGGCGGCGAGGACCGCGCCACCGGCGATGGCGTGCCCGTTCAGGGCGGCGATCACCGGTTTTCCGATCGAGAAGACCGCCCGGAAGGCCGCTTCCAGGGCGGGCAGAAAAGCATGCACGTACGCCGCGCCGCCGTCGATGATCCGCCAGAGGTCCACTCCGGCGGAGAACGCACGGCCGTCGCCGGTGAGCACCACCGCGCGCGAGGAGTCCCCGTCGAGCTGGGCGAAGGTGGCGGTGATGCGTTCCAGGAGCTCGAGGTCGAGAGCGTTGACCTTGCCGTGCGCGAGCCGGACCACGGCCACGCCGTCGGCGTTGTCGAGAGCGATCACCGGCGCCTCCCGTGTCGGGCACCTCGACCATACGCCCGGGACCGTCTGTGGTCCCGGGCGTCTTCACGCCGTACGGCGAAAGAGGTTGTGTTTTTTAGAAGATCGACGAGACCCACTCGGGGTGGTCGATGAACGGGTTGCGGTTGTGCTGGTAGGTCGCGTAGATCACCTGGTTGCGGTTCTTCTCGAAGGCGTCCGGCGGGTCCTGCGTGTTCCACAGCTTGAGGACCGAGAGCCTTCCGAGGTACGGGTTGGTGCCGTTGCTGACCGAGTCGTTGACCTCGAGGTTCGGCCAGGAGTCGTCGCCCTCGTAGCGGACCGCCATGTAGAAGATCATCCGGGCGACGTCGCCCTTGACCGCGTTGCGGGGCTCCCACGAGTCGGAGTCGGTGTAGTTGCCCGGAGCGCCGGTGGCCGCGCTGCCGCCGGTGTCGAAGTCCTTGTTGTCCCGCAGGGCGTTGACCGCCACGTCCTCCGGACGCAGGTGGTGCAGGTCGGTGCCGGGACCGGTGGCGGTGCCGAAGTCGCCGTGGGACTTGGCCCAGACGTGCTCGCGGTTCCAGTCGCCGGAGTCGCCGCCGTTGAGCGTCTTGGAGCGGCTGATGCCGGAGTAGATCAGGATCACGTTGGAGGAATTCGCCGGGTCCTGGTCGGTGACCTTCAGCGCGTCCCAGACGGCGTCGTAGGAAATTTTCGTCACCCCGGTCGAGATGATCGTGTGCAGGGCGGCCTTGAGCGCGGCGCCGGACTTGCCGGAGGCGGCCGCGTAGTAGGCGTCCGTGCTGCTGGAGGCGGTCGGCGTGACGGTGCCGGTCGCGGTCGGGCTGGTGGTCGACGACGCGCCGAGCGTCATCGCGGTCGGGGATTTGAGGCCGGCGTGCGGCGAGAAGTACGCGGTCAGCGTTCCGGTGACGGTGAGCTGCTTACCGATCAGCGACGGGTTGGTGAGCAGGCCGAACGACGCCCGGTAGGCGGTGGTGATCTGGACGTACAGCATGTTGGCGGTGCCGGTCTCGGACTTGCTGTCGGCGAGCGCCAGGGCGGTGTCGCCGCTGAAGCCGCTGAACCGCACG
>KL571273.1:18553-19966 GCA_000715855.1 Actinoplanes liguriensis
CGATGTAGCCGGTGACGGTGCCGGAAGCGCCGGTCTGGCTGCTGATCGCCTGCGCGACGGTGAGCGCGGTGGCGGCCGAGGCGGGGACCGAGGCCAGCGTGAACAGCAGCGCTAGGAAGCCGAGGAGAGCGGGGAAGGAAAGCGCGAAGACGCGCTTAGGTACGGGCATGGGGGCTGCTCCGTTCGCCAAGTTGTATAGACAGCTATATAAGTCTCGGTGATCGAATCATCCGGGTATCCATACCGAACAGGTCATAAGGACAACGTTCGTTCGTCGTTCACCGTCCCGTGCCGCCCTCCTGCCTGTCGGGCGGCACCCGGCAGTCGATAACCTCGGGTTGCGAGTGGGGAAGGGACCGGATCGGCTTGGGCATCGAGGAAGACCTGGCGTTGCTGCGCGCCTTTGAGCCGGTGGCCAAGTTCACTGAGGGTGAATGGTTCTACCCGGTCTCCGTGCAGCACTACGTGGACTGTCTCTTATACACATGATCAGGCGAGCCTGTGGCGGGTCGAGCCCGGCAGCAGCCCGGTCCAGGTGGTGCCGCCGGGCGGCCTCGACCTGGACACCCTGGCCACCGCCGGCGGCGCCGAGCAGGGCTTGAGGTACTCGCTGTCCGGGATCGGCGGCACCGACAAGCACCTCGCCCACATCCCGCTGCGCGAGCGCCCGTCGCACCTGGCCCGGGCCAGCCGCCTCGCCTCGGTCGGCCTGACCGCGCGCCTGGTCGACGCGATGAACCGGTTCTCGCTGCTGTTCCGCGGCAGCGTCCCGGGCGGCAGCGCGGCGCGTTCGTTCCTGCTCCAGCGCGACCACCTGCGCGCGGACCGGCCCACCTACTACGGCCGGGTGCTGCGCGACGACCCGTGGATCGTCTGCCAGTACTGGATGTTTTATTCCTTCAACAACTGGCGCTCGGCGTTCGGCGGCGTCAACGAGCACGAGGCCGACTGGGAACAGGTCACCGTCTACCTGGACGGCACCGGCGTGACCGGGCCGGACGGGCTGCCGCCCGCGCGGTGGGTGGTTTTCTCCGCCCACGACGAGACCGGCGACGACCTCCGGCGGCGCTGGGACGACCCCGACCTGACGGTCCACGCCGGCCGGCATCCGGTGGTTTTCGTCGGCGCCGGTTCGCACTCCGGCGCCTACCTGCCGGGCGATTACCTGATCACGGTACGGCCGCCGAAGCTCCGCGGACTGGTCGGCGCGCTCCGGGGCTCGGCGCGCCTGGTGGCCCCGTGGTCGGCGGAGGACCGGCACAACGTGGGCATCCCGTACGTGGACTACGCGCGCGGCGACGGCCGGATGGTCGGTCCCGGACAGAGCGAGAGCTGGAACCCCGTCCTGATCGGCGACGAGACCCCGTGGGTGCGCGACTTCCGCGGACTCTGGGGCCTGTCTCTTATACACAT
>KL571273.1:20215-21708 GCA_000715855.1 Actinoplanes liguriensis
TCAGAGATCTGTATAAGAGACAGCGCTACAGCCGCAACGGCACCGTCCGGCAGGCCTGGGCCGACCCGGTCGGCTGGGCGGGACTGGCCAAGGTCGTCCCCAACCCGCAGGCCGAGCAGCAGCTCATCGAGATCCGCACCCGGCAGAACAGCGACCGTCTGGCCGCCCTGGATCAGGAGATCGGCACCCTGCGCCACGATCTCTCGGTCGCCGCGGCCGGCCTGCCCGTCGCCGGGCCCGAGGTGCGTGGCCTGCTCCCCGAGGAACAGCGCCTCCGTGACCTGCGGATGGAGCGCACCCGCCTCGCCGATGAGCAGGAACGGGCAACCACGGCGTCGCCGATCGTCCACGACCCGCACGCGCACCTGCTGCACCGGCGGCTCCCGATGGAACCGCAGATCGGACTGCTCGGCCGCGCCCGCTCGTGGTGGGCGGTGCTGAGCACCCCGCTGATCCTGCTCGCGCTCGGCGCGGTGGTGAACCCTCGTGGCGTCGCCGGGTCGGAGACGGCCCTGGTCCTGCTGCTGGTGCTGCTCACCGTCGAGGGGGCGGTGCGCGGAAAGTTTCTGGCGGTGCTGCTGCGCCTGCTGCTGTGCTGCCTGGCGATCGGGATTCTGATCGTGCTCTGGCTCGACGGCCGGTACGTGGTGACATCCATCTTCTTCCTGGCAGCGGTGCTGGTGCTGCTCGTCAACATCAGGGAGGCATGGCGCCGCTAGGCCGCGTTTCGGAATCCGGCCGGGGCTGCGGCGTGCCCGAATTCCGAAAACGCGGCCCAGCCGGGATCCCCGGTGGCCGCCGTCAGGGCGGCGTGGCGCCGTTGGCCAGGTAGTCGCGGGTGGCGGCCAGGGCCATCCGCGCGTGCTGCTTACCGCCGACCTGCGCGACGAGCGTCGCCCGCGGGATCTCCAGCGCATAGGGCAGCCCGGGCGGCAGCGCGTCCAGGATCCCGTGGACGTCGATGCCGCCCTCGCCCGGGAACAACCGCTCGAACCGGGCGGTGTGGATCAGCCCCTCGTTGGTGGCGGGCACGGTCGGCGGTGCGTCGCACACATGCACGAAGTGGAACCACTCCGGGGGAAGTTGCCGCAGCTCGGCGATGCTGGAGCCGGAGCGGGCGAAGTGCAGCAGGTCGACCAGGATCCCGGCGTTCGGCTGGTCCGCCTCCCGCAGGATCCGCGCCGCGGTGTGCAGGTCCGGCGTCTCGGTCCAGGACGGGAACTCCAGGTCCAGGGTCAGGCCGAACGGGCGGGCCATCTCGCACAGCCGCGCGTACCGGTCGATCTTCCGGTTCCGGTCCGGATCCGGGAGCTGCGCGATGACGTGCCGCGCGCCCAGTTCGGCGCCCGCCTCCAGGAAGCGCTGGAAGTCGTCCGGATCGTCGTCCGGGCTGATCCGGGCCAGCTCGATGTCGAGCACCTCGACGCCGGTCGCGGCCAGCCGGATCTTGGTGGTGCGCATTCTGTCTCTTATACACATCTCTGATGGCGCGA
>KL571273.1:21880-31112 GCA_000715855.1 Actinoplanes liguriensis
GGCTCCTGCGGGGTGACCCGGGTCAGCCGCAGCCCGACGTACCGATATCCGCCCTCGGCCGCCGCGTCGACGAGCTCCGGCGGTGACAGGCTCAGCGCGGTCAGATGTGCGAGCGAGAAGTCCTGCCGGGTCGCCGCGGCGGTGTCGCGCAGCGTGAACAGCCGTTGTGAACGGTGCGCGGCCATCCGTACCGGCGAACTGACCGCGCCGCCGTAGCCATGGTGGTCCCCGATCCGCTGGATCACCGCGAAGAACAGCCGCGAACCCAGGATCTCCGTGTAGAAGTGCAGGTAGGCGCCGCTCTCGTCGCGGTCGTAGAGGATCGAGTGCTCCCGCAGCCTGCCGAGCAGCCCGGCCGGCAGATCGAGCCGCGCGTCCAGATCGGTGTAATAGTTCTCCGGGATCTTCAGGATCGGAGCACCGAGCGAGCGCATGGTCTCCGCCGTGGCGATGGCGTCGCCGGTACGGAACGCCACGTACTGCGGATCCGCGACCGCCGGCGCCCAGTCCCCGCGCCGCAGCGGGGCCGTGTTCAGCGCGATCCGCACCCGCTGACCGGAATCGGTCGCCGCCCTGCTCCGGATCATCCCGAACGGAGCGGCGATCTCCGAGGTCCCGCTGACCTCCAGCCCGAACAGCGCACGGTAGAAGAGCGTGTCCTCGTCGAACGCGTCCACCGAGGTGGTCAGCGAGACGTGGTCGATCCCGGTGATCCCGGCGCTCTGCGCGCGGTTCCCGGTCGGCGTGAAGTCGCGCAGCCAGGTGTCCCGGTCGGCGCCGGTGCGGACCAGGAACACGGCGGTGCCGTCCGGCGCGGCGACCGAGTTGAGCTCCGCCTCGCCGGGCTCACGCAGACGCGGCAACACCGGCGCGAGCAGCATCTCCGCTCGTCTCGTGGAGGCGGTCGGATCGGCGCTGGACACCGCGAGGGCACAGACCGCCGCGGTGCCGGGCGCGACCGTGCGCTGTGACCCGAAGTTGAGCAGGACACGGGCGTCCGCCTGCTCCCAGAGCTGGACCGGCTTGGTGCGGTGCTGGCCGGCGTGGACGAAGCCGAGGCCGGTCAGCGCCCGCGCCACCAGCGGCCCGGACACTTCGTCGACCGCGAGCTCGGTGAACGCGTGCCCGCCGAGCTCCGGCGCCGACGGCAGCCCACCAGGGTCCCGCGCCGCCGGCCGGTCGGCGTGACGCACCGATTCCTGGAGCGCCAGCAGCGACCGCATCCCGTCGATCGCCGCGTGCCGGGGGTCCTCCTGGCGGTACACGTCGTTGAAAACCTCCAACGACAGCGGCCCGTCGTATCCGGTGCCGAGCACGTGGGCGACGAATCCGGTCAGGTCGAACCCGCCGAGCCCGGGAAGGATCCGCTGCCGCCGGTTCGTCGAGTCGGCCACCTGCAGGTGAAAGATTTTTCCGCCGGGAATGACCCGGATCCCGGCGGGGTCGTCGCCGGTCGCCAGCACCTGGAAACTGTCCAGGCACAGCCCCAGCGCCGGGTGGCCGGCCCGCCGCACGATGCGCCAGGCCCGCGCGTACGTGGTCACGAACCGCCCGCCGGCCTGTGCCTCGAACGCGATCCGCAGACCCCGCGCCGCGGCCCGCCCGGCCAGGTCGGCGAGCTGCTCGGCGGCGAGATCGTCGTCGTCGACGGTGTCCGGCGAGGACGAGGAGCGCACCAGGAGCGTTCCGGATCCGAGCTTTTCCAGTACGTCGAACGTCCGCTCCGCCCAGCGCACCGTCGCCGCGAACTCCCGCGGCGGGACGGCCTCGACGTCGCGCGGTGCCTGATAGAGGTCGATGGTGAGCCCGCGCCGCGCGCATTCCTGCCGGATCCGCGCCGGTGACCACGGCGAGGAGACCAGATCACTTTCGGCCAGTTCGATGCCCTGGAAGCGGGCTGCCGCGGCCGCGGCCAGCTTGTCGTCGAGGATCCCGGAGAGCGAGGCGGTGGCGATCGAGAGCATGGCATCACCTCAGATGGGTCGGGCGGACGACGTGCGGGATCGGGCCCCGACCCGTTTCCGCCCCGGTGGGGACGCACAACCCGCGGTGATCCACCGGTCGGCGACATCGGTGTCCGTCATACCCGCACTGTATCCGCGGTCCGCTCAGCGGTCCAGAAGGTCTGAGAGGCGGAACTCCGTCAGGCCTTGAGCAGCCTTTCTGTGGTGAGCTGGACCTTAGGGCGGTTCTGAGGGTCCGTCCGGTGGTCTCGCGACGGCAAGGCGGAGAGTTTCAGAACAGCGGGTGATCGAAACCCCGTTCGTTCAGGTGATCGGCGGCGGCGCCGAGCGACTTGGCGAACTCGGCGACACGCTCCTCGGTGAAGCGGACCGTGGGACCGCTCAGGGTCAGCGCCGCGACCACATTGCCGGAACGACCGAGGATCGGCACGGCCACGGCGGACAGCCCGTTCTCCCGCTCACCGTGGCTGGCGGCGAATCCCGCCCCGGCCGCCTCGTCGATCCACTCACGCATCTTGCGGACATGCCCTTCGCCGTACGGCGAGGAGCGCGCGACCCGTTCCAGCAGTGCCGGCGAGGCGTTGCGCAGCAGGATCTTCGCGGACGCGCCCGCCCACAGCGGCAGCTCGTCACCGACGTGCACGACGTGCCGCAGTGGCTGCGGGGACTCCTGCTGGGCGATGCAGACGCGCACGATGTCCCGTACCACGTAGACGTTGACCGTCTCTCGCTCGCGGGACGCGAGCTCACGCATCAGCCGCTGCGTCTCCGGAGGCAACTCCCAGCCCCGGCGGGCCAGGTGCGCCCACCGCCACAGCCCCGGCCCCGCCATGTATCCGGAGCTGGTCGCCCACAGCAGACCGCTCTGCTCCAGGGTCTGCACGATTCGGATGACGGTGGTTTTCGCCAGGCCGGTGGCGGCGACGATGTCGCGCACGGCGATGAGCGGACGGTCCTCGCTGAGCAGCGAAAGGATGTCCAGAGCGCGCTGAATGCTGCGCACTCCCTGGCCGTCTGCGGACTCGGTGGTCACGGTGCTTCACTTCCTCCCTCGCGTCACGGCGATGGCCATGACGCGACCGCGGGTGTTCTGGACACCTGCGATTCTGCCGCCCCGTTCCTCCGGGCCGTCGTCAGCCGTGCCCGCGCGACTACGAAGTCTCCTCAGGATTTCGTGCGGCCGGTCGCGAGATCGCGCACCGCTCGCACATATCGATCCGTCGCGAATTCCTGGACCATCCGGGTCAGCGGCCCACCGGCTTTCGCCAGGACAGATCGTGGCCGGCTGAATGCCCTGATGCTGAACTGGACGGCGCCGACTCCGTCAGCCGCAGCAGAAAAGCTTCCTCACCCTGCTCCGGATGCCCGGGCAGCGTCCCGTAGGCGAATCCGCGCCGATTCTGTTCGCCGACGGTGTAAACGACCTTGCAGGGCACCGGCAGCACCCACCCGGCGCGAAGCACCACGACGACGCCGGCGGCGGCTCTCGCGGTGCCGTGCCTGACGCTCAGGCCGGCCTTGCGGTGCATCTGCCAGCCGAAAAGGCCCTCGGTGGCGCGCTCGAACGCCGCCCGGCCGTCGCCCACCACGACGTCGCGCTGCACGATTCCGTAACCCGCGGGCAGCAGATCATCCCGGGTGGCACCCACCTCGGAATAGGTGAAATCGTCCCGGCGCATCGGCTCACGATACTGGCCGCGGCCCGTACGGAATCGGCTTTCTTCCGGCGAGGCGCGGAGTGCGCGAAAAATACATCGTGACGGTTACCGGACTCGCGGATTCCGATGTTGACAGCGGCGGTCATAGGCTCCGCCATCGCTTCTGAATCGATCAATTCGCGGGAGATCTCATGGTTGCCGAATTGGAAATGCTGGCCACGTCCGCCGCGACCACGATCGTCGGACTGATGGCGACCGATGCCTGGAAGCAGGCGCGGGCTCTGCTCACCGGCGTCTGGCGCCGGAACCGGCCGGACCAGGCCGGGAGCCTGGACGCGGACCTGGACAGCGCGGACCAGATCGTCGCATGGCGCGGCGCGGTGGCAGCTCCGGTGTCGAGGACGCGGTCCGCGCCGACTGGCGGCACCGCTTCGCCGAGCTGCTCGTGTCGAATCCGGGCGCCCGGCAGGATCTCGAGCTCGCTCTCCGGCAGCTGTCCGCCCTCGCCTCGCAGCAGTCGAACCGCACGGTGACGATGCAGGCCGACGCCCGGGACCAGGGCCGTAACTATCAGTCCGCCGGTGACATGGTGATCAACGAGTGAGCGACGGCCAGGACCCACGAATCCACATGCGGGGCACCGCGCGCGGGCAGGGCCGGGTCTATCAGGCCGCTGGTGACCAGAAGTTCTACGGAACCCATCACCACCAGCACGAGCATCCCCAGGACGAGGGGCCGTTCCAGGCGTTCTTCGTCGGCTCCGGGCCCGGACGCGTCCTGATCGTGCTCGGCGTGATCGTGGTGCTCGCCGGTTTCACCGGCTGGGCGTCGATCGTGTTCGGCTTCGCCCGTGACGACGTCACCAGCCCGAGCGACGTGCTCGGCGCCGAGCTGCCGTCCGGTGTGCCGGTCGGCGTCGTGTACTTCCTCGGCGTCGGCTTCGGTGGCATCCTCGCCTCGATCGGATCCTCGATGGCCAAGGCCGCCGCTCGGCACGGCAGCCAGAAAGCGCACCTCGCGCTCACCCTGCTGCTGATCATCGTCAGCCTGGGCGGCCTGCTCCTGGTGCTCGACGGCGCGCCGGTCTCCGCGCTGACGCCGCGTTTCGGCAGCCGGACGGCGGCGGACGGCCCGGTCGAGGTGATCTCGGCCGGCTCACGGTCGGCCCGCAACGGTGGCCTGACGATGACTGTCACCGGGATCGAGAACTCCGGTGGAAAAGGTCGCGTCCACGTGCAGCTGGTCAACAACTCGGGGAGGCGGCTCACCCTGCCCGCGGCGATGTTCCAGCTCTCCGACGCGCAGGGCCGCACGTACGCGGCAAATTCTTTCGCCAAGGACTGGACCGCCGACATCGGCGACGGGGCCACCCACAGCGGCGTCCTGCAGTTGGAGAAACGCGTGATCCCGGCCGCCGGCCCGATGCGCGCCGAGTTCACGACCGTTTTCGGCGGCGGAGTGCAGTCGATCGCGGTCACCAAGATCCCGGCATCCTGATCCGGGCCACCCTCAGCTCACCGGTTGATGCCGGTGAGGTGAGTCAGCGCGGCGAAACCTTCCTCCGTGCCGGGCCAGTGCCGGCGGACGGCGTCGAGGCCGGCGCGGCGGACCGTGGACCGCAGGACCGCGATGACGAGGATCGCGTCGTCCGCGTAGCCGAGGACCGGGACGAAATCCGGGATCAGGTCGAACGGGACCGCGAGGTAGGCGAGCAGCAGGCCGAGCCGGATCCGGACGCCGCGCGGCAACGTCCGGTCCGCGGCCAGGCGACGGAGCAGCCGCAGCAGATCGGGGAGCAGCCGCAAAGCTTCCCCGAGCCGGAACTTGTCCGGCTTGACCAGCAGCAACGCGACCACCAGCGCGGCCCACACGGCGAGAAGCGCCACCACGATGCCGACGATCCACCTCATGAGGGTCATTCTTCCCCGGCGAGCCGCGGGCCTGCCGGGGGCGGTCTCAGCGGACGCACAGGACAGGGGGATGACGATGCGGGGCATGACGGCTCTGTCGGAACGGCCTGCCACCCTCCTGCTGGCAGTGTCGCGACCGTGGTTCTGGCCGGTCTCCTGGGTGCCGGCCTATCTCGGGACGGTGCTCGCGGGCCGCGCCTGGGTGCCGCCGGACCTGCCCCGATCGCTGTTGGCGCTGCTGGTGCTCGGCCCGCTGATCTGGGGCGCGGTGCTCGCCCAGAACGACCTCCACGACCTGCCGAGCGACCGCACCAACCCCCGGAAAGCGAACGCGCCCCTGGTCACCGGCCTGGTCTCGGCGCGACGGCTGCGCGGCTGGTACTGGTTGACGGCGCTGGCGTCACTCGGGACGGCGCGGCTGGTCGGGCCGCTGTTCGTGCTCGGGGTCGCCGGCGTGCTGGTGCTCGGCTGGGCCTACAGCGTGCCGCCGCTGCGCCTCAAGACCCGCCCGGGCTGGGACATCGTCGTGAATGCACTGGTCGTCGGGCTGGTGTCGCCGGCGGCGGGCTGGGCGATCACGCGTGCGCCGGGGGAGTTCCCGTGGCAGTTCGGCATGATGGGGGTGCTTTTCGCCGCCGCGCTCTACGTGCCGACCACCGTCACCGATCTGGCCGCCGACCGCGCTGCCGGCGACGTCACCTTCGCGGTGCGCTTCGGGGCCCGGACGGCGTACTGGCTCGGGCTCTTTCTCTGGGGTTCGGCGCTGGCGACGACGATCATCTGCGCGACGCTCGACGTGGTGGTGCCGCGCGCCACCCTGCTTCCGCAGCTCCTGATGGTTCCGGTGCTTTATTCCGCGTACGCCGTTCTGACGCGTAAGCCGAGCATCGCGAAACTTGCCGTCGTCTCCGTGCTGTTCGGGGTGCCGACGGTGGGGTTCGCCCTCGCGTACGTCGGAAGTTTTCCATGACCGGATGCCGCGTGGCGCCGCAGTTTCCGTGGCGGTAAATTACATGATTACAGTGTTGCAGGGTCTACGGTGGACGCATGACGGACGTACCCACCCTGTATGAATGGGCCGGCGGCGCGGAAGCCTTCGAACGGCTGACCGGACGGTTCTACGAGAAGGTTCTTACCGACGAGGTGGTCGGCCCCCTCTTCGCGCGGATGGACTCGCACCACCCGCACTACGTGGCGATGTGGCTGGCGGAAGTTTTCGGCGGCCCGGCCCGCTACAGCACCGAGCGTGGCGGCTACGCCCACATGCTCGGCCATCACCTGGGTCGCGGGATCACCGAGCCGCAGCGCCGCCGCTGGGTGAACCTGCTGATCGACGCCGCGGACGAGGTGGGCCTGCCGGACGATCCGGAGTTCCGGTCCGCGTTCGTGGCCTACCTCGAGTGGGGCACCCGCCTGGCCCTCGCGAACTCGCAACCCGGCGCCACCCCGCCGCTGGAGGCGCCGATGCCGCACTGGGGCTGGGGCGTCGCGCCGCCCTACATCCCGGCGGCGCCGTCACAACGAGGCTCCGCTGCCGGGCGCATCCGCGCCGCCTCATAACCCGGCAGGCAGCTGAAAGGCATCCCGCCGAAACCCGCGAGTCGTCTTCGGCTGGTGGTGTTGGCCCTACCGTGATCGGCGGGTCTGCACCATCGAAGCGGTGCCTCCCTCATCCGTACGGTCGGTGACAACGGATGGAGGGAGAAACGACGGTGCTGCACCACCTGATGCCACTGATCTGTTCACCGTGGCTCTATGTGGTCGTCTTCGTAGCCGTCGCGATCGACGGGTTCTTCCCGGTGATGCCGTCCGAGACGCTGGTGATCGGCCTGTTCGCGCTCTCCGCGACCGGCTCGCCGAACGTCGCCGCGCTTCTCGGCACGGTCCCCGCCGGTGGAATCGCCGGTGATCAGATCTCCTACCGGCTCGGGCGCCGGGCCGGCCGCCTGACGCGCGGCCGGATGGCCGAGGTCCGGCAGAAGGGCGAAAGAGCACTTCAGCGGTACGGCGGGACAGCGATCCTGGTGGGAAGATTCATCCCGTACGGGCGGACGGCAACCACCGTCACCGCCGGATCGGCCGCGTTGCCGGCGGGCCGGTTCCGGCTGTTCAGCGCGGTGGCGGGTGTCGCCTGGTCGATCTACGCGTTCGGGCTGGGCCGGGCCGGCGGCGCTACGTTCGCCCATCACCCGTTGCTCGGCGCCGCGTTCGGTATGACGCTCGGCCTGCTCCTCGCCGCGGGTTGCGCCCTGATCGAGAAGCGCCGCTGCGCCACGACCGAGCAGCGCCCCGCAACCACAGCCGAGCAGCGTCCCACGACCGTTACCGAGCAGCGTCCCGCAACCGTTACCGAGCAGCGTCCCGCAACCGGGACCGAGCAGCGTCCCGCAACTGGGACCGAGCAGCGTGGCACCCCCGTGGTCGAAAACGGCTGCAGCGCCCTGACCGGGAATCGCTGCAGCGCCGTGATCGAACAGTGCCGCGACACCGAGCGACGAACCTCGTCATCAGCCGTGCTGATGGCCCGCATAGGCAATTCCGTCTTCCGGAACACCCCGCCCACCCGGATCGTGGGAGCGTGCGAGTCAGCGGCAAGATCGTCGTAGTAACCGGCGCCGGCCAGGGCCAGGGCGCCGCCGAGGCGAAACTTCTCGCCGCGGAGGGCGCCACCGTCATCGGCTGTGACGTCGAACCCCGCCCGGGCCTCCGGACGCTGGACGTCACCGACGCGGCCGGCTGGGCGACGCTGGCAGACGAGCTGCGGCAGCGGTACGGCAGAGTGGACGCCCTGGTCGCCAACGCCGGCATCACCTGGCGCGCCCGTCTGGACCAGCTCGACCCGGCCGACCTGCGCCGCGTCTCCGACGTCAACGTGACCGGAACCCTGCTCGGCATCCAGGCGCTCACCCCGCTGATGACCGGCGGCGGCTCGATCGTCGTGGTCGGCTCGGTCGCCGCGCTCACCGGGCACTACCCGATCGCGTACACCGCCTCGAAGTGGGCCCTTCGCGGCCTGGCCAAGGCCGCCTGTCTGGAGCTGGGACCGCGCGGCATCCGGGTCAACACCGTGCACCCGGGCTACATCGAGACGCCGATGACCGCGTCGGCCGCGCCCGCCTTCCGGGACGCGAACGTCGCGGAGACCCCGCTCGGCCGCACCGGAACCGTCGACGAGGTCGCGCCGCTCGTGGTGTTCCTGGTCAGCGACGAGTCGTCGTTCATCACCGGCGCCGAGATCCCGGTCGACGGCGGGATGACCGCGCACGGCGGCGTCAAGTCGATCAGCGACGCGATGCGCTGATCCCGCTCCCGTTCGGGTGACCGCGTCGCCCTCCGGGGGCGGCGACGCGCCGGGCGCTCGGAGAGGCGGTCTCATCACGTACTGTCGCTGACGGTCCGCTTGTCGCGCCGGACGCCGGACGGCCGCCATCGACGCTGGAGAGATTTGTGGAGCAAGAACACGCACTGCGCATCGGCGCGCCGGTGGCCGTGGACGCCCGGACGGTCCGCCTCGATCTCGCCGGCGAGCTGGATGCTCCCAACACCACCGCGCTGGTGACCGCTTTTCATCAGGTCCTGGCCGGCGCGCCCGCCGAGGTGATCGCTTTCGACGTGCGCAGCCTGACGTTCGTCGACTCGGCCGGCGTCCAGGCCCTGGTGGAGTGCCACAAGGCGGCCGCCGCCGAGGGCTGCCGGCTGG
>KL571273.1:31311-34746 GCA_000715855.1 Actinoplanes liguriensis
CGCCGAGGGCTGCCGGCTGGTGCTGCGCGACCCGTTGCCGATCGTGCGCCAGGTCCTGACGATCACCGACCTGCTGGGCGATTTCGGACTTCGTTAACGGACGCGGAGCCCGGCCACGATCAGGTCGCGGAGCTTGCCGATCACCTCGGGGGACCGATGGCGCAGCGACGCGATGGCGAGCAACCCGGCGCGTACGTCGTCGGCGTCCACCCCGGCCCGGAGCGCACCCGCCTTCCGCGCCCGCTCGACCAGCGTGTTCAGGCCCTGACCGTGTTCCCGTCGCTCTTCCCGGAACGCGTCGTGCGCCCCGAACAACGCCTCGTTCAGCGCACGGTCGACCGCCTGCCGCTCCGCGAACTCCCGGATCGTCGACTCCAGGGCCCGCCACGGATCCGGATCGTCCAGCGCCGCCCGCATCCGCGCCG
Source organism: Actinoplanes liguriensis (assembly GCA_000715855.1). Taxonomy (GTDB): domain Bacteria; phylum Actinomycetota; class Actinomycetes; order Mycobacteriales; family Micromonosporaceae; genus Actinoplanes; species Actinoplanes liguriensis. Next base: position 31,737 of record KL571273.1, read on the forward strand.
AGCACGCCGCCACCTGCTCGGCGAGAACCGCCGTCAGCAGCTCCGCGCGCGTCGGAAAATGCCGGTACAGCGTCGCCACCCCGATCCCGGCACGCCGCGCCACCTCCCGCATCGGCGCGTCGAGACCGTCGTCGGCGAACGTCTTCCGCGCGGCGCCGATCACCCGCTCCCGGTTCGCCCGGGCGTCCGACCGCGCCATCCGAGACATCGCCGGCCCGCCCTTCTCTCACTTCGTCGACGTTCCGGAACAGGTGCTCCGCTTCGCCGTACGGTACCGCCATGTTCGCAGCTCAATACACACGTCTCGGCGGTCCGGAAGTGCTCTGCGTCGCCGATGCGCCTTCGCCGCATCCCGATCAGGACCGGATTCGCGTACGGGTGATGGCCGCCGGCGTCTCCCCGGTCGACGCGGCCCTGCGCGCCGGCCGCACCCCGATGAGCGCCCGCCTCGCACTGCCGCACATCCCTGGTGTCGACGCGGCCGGCATCGTCGACGAGATCGGCCCCGGCGTCACCGGCGTGCAGCCCGGCGACGAGGTCTTCGGCAGCGTCGACCTGGCCCGGCTGGGTGGCGCGTCGGCGGAGTTCGCGGTGCTCCGGTCCTGGGCCGTGAAACCGCCGGCGATGCCGTGGACGCAGGCGGGTGCGGCCGGCACCAGCGTCGAGACCGCTACCCGGGCGCTGGACCTTCTCGGCGTACGTCCGGAAATGATCCTCCTGATCGATGGCGCGGCCGGTGGCGTCGGCAGTGTCGCGGTCCAGCTGGCTGTGGCCCGGGGCGCCCGCGTGATCGGCACGGCCCGCCCCGGCAACCACGACTTCCTGCGTTCTCTCGGCGCGGAGCCGACCACGTACGGCCCCGGCCTGCCCTCCCGCGTGGCTCACGCCGACCGCGCCCTGGACGTCGCCGGCGCCGGCTCGCTACCGGAACTGATCACGCTGACCGGGGACCCGTCGTCGGTGCTGACCCTGGCCGACCGCACCGCCGCGTCCCATGGCGTTCGCCTGTCGATGGGTGAGCTGGCCGGCGAGCCGCACGGCCGTCACGGCCTCCCGCTGGCGGCGAGACTTTTCACCGAAGGCCGCTTCGAGGTCCCGATCGAGGCCCAATTTCCCCTGTACGACGTGGCGGCCGCCCACACCGCCGTCGAGTCCGGCCCGCGACGCGGCAAGATCGTCCTGGTCAGTCCCTGAGGGTGCGACGTGGGCGGCTAGGGTGGCGGCATGGGTTGCTTCGCCTGCACGCAGATCCGCACCGGCGCCTGACGGCGGTCCCGCCTGCCACGCCGTGATCGGCGCCGGGCGTGCCGCCGGATGAGCGTCCTTCCGGCAGCTCTCTCGCGAACCACCGAGCTGCCGGGTCATCCCGCGTGCCCCGGGAGCGAATCCGTGTCGCAGCATCAGCCATCCGCCGCACCCCAGCTTCTCCTCATGGTCGGGCTCCCCGGCGCGGGCAAGACCACCCGTGCCCGGGAGCTCGCCGCACAGCACCACGCGCTCCGGATGACCCCGGACGAGTGGATGATCTCCCTGTTCGACGGCTCGCAGCCCGACAACAAGCGCGACCTGCTCGAAGGCCGGCTCATCACCCTCGCCTTCCAGACGTTACGACTGGGCACCTCCGTCGTGCTCGACTTCGGACTCTGGAGCCGCGACGAACGGTCGGCGCTGCGCCGGCTGGCCGCCACGGCCGGGGTGACCTGCCGAGTGGTCTACCTGCCCGTCGACCGGGAGGTCCAGCGCGCCCGGGTCGCCCACCGGCAGGCGACCGCGGCACACACGACATTCCCGATGACCGACGCCGACCTCGACGAGTGGCGGGGCTGGTTCGAGGCCCCCGGTGCCCCTGAGCTGCGCGGCGAGACGATCCCCGGCCCGCCACCGGGATGGCCCGGCTGGCCGGAGTGGGCCGTCGGCCGCTGGCCCTCGCTCGACCTGACCGCGGTCCTCCCCGCCGCCGGCGGACCACTGGGATGATCGCGCGATGGAACGGGTGAGCAGTCGCGTCGTGTATCAGAACCCGTGGATGACCGTCCGCGAGGACGAGATCCGCCGTCCGGACGGGAGCCCGGGCATCTACGGCGTCGTCGAGAAACCGGACTTCGCGCTGGTGATGCCGCGGTGGCGGGACGGGTTCTGGCTGGTGGAACAGTTCCGGTACCCGGTGGGGCGGCGGGCCTGGGAGTTCCCGCAGGGCAGCTGGGGCCACGGCGCCGGCGGGGACCGGGCCGAGCTGGCCCGGCGGGAGCTCGCCGAGGAGACCGGGCTCCGCACGGCGCGGCTCACCCACCTCGGGCACCTCTTCGAGGCGTACGGCTTCTCGAACCAGGGCTTCGACGTCTACCTCGCGGAAGACCTCGACGAGGGCGAGCCCGACCGCGAGCCGGCCGAACAGGACATGATCCACCGCGCGTTCACCGACCAGGAGATCACCACGATGATCCGTTCCGGCCAGATCGTCGACGCCCCGTCCCTGGCCGCCCTGACCCTGCACCGCCTGGCCGACCCCCGGTGACAGCAGTCTGGAACGTGGCGGCTGCCCGGCTCCCCGCCGGCGGCGTGCGCCTGATCGCGGAGGGCCCGGACGTCCCCCTGGCCGCCTGGGATCCGGTCACCGGCGAGCGGACCACGCTCTTCGACCTCCGGAGCGCGGTGAACGCCACGGAGGTCTGCTACCCCGGGGGCGGGAATCCGGTCCTCGCCGTCGCCACCGACTCCGGGCTCGCGTGGTTCGACGTCGTGACCGGAGAGCCGTGTCTCGGGAGCACGACCACCGACACGATCTGGGATCTCGCGGTCGACGACGAGGGAACGCTGTACGGCACGGGTCACGGCGGCCCGTTTCCCGTCCACCGATGGAGTCCGGCGACCGGGAAGATGCTCCCGGACCTCGGCGAACACCGCGACCACGTGATCGGCGTGACGGCGTTCCGGCTTCCCACCGGCACCGCGCTGGTCGCGACCGGTGGCTGGAGCGACGAGATCCGCCGCTGGGGCCCTGTCTCTTATA
>KL571273.1:34935-36562 GCA_000715855.1 Actinoplanes liguriensis
TCAGAGAGGTGTATAAGAGACAGGATCGGCAGCCCGATCCGGCCTGGTACGGAGGCCGCGACCGTCTTGATCGCCGGGTCGTACCTGCTGACGTCCGGCGCCGACGAGGTGATCCGGCGGTGGGACGCGACGACCGGGGAGTCGCTGGGCGAGATCGGTCACGGGTTCGACCCGGTGCTGTTCACACTCGACGGTGGGGTGGCGCTGGCCGCGGGTGGTTCGGAGGGGCTTGTCGTGCACCGGGGCTGAGATGTGGATCATGCCGGGAACCAAAGTGGCGGGCGGACCGACTGAGCAACCGTGCGAGTAGTGCGGATAGCGCCGGTGGTGGCGGCCGTGGTCGTCCTGGTGGGGGCGTTGCGGTTCGGGGGAGCGGTCGACGACGCGGTGCTGCCGGGGATTCCCAGCCCGGGCGCCGGCACCGAGTGGGGGCTTCCGGTCGTCACCCTGCTGGTGAACCTGCTGGGCGTCCTCACCGTCGGCCTCACGGTGACCGCCGCGTTCCTACTGCCCGGGGACGGGCCGAGCGTCGCCGCCCGCGGGTGGTGGCTGCTGCGGCGCACGACCTGGCTCGCTCTGTTGTGGGCGGCCGGCTCGGCCGTCCTGATCGTCCTCACCGTCTCGGACGTGCTGGCCGTCCCGGTCGGGCAGATCGGCCGCCCGTCCGTGGTCAGCTTCGCGTTCTCCGTCTCGCAGGGGCAGGCACTGCTGCTGCAGACCGGCCTGGCGCTCGCCGCGGCCGTGCTGAGCCGGGGCGGGACCTCGCGCGGCCTGGCCGCGGTCACCGCCGTGGTGGCGATGGCCGCGATCGTGCCGCCCGCGTTCACCGGGCACGCGGCCGGCGCCGGCAACCACCAGATCGCGGTGACCAGCCTGGCCGTGCACGTGCTCGCGGCCTCGCTGTGGGTCGGCGGGCTGGCCGGGTTGCTGCTGGTCCGGCGGCACCGGCGGTTCGCGGGCACGGCCGGGCGCTACAGCCGGCTCGCCCTCGGCTGTTTCGTGGCGACGGCGATCAGCGGGGTCGCCAACGCGGCGGTCCGGCTGGGGGACTGGGCGCCGCTGTGGGGCTCCCGGTACGGCGCGCTGGTGCTCCTGAAGGTCACCGCCCTGCTGGTCGTCGGCGTGATCGGCGCGATCCACCGGCGCCGGGCACTGTGGTCGGAAAGTTTCGTGCGGCTCGCGCTGGGCGAGTTGGTGGTGCTCGGCGCGGCGGTCGGCCTCGCGGTCGCGCTGTCCCGGACGCCGGCGCCGGTCGCCGAGGACGCCGGGTCGCCGGACCCGCTCGTCGAGCTGCTCGGGTTCACGCCGCCGGGGGCACCTACCGCCGTACGGATGGTCGGTGATTTTCTTCCGGACTTCTTCTTCCTCGGCGCGGTGGTGGTCGGCATCGTCGCCTACCTGGCGGGCGTCCTCCGGATGCGGCGGGCCGGTCACCACTGGCCGGTGAGTCGCACGCTGTCGTGGATCGGCGGCCTGCTGGTGCTCGGCGCCATCACGATGACGGGCTTCGCGCGGTACGCGTATGTGCTGTTCAGCGCCCACATGGTCCAGCACATGGTGTTGTCGATGGTGGTGCCGATCCTGCTCGTCGGCGGCGCGCCGGTGACCCTGTCTCTTATACACATCT
>KL571273.1:36868-37939 GCA_000715855.1 Actinoplanes liguriensis
GCTCGGCCACCCGCTGGTCGCGCTCGGGATCTACGTGGTCAGCCTGTACGGCCTCTACCTGGGGGACCTGCTCGCCACGCTGATGCGGTACCACCTCGGGCACCTGGCGATGCTCGTGCACTTCGTGCTCGCCGGCTATCTGCTGTTCTGGGTGCTGATCGGGGAGGATCCGGGCCGGCGGCGGGTCCATCCGGCGATGCTGACCGTCGTGCACTTCCTGGCGATGGTCGCGCACGCGTTCTTCGGTTTCGTGCTGCTGCAGTCGACGACGGTGATCGCCGCCGGCTGGTACACGTCGGTGCACCCGGCGTGGGCGTCGTCGCTGCTCGCCGACCAGCACCTCGGGGCGGGGCTGGCCTGGGCGTTCGGCGAGCTTCCCGCGGTGGTGGTGATGTTGCTGCTGGTACGGCAGTGGATCCGGTCCGACGAGCGGGAGCAGGCACGGCTGGACCGCGCGGCGGACCGGGCCGAGGCGTCGGGGGACGAGGACGACCTCGCCAGGTACAACGCGTTTCTGGCCGAGGCGGGAAAATCCTGAAAAATCATGTTCTGGGCGGGAACTAATCCCGCGCCGATCGAGACCTATGGGGCATGCGAAAGTTCCTCATCGTGGCGACAGCGCTCGCCCTCGGTCTGACCGGCTGCGGCGACGACAAGGCGGCGACAACGGCGACGACGGCGGCAGCGGGGCCGGCCACAACGGCATCCGCGGCCGCGACGACCCTGACGATCAAGGACCCCTGGGTGAAGGCGGCCGACGCCGGCACCATGACCGCCGCGTTCGGCGTGCTGGTCAATGACACCGGCAAGGACATCACCGTCACCGCCGCCGAGTCGACGGCGTCGCCGATGGAGCTGCACGAGATGACCATGAAGGACGGCAAGATGGTCATGCAGCCGAAGGCGGGCGGCTTCGTGATCAAGGCGAAGGGCACGCACGAGCTGTCGCCCGGCGGCGACCACCTGATGCTGATGAAACCCGCGAAGGACATCAAAGCCGGTGACCAGGTCACCTTCGACCTGAAACTTTCCGACGGCACCGCGGTGACGTTCACCGCCACCGCGAAGCCG
>KL571273.1:38146-38459 GCA_000715855.1 Actinoplanes liguriensis
CCGCGAAGCCGTTCGCCGGCGCCGGCGAGAGCTACGCCCCGGACATGTCGATGTCGTCGTCGAGCCGGCCGTGACGACGGTCAGCAGGCGGCGCCTCCTCGCCGGGGGCGCCGCCGCGGGTCTCGCCGCCACCACCGTCCGGACCGCGCCCGCGGCGGCCGCGACCGGGACCAACACCGGCACCGGAACGGCGACAATTTCCTTCCACGGCCCGCGCCAGGCCGGTGTCACCCAGGATCCGCCGGCGCACGCCGCTTTCGTCGCGTTCACCCTGGCGAAAAGCACCGACCGGGCCGCCCTGGGCCGGATGCTG
>KL571273.1:38657-42971 GCA_000715855.1 Actinoplanes liguriensis
CTGCGGCTGCTCACCGACGACGCGTCCCGCCTCACCCAGGGCGTCCCGGCGCTCGGCGACACCGACGCGACCCTGGCGACGCTGCCGGCCCGGCTCACGGTCACCTTCGGTTTCGGGCCGGGCCTCTACCGGGCGGCCGGTCTGACCAGCCCGGTCGCCGACCTGCCGGCGTTCCGGATCGACCGGTTGCAGGCGCGCTGGTCCGGCGGTGATCTTCTGCTGCAGATCTGCGCCGACGATCCGCTGACCGTCGCGCACGCCCAGCGGATGCTGATCAAGGACGCCCGGCCGTTCGCCGCGATCCGCTGGGTCCAGCAGGGGTTCCGGCGCAGCCCCGGTGTGCAGGCGCCCGAGCACACCCAGCGCAACGTGCTCGGTCAGCTCGACGGCACCGCCAACCCGCGCGACGCGGCGATGGAGGCCGCGGTCTGGAACCCGGACGGCTCCACCACGCTGGTCGTGCGGCGGATCCGTGCCGAGATCGAGAAGTGGGACATCCTCTCGGTGACCGACAAGGAGAACGCGACCGGCCGCCGCTTGGAGTCCGGCGCGCCGCTGAGCGGAACCGCCGAGCACGACGAGCCCGACTTCACCGCGCTGGACGCCACCGGGCTCCCGGCGATGCCCGACTACTCGCACGTCACCCGCGCGCACGTGACCGATCCGGCGCTGAAGATCCTGCGCCGGCCCTACAACTACGACGGTGCTCCGGACGCGGCCGGCCGCCCCGACGCGGGCCTGATCTTCGCGGCCTACCAGCGTGACGTCGCCCGGCAGTACGTCCCCATCCAGCAACGCCTAGCCGACAAGGACCTGCTGAACGAATGGATCACCCCGATCGGCTCCGCCGTCTTCGCCGTCCCGCCCGGGTGCGCCCCCGGCGGCTGGATCGGCGAGCAGTCCCTGTCCTGATCGGGCTGCTGCTCGCGATCCTCGCACCGGCGTCCCCGGCCTGGGCGCACACCCGGCTGCTCACCGCGAGCCCGGCCAAGGACACGGTCCTGACCAGCGCTCCGGCCACGGTCACGCTGACGTTCAGCGAGCGGCTCAACCCGGACTTCACCACGATCGTCGTCAGCGACACCGCACGGCAGCCGATCCCGGCCGCCAAGCCCGCGGTCGACGGTGGGTCGGGAACGATCACGCTCGGGCGGGTGCTGGGCAACGGCGCCTACACGGTCGCCTACCGGGTGGTTTCCTCCGACGGGCACACGGTCCAGGGGTCGTACACGTTCACGGTCGCCGACCCGGCGCTGCCCGCCGCGGCGCCGTCGGCGATCCCCGCGGCCGCACCCGCGCCGAGCGGCACCGGACGGGGCCGGCTCATCCTGATCATTGTGGTGGCCGCCGGGCTGCTCCTGGTCGCCGTCGTCATGCGCCGGAGAACTCACTCCGAAGGGGGATTTCCTCAACCCTAGGCAGGTGCATGTTCGCAGCGGCCCTTGTCGCTGGTGGGATCGACGGGCACGATTCGGCTGCTGGGCTCGTGCCCACCTTTCCCCCGACGGAGAGTTAGTTGCCGCGTAATCACCCATCACCCCACGGTGCCGCCGGGCGTCCGGACACCGCCCACCAGCTCCTCGGGCGCCGGCTGCGGATCCTGCGGGAGTCGCGGGGCATCACCAGCGCGCAGGCCAAGACGTACATCGGTGCCTCGGGGTCCAAAATCAGCCGGATCGAGCTGGGACGGATCGGCATCCGGGACGCCGAACTGGAGAAACTGCTCGACCTCTACGGCGAGAACGACCCCGAGGAACGCCTGGCACTGCTGGAGCTGAACAGCCGGCTCAACGAGCGGAAATGGTGGTCGGACTACGGCGACCCGTTCTCCGACCGGTTCTGCTCCTATCTGGTCCTGGAGTCGATCGCCCAGCAGATCTGGGTCTTCGAGATCCGGCTCGTGCCCGGCTTCCTGCAGACCCCGGCCTACGCGGAGACGATCATCCGGTCGCGGTCCCAGCACGACGACGCGGACGTCCGGCGGCTCGTCGAGGTGCGCAAACGCCGGCGGGCCATGGTGCTGGGCAGCGCGAAGCCGGCCCCGTGGGTGATCCTGGACCACAGCGCGCTCACCGACGGGGTCGACGACGCGGCCGTCATGCGCGAGCAGATCGAGTTCCTGATCGCCGCGACCGAACGGGTCCGCATCCAGATCCTGCCGCCGCGGTCCGGTCTCTACGCCCTGCGCAACACCTCGTTCTCCATCCTGCGCTGCCGCGGGCGCAGCCTCGCCGACGTCGTCTACCTGGAGAACCTGGACAGCGCGATCTACCTGGACGACCACGAGGAGTCGCAGACCTACCGGAACGCCATGGAGGAGATCGGCCGGGCCGCGGACCCGCCGTCGGCGACCCGGCGGACCCTCGAGGAGGCGCTGCGCCACTACCGCTGAATGGGGGTCTGATGGCGGACGCTCCGGTTCGCCGGGACCGTCGCCCCGAGCCGATGCTGGACCTGGCGCTGTTCCGCCGGCCGGCGTTCACCGTCCTCGGGGTCGGCGCGGCGGGGCTGACCGCGTCCGCGTTCGCGAACTTCGTGTTCATGTCCCTCTGGGCGCAGCGGGTCCTCGGGCTCGGCGCGATGGACGCCGGCCTGGTGCTCGCGCCGATGGCCGCGGTCACGTTCGTGGTCGCCGCGGTCGCCGGGCGGCTGTTGTACGGGGTCGCGCCCCGGCGCCTGATCGGCTGGGGGCTGGTGCTGGTCGGGGCCGGCAACGCGCTGTACACGCTGGTCGGCCCGGACTCGGGCTGGTGGATGCTGCTTCCCGGCCTGTGCGTGGTCGGGGTCGGCGGTCCGACCGGCCGCGGTTCACGCGTCGAGGGCGTGAACCCGGGGCCGGAAGTCGGGGACGGCCGTCGGCTTGCCGAAGTGGTAGCCCTGGAGCAGGCGATAACCGAGCGCGTACAACGCTTCCACCTGCTCCCCGGTCTCCACCCCCTCGGCCACCGCGGTCAGGCCGAGACCGTCACTGACCTGGATCAACGCGCGGGCGATCACGGCGTGCCGCCCCGCCTCGGTGACCCGGTCGACGAACGACTTGTCCACCTTCAGCACGTCGACCGGCACGGTGTGCAGCAGCCCGAGCGACGAGTGCCCGGTCCCGAAGTCGTCCAGCGCGATCCGTACGCCCAGCGCCCGCAGCTGGTGCAGCGCCGTCACCGCCTGGCCGCCGCCGAACACCGCGGTCTCGGTGACCTCCACGGTCAGGCAGCTCGCCGGCAGGCCCGTGCTGGTCAGGATGTCCGCGACGGTCGCCGGGAACTGCGGGCGGGCGAGCTGGCGCGCGGACACGTTCACGCTGATCCGGTCCGGCGCGTCGGCGCCCAGGGTCGCGCGCCATGTCACGAGCTGTTCACAGGCGGTCCGCAGGATCCACGCGCCCAGGTCGACGATCAGCCCGTTGCGCTCGGCGACCGGGATGAACTGCGCCGGGCTGACCAGGCCGCGCTGCGGGTGCTGCCAGCGGACCAGCGCCTCGACCGCGGTGACCCGGCCCTCTGGCACGGCGACGATCGGCTGGTAGACCACGCGGAAATCGCCGGCGAGCAGCGCCGCCCGCATCTCCGCGCCGAGCCGGGTGTGCTCGCCGGCCCGTTCGTCGAGCGACGGCGACCAGTGCCGGTAGGGCTCGCCGGTCTCCTTCGCGGCGTGCATCGCGGTCTCCGCGCGGCGCAGCACCTCCACCGGCTCGGCCGCCTTCGCCAGCCCGATGCTCGCGCCGACCAGCAGCTCGTGCCCGCCCGCCTCGACCGGCGCGGCCAGCACCGTGACCAGCCGGTCCGCGACCTCGCTGCCGGAACCGGACTCGGGCAGCAGCAGCGCGAACTCGTCGCCACCGAGCCGGGCCGCCAGTGTGCCGGGCGCCGCCGCGGCGATCCGCGCGGCGAGCACGGTGAGGACCTGGTCGCCGACCGGGCGGCCCAGCTCGTCGTTGACGTTCTTGAAACCGTCCAGACCCAGGAACAAGACCCGCAATTTGCCCGTACGGGCGTTGGCCGCCAGCGACTCCTCGAAGTGCCGCCGGTTCGGCAGCCCGGTCAGATCGTCGTACATCGCGATCTCACGCAGCTCACCGGCGTTCGCCTGCACCTGCCGGATCAGGCCGGTCACCCGGATCGCGGCGAGCACGACCAGCGTCGCCGAGCCCGCGCCGATGGCGAACCGGTCGATCGGGTTGTTCCCGACGTCCGGGATGACCAGCATCAATGGGGGCAGCAGGGTGCAGATGGTGAGGAACGCGCGCCGGCCCACCCCGTTGACGGAGCTGTCGGACGTGGCAGGCTTCGCGTCGGCGGCCATCGACGGGTGCAGGGC
>KL571274.1:0-840 GCA_000715855.1 Actinoplanes liguriensis
CGGCATGTCCCCGGACGCGACCGCCGGCGACACCTGGGCGGCGGCGTCGGCCGCGGGGGAGCGGTGGCGGCAACTGGCCCACGGGCGGACGCTCACGCCGGCCGCCCGCCGAGCCGCCGAGATCGTCCTGACCAGCTGCGACATGATCGCCAACCGTCTCGACCGGCTCGCCTCACCCGCGGTCTGACACGCCCGGACCGGCTCGCTTCGTCCCGATCCGCCCGCGGTCTGATCGGTCACCCGGAGACGGCGAAGACCGGCCAGGCGATTTCGGTACGCCATGACGCCGCCTCCGCGGTGTCCCGAGGACCGCTCAGGTAGTGCTCCCGGACCGGCCCGGCAACGACGAGCGCATGCTCGGCCACCCAGCGCCCCAGCCGCCCGTACGTGACCTCGATCGTGTCGTGGTCCCCGGCGTGCACGGTCACCGCCAGTTCGGCCGCGGGCAGTGTGACCGGCCTGACCCGCCCGCGCTCCGGCGGCTCGGCCGACGGCAGATAGACCAGCGCCCGCCCGCGACCCGCGGTGAACAGCTCGTTGTCGTAGACCCCGCCCGGCGGCCCACCCGGGGCCGGAACCGCGACGTCCAGCTCGGCCATCGCCCCGGAGTACCAGCCGAGCACGTCGTCCCGGGCGACCGTCTCCTCGATCGCGGCCACCGTGCGCGACGGCTCCCGGCGCAGATCCACCGTCACCGGCTGCGGTTCCAGGAGCCGGCGCAGCGAGGACACCGCCTGCCGGGTGCGTTCCAGCTGATCCTCCAGCCGCCGCAGATGCGTGGCGACCACGCGGGCGCGCTCGGCCGGGTCGGGGCTGCGCCTGTCTCTTATACACATCTCT
>KL571274.1:1020-2872 GCA_000715855.1 Actinoplanes liguriensis
GTCCAGCTCGCGTAGCCGATGGATCACCTGGGCGTCCGGGATCTGCGCGGACGCGTAGTACCGGTAACCGGTGGCGTCGTCGACCCGGGCCGGCACCAGCAGCCCGGAATCGTGATAGCGCCGCAGCGTGCGCACGCTCAGGTGGGTGAGCTGGGCGAACTCGCCCACCGACAGCAGCCGCGACATGCCGCCATTCTCGGCCCTCTCCCCGGGGGAGAGTCCAGCGCTTGACCCTCCCCGCGCGGGAGCGCCGACGCTGGGCCGCATGACCGACCTGATTCCCGAGCCCGTCCGCGCCTACCTGACCGCGGCCGAGGCCGGCGACCCCGCCGCCATCGCCGCGACCTTCGCCGAGGACGCGACCGTCACCGACGAGGGACAGACCCACACCGGCCGCCCGGCCATCCGCGCCTGGCGCGAGCAGGTGGCGTCCGCCTACACGTGGACGTCCGAGGTGACAGGCGTCCGCCGGGCCGGTGACACCTGGGTCGTCTCGGTCCGGCTGGAGGGTGATTTCCCTGGTCACGTCGCCGAGCTCGACCAGCGTTTCACCGTCCGGGACGGCATGATTACCGGGTTGCACATCGGCTGAGCCGCGGCTTACGGTCGGGACGGCCGGTTGAGAGGCGCTGCGACGGACCTCGGTCCGCCACGCTCATCCGGTCTCTGCGATCGAAGGGCGCCTCCTGACCACGGGAGGCGTGCATGACGCGATCCACCGCGCCCACCCGGAGCCGGCCGCTGGTCGGGCTCCTCACGCTGACCGGGGCGGCATTCCTGTCGGTCACGGTCGAGATGCTGCCGACCGGGCTGCTGCCGGAGATCAGCGACAGCTTCCACGTGCCGGTCTCCCGGGCCGGGTTGCTGGTCACGGCGTACGCGCTGATGGTCGCCCTTCTCGCCGCGCCGCTCGGCGCCCTGACCGCCCGGTTCCCGCGCCGGCCGCTGCTCGTCACCGCGCTCTGCGGGTACGCGGTCAGCGCCGCGATCACCGCGCTCGCCGGCAACTACGCGGTGGCGCTGGCGGCGCGGATCGCCGGTGGCATCACGCACGGGCTGTTCTGGGCGATCGCGGTCGGCTACGCGGCCCGCCTGGTCCCGCCGGACCGGACCGGCCGCGCGGCCACGTTCGTCTTCGGCGGTGGCACCGTCGCGTTCGTAGCGGGTGTCCCGGCCGGCACCTCGCTCGGCGGGCCGGCCGGCTGGCGGGTCCCGTTCGCCCTGCTCGCGGGGTTGTTCGTGGTGCTCGCGGTGGCCGTCCACTGGCTGCTGCCCGCGCTGCCGGGCGCGCCCGCGGGCACGTCGACGAGCCTGACCCGGGTGCTGCGCATGCCCGGCATCGGCACGGTGATCGTCACGACCGTCGTGCTCTGCCTCGGGTTCTACGGCTTCTACACGTACGTCGCGACGTTCCTGCGGCACGCCGGTGTGCCGGAGACCGCTGTCGGGCCGTCGCTGCTGGTCTACGGCGCGACCAACGGCGTCGGGATCTTCCTGGGCGGGATCCTCGCGGACCGCCGCCCCCGATCGTCGATGCTGATCGCGGCGGCCGGCCTGATCGGCGCGCTGACCCTGGCCGCCGTCGCCGGCGGGGCCCTGCCGGCCGTGCTTGCCCTGGCCGCGTGCGGGCTCACGTTCGGCACCATGCCGGTGTTCCTGCAGGCCGCGGCGTTGCGGGTGGCCCCATCGGCACCCGACGCGGCATCCGGGCTGACGGCGTCGGCGTTCAACGTCGGCATCGGCGGCGGCGCGCTGCTCGGCGCGACCGTTCTCGATCACGCCGGGGTGAGCGCGGTCCCCGCGGCCGGCGCCGCGCTCGCCGCCTGCGGCCTGGCAGTCGTGCTGCTCGGCC
>KL571274.1:3072-3411 GCA_000715855.1 Actinoplanes liguriensis
GCTCGGCCGCCGAGCCGCCTTCCCCCGGCGCGAGGCCCCAGCTGGCACTGACGGTCGGATCTCTGCCCGATGATCACCGTGGGTGCCAGCCGACGAGGGTGACCTGTGCTGCTGGCTCGTGCGGCAGCGGGCCGGGTGCCGCGCCGGTGCGGGGTTCCGGCTGGCTCTCGCCGTGGTTATCGGGGCGGCATAACCACGGTGGGCGCCAGCCCGGTCCCGGCGGCGGGTCCGGGTGCTGCGTCGGTGCGGGGTCCCGGCTGGCACTGACGGTCGAATTTCGGCCCGATGATCACCGCCAGTGCCAGCCGGCGAGAGTGACCTGTGCTGCGGCGGGGTCTC
>KL571274.1:3627-3904 GCA_000715855.1 Actinoplanes liguriensis
CTGTATCGCTGGGCACATATCGGTCCGGGCGTGGACGCGCCGGCCCCGCCGCAATATTGTTGACGTGTCAATCAGGGAGGCGCTCATGGCCGGGTCACGCACGCTGCCGACACGTGACGAGCTGCGCGTCTGGCGCGAGTTCATCGAGACGACCGAGGCGCTGCGCGGGCGGCTCGCCGGGCGGTTGCAGAGCGACACCGGCCTCTCCACCGGCGACTACACCGTGCTGCTCGCGCTCAGCGAGACCGACGGCGGCCGCCTGCGCTCCTCCGACCTG
>KL571274.1:4099-6290 GCA_000715855.1 Actinoplanes liguriensis
GCTGGGAGCGCAGCCGCCTCTCGCACCACCTGGGGCGGATGGAGCGGCGCGGGCTGATCCGGCGCGAGGAGTGCGCCACCGACAGCCGGGGCGCCGAGATCGTGCTCGCGCCGGACGGCAACGACGCGTTCCGCGCTGCCACCGTCCCGCATCTGCGGGCGGTGCGGGAGCTGTTCGTCGACGCGTTGACGCCCGCGCAGCTCGCCGCCGCCGGGGAGATCGCCGCCGCGCTGAGCGCGCACCTGGGGCGGGCCTGATGCGCCGGGCCGCGGTGGTGGTCATCGGGGGCGGCCAGGCCGGGCTCTCCGCCGCCTACCACCTGAAGAGGCGCGGCTTCGCCGACGCTTCGAAAGACCAGGACTCCGCGCGTACGTTCATCGTCCTCGACGCGGCCCCCACCGCCGGCGGCGCGTGGAGTCAGCGGTGGGAGTCGCTGCGGATGGCGACCGTCAACGGGATCTTCGACCTGCCGCGGTTCCCGAAGCCCGCGATCGACCCCGAGGAGCCCAGCCGGACGGCGGTGCCGCGCTACTTCGCCGACTTCGAGCGCGTGGCGGAGCTGCCGATCCTGCGGCCGGTGACGGTTCACGCCGTACGGGAAGCGGGTCTTGACCTTGTCGTCGAGACGGATGCGGGGGACTGGATCACGCAGGCCGTGATCAACGCGACCGGGACGTGGACGAACCCGGTGCTGCCGCGGTACCCCGGGCAGGAGACGTTCCGGGGGCTGCAGTTGCACACACGCGACTACGTGTCGGCGTCGCGGTTCGCGGGGCTGCGGGTGGCGGTCGTCGGCGGCGGGATCTCCGCGGTCCAGCAGCTGGAGGAGATCTCGCGGGTCGCGACCACGTTCTGGTACACGCGGCGCGAGCCGTTCTTCCGCACCGACGGCTTCGAGCCGGAGGTGGCCGGGCGCGAGACGATCGCCAAGGTGATCGCGGATGTCGAGGCGGGGCGGCCGACCGGCAGCGTGGTCTCCTACACCGGGCTGGCGTGGACGCCCTACGCGATCGCGGCCCGGGAGCGCGGCGCGCTGGTGCGGCGGCCGATGTTCACCGCGATCGAGCCGGCCGGGGTGCGGGAGGCGGACGGGTCGCTGACCGAGGTCGACGTGATCCTGTGGGCGACCGGGTTCAAGGCGGCGCTCGCCCATCTCGACCCGCTGGGGCTGCGCACCCCGTCGGGTGGCATCCGGATGGAGGGCACCCAGGTCGCCGGCGAGCCACGGGTCCACCTGATCGGTTTCGGTCCGTCGCAGTCGACGGTCGGCGCGAACCGGGCCGGCCGCGACGCGGTCAACGCGCTGCTCCGCCGGATGACACCTGTACCCTGACAGGCTGCCGGGTGCGCTGCCGGGCGGGTGGCAGGAAGATGGGGCGATGCTCGCGTCGATGGAGGCCGTGCGGCGGCTCATGGATCTGCGGCACCGTGGCCGCGCCGAGGATCTTCCCGGCGTGCTCGCGGCGGTCGCCCCGCTGCTCGACGCGGAGTCGGCGACCGTGCTGCTCGTCGACTACGGGCAGCTCGGGTTGCACCCGTTGCGGCGGGACACGCTGGATCCCGCGGTGTCGTTCGTGGTGGAGGACACGCTCGCCGGCCGGGCTTTCACGACCGCGGAGCCGCAGTGGTCCGACGGGCTGCTGTGGATCCCGCTGCTGCACGGCGCCGAGCGGCTCGGCGTGCTGGAGTTGCGGCTCAAGGCGTACCCGTCCGAGGAGGCGTTGCGGGATCTCGCCGTCATCGCCGCGCTGATCGCCGAGTTGATCGCGAGCCGGCGGTTCTACCCGTGGACGGGACCATGGTGACCGCGGTGCTCGAGCCCTGCTACGAGGTGGGCGGGGACGCGTTCGACTACGCGGCCAACGCCGATGTGCTGCACGTGGCGCTCTTCGACACGGTGGGGCACGGGATCAGCGCCAGCGCGCTGACGACTCTGGCTTTGAACACGTACCGTAATGCCCGCCGTTCCGGTCTTTCGCTGCTCGACACGTGCCGGTCGATCGACAAGTGGATCCGTGCGCAGTACCCGGGGTCTTTCGTCACCGCGCTGCTGGCCGAGCTGGAGATTGACACGGGGGCGTATCGGCGGATCAGCGCCGGTCATCCCGCCGAGCTGTTCCTGCGCGACGGCCGGGCGCTGCCGCAGCTCCCGACGCCGAACACGCTGCCGCTGGGTCTCGGGCACATGCTC
>KL571274.1:6434-6997 GCA_000715855.1 Actinoplanes liguriensis
AGATGTGTATAAGAGACAGGCTCTACACGGACGGGATCACCGAGGCGCGGGACGCGTCGGGCGCGCTGTTCGGGGTCGAACGGCTCAGCGAGTTCCTGCTGGCGGGACTCGCCGAGGGCATTCCGGCGCCGGAGATGATGCGCCGGCTGATCCAGGCGATCATCTCCTACGAGCAGGGCGAGCTGCGCGACGACGCCACCGCGGCGATGCTGCGCTGGCGTCATCACTGACCGGGCTGGGCCGAACGCGCGCGAAGGGCCCGGCCGGTGGCCGATCATGCGAGGGTGACCATTCTCAACCGGGTGCGGCTCGGCTCGCGTCTGGCGACCGCCTTCGCGGTGGTGGTGGTGCTCCTGCTCGTCGTGATGACCACCGCGCTGACGACGGCCAGGCATCAGGGCGACGCCGCGGACCGGATGGCGCGGGCACAGGCGTTCGCCGCGCTGATGAAGGACGCCAAGTACTCCGCCGCGGATTTCAACGGCTGGCAGACCGCGTACGCCTTCGACGCCCACCGCGGTATCGCCGACGCGGCCCTGGACCTGTCTCTTATACACATCTCT
>KL571274.1:7243-8127 GCA_000715855.1 Actinoplanes liguriensis
CCCCCGCCGCGTCCGATGCGGCCATGAACGCGTCGGAAAAGGAGCAACTGGCGCAGATCATCACGCTCGCCGACCAGTTCCTGTCGGTCGACACGCAGATCGCCCAGCTCTACGGCAAGGGCACGACGGCCGCGATCAAGCAGGCCGACGAGCTGGTCATCGGGCAGGAGATCCAGATCTTCGAGCAGATCAGCACGCAGCTGGACGCGATCGTCGAGGTGGCCGTCGCCGACTTCGCCGCGGCGCGAGCCAGCGCCGACCGGTCGCAGTCCAACGGCTCCACGCTGATCTGGATCGCCGGCTCGGCGGCGGCGATCATCGCGATCCTGCTCGCGGTCGCCGTCACCCGATCGGTGACAGGGCCGGTCGACCGGGTGCGCCGCCGGCTCGTCCTGCTCGCCGACGGTGACCTGGCCACCACCGTGGAGGTCACGGGGCGTGACGAGATCGCCGACATGGCCACCGCGTTGCGGCAGAGCCTGGACTCGCTCGGCTCGGCGATGCACACCATCGACGACTCGGCGACGTCGCTCGCCGCGGCCGCCGAGGAGATGACCAACACGTCCGCCCAGATCGCCGCGTCCGCCGAGGAGTCCGCGGTCCAGGCGCAGGCGGTGTCCGGCGCCACCGGACAGGTGTCGCTGAACGTGCAGTCCGTCTCGGCCGGCAGCGAGCAGATGGGCGCCGCGATCCGCGAGATCGCGCACTCGACCACCGAGGCCAGCGCGGTCGTCGGCTCGGCGGTCGAGGCCGCGCAGGCCGCGAACACCACGATCGCCGCGCTCGGCCAGTCGTCCCGGGAGATCGGCGAGGTGGTCGAGGCGATCACCTCGATCGCCGAGCAGACGAACCTGCTGGCTCTGAACGCGACGATCGAGGCGGCC
>KL571274.1:8312-10380 GCA_000715855.1 Actinoplanes liguriensis
GGTCAAGGAGCTGGCGCAGGAGACGGCCCGCGCCACCGAGGACGTGACGCGGCGGGTCGACGCGATCCGGACCGGCACCGAGAGGGCGGTCGCGGCGATCGGCGAGATCGCCTCGATCATCTCCCGGGTCAGCGATTACCAGACCACGATCGCGTCCGCGGTCGAGGAGCAGACCTCCACCACGGCGGAGATGAACCGCAGCATCTCCGACACCGCCGTCAACGCCGAGCAGATCGCCGCGAACGTGGCCACCGTCGCCCTGGCCGCCCAGCAGACGACCGAGGGCGTCACCCAGGCCCAGCAGGCGACCGCCGAGCTGGCCCGGATGTCCAGCGACCTGCGCACCCTGGTCTCGCGGTTCCACTACGCGGCCTAGAAGGCGACCTGCCCGGGGACGAGGCGGGCGGTGGTGGATCCGTCGCCGAGCTGCCCGTTCGCGTTGTTACCCCAACACCAAAGGCTTGCGTCGGTACGGACGGAGCAGGTGTGATATCCCGTCACGTGATCGTTCGTCCAGGTGGTCGCGGTGCCGACCCGGGTCGGGACGCCCCGGTTGACGGTGGTGCCGTCGCCGATCTGCCCCTGGGAGTTGTTGCCCCAGCACCACAGGCTGCCGTCGGAGCGTGACCCGCACACGGTGTTGAACCCGGCGTCGGCCCGGGTCCACGTCGTCCCGGTCCCGACCTGCACCGGCGCGGTCTGATACGTCGTCCCCGTGCCCAGCTGCCCGTAGCCGTTGTCGCCCCAGCACCACAGCGTGCCGCTGGTCTGGGTCGCGCAGTTGAACGCATACCCGGCGGTCACCGCGGCCCAGCCCGTCCCGGTCCCGACCTGCGCGGGCGCGGTCGACGCGAGCCGGGTGCCGAGGCCGAGCTGCCCGTCGCCGTTGTCCCCCCAGCACCAGAGCGTGTGGTCGGTGCGGGTGGCGCAGGTGTGCCCGAAGCCGGCGGAGACGTTCGCCCAGGTCGTCGCGGTGCCGACCTGTCGCGGGGCGGTCGCGGTGTAGACCGTGGACGGGTCGGTGCCGAGCTGCCCGAGCCGGTTGAAGCCCCAGCACCAGAGCGTGCCGTCGGTGCGGGTCGCGCACGTGTGCGCGTCGCCGGCGCTGACCGTCGCCCAGGTGGTGGCGTCGCCGACACGTACCGGGGAGAGCTTCTTGGTGGTCGTCCCGTCGCCGAGCTGGCCGCGGGTGTTCGCGCCCCAGCACCACAATGTCCCGTCGGTCCGGGTGCCGCAGGTGTAGCTGGTGCCGGCGTCGATGGCGGCCCAGGTGGTGACGTCACCGACGCGGGCCGGGGTGGTGCGGCTCGTCGTGGTCCCGTCGCCGAGCTGGCCGCTGGCGTTGCCACCCCAGCACCAGAGCGATCCGCCCTGCACGACGCAGGTGTGTGAGTATCCGGCGCCCGAGGAGGCGGCGGCTGGGCTGGCCAGGGCGAGCACGGCCAGGACGACGGCGATGATCGTGGCTTTCACGTTTGGTCCCCTTTTCCGGTTTGGGAGCGCTCCCGGACCCTCTTCCTACCATCGACGGCAATCTTTGGCTATCGTCGGTTGGGAGCGCTCCCATGTCCTGAAAGGAGCTCCCCATGAGACGTTCGCTCCTCGTCCTCCTCCTGGCCCTCATCGGCGGGCTTGTCGTCGCGCAACCAGCCTCGGCCGACACCCGCATCTGCGAGCAGTACGGCACGACCACCGTCGGCGGCCGCTACGTGGTGATGAACAACCGCTGGGGCACCAGCGCCGAGCAGTGCATCAACGTCACCGGCACCGGCTTCTCGATCGCCAGTCAGCAGGGCACCGGAAGCACCAGCGGCGCACCGGTGTCCTACCCGGCGATCTACTACGGATGCCACTACACCAACTGCTCGCCCGGCACGAACCTGCCGATCCAGGTCAGTGCGATCAGCAGCGCCACCAGCAGCATCAGCTACAACTACGTGTCCGGGGCGACCTACGACGCGGCTTACGACATCTGGCTCGACCCCTCGCCGCGCAAGGACGGCGTCAATGCGCAGGAGATCATGATCTGGTTCAACCGGCAGGGCTCGATCTGTCTCTTATACACATC
>KL571274.1:10621-13916 GCA_000715855.1 Actinoplanes liguriensis
TCGGCTCGGTCGTCGGCACCACCACGATCGGCGGCCGCAGCTGGCAGGTGTGGCAGGGCAGCAACGGCTCCAACGCCGTGGTGTCCTACGTCGCGCCGTCACCGATCACGAGCTGGAGCTTCAGCGTCCTCGACTTCATCAACGACGTGAAGAACCGGGGCGCCATCACCAGCTCGTGGTATCTGACCAGCATCCAGGCCGGATTCGAGCCGTGGATCGGCGGCGCCGGCCTGGCCGTGACCGACTTCTCCGCCACGGTCAACGGCGGTGGCGGGACTCCTGGAGGGAGCTCGGCCTGCAAGGTCACCTATGGGACGAACGTCTGGAACAGCGGGTTCACCGCGACCGTGACCGTTGCCAACACCGGTAGCAGCGCGATCAACGGCTGGTCGCTCGGCTTCACGCTGCCGGGCGGGCAATCCGTCACCGGCTCGTGGAACACCACGCTGAGCGGCACCTCCGGTGCGATCACCGCCCGCGACGCCGGGCACAACGGCAGCATCCCGGCCGGTGGCAGCACGTCGTTCGGGTTCCAGGGCACCTACAGCGGATCGTTCGCCGCCCCGTCGGCGTTCACCCTCAACGGGACGGCCTGCACCCGGGCCTGACCTTCGGTCGCCGGGCCCGGCGCCACCGGATCCAGCATCGGGATCAGGTAGCGCCGGGCCAGCTCCCGCACCTGCGCCTCGTCGTCCAGATCGATCACCTGGCTCGGGATGACCAGGAACGACGCGGAGATCCGGGTCATCAGCTCGGCCACCACGTCCACGTCGACCTGCTCGGCGATGAAGCCGGCCCGCTGCTCCTGCCGCAGCTGCCCGGCGACGAACTGCCGGACCGCGGCCACGGTCTCGCCGCCGTCGCTGAACATCGACGGCATCAGCAGATCCGGCTCGACCTCCAGCAGGCCGCCGATCAGCGGATTGCGCCGGATCGCCCGCAACGCGCTGACGAAGCCCTCGGTCACCCGCTCGGCGGCCGTCCGGGCGTGCTCGATGTCGATCAGGAACTGGTCGAAGTAGCGCCGGAACTCGCGCCGCACCACATGCTCGACCAGGGCATCCTTGGTGGCGAACCGGCGGTATGCGGTGACCCGGGAGACCCCGGCGCGACGGGCCACGTCCTCCATCGTGGAGCGGCGGATCCCCATCCGGCAGAACTGCTCGTACGCCGCGTCGAGCAACCTCGCGGTGACCTCGTCGGCGGGCCCGGACGGCTCGAAGGCGTCGGCGAGCGCACGGCCCAGCAGGGACGGGCTGGGGTCGGGCGCCATGGCTGTCACCGTACCGCCTTCGCAATTGCTGACGAAGACAGTCATCGATGGTTGTGATCACGGCGGGCCTCGTGCTGTCATCCCTGATACACCGAAGCACTTCCTGTTTCACCGTATCAGGAGGTATCGATCATGGAACCACTCAGCAGACGCACCGTCCTGCGGGCCGGAGCCCTCGGCGCGCTCGTCCCGTGGACCTGGCCGGCCGCGGGCTCGGTCGCCGGAACCGGCGCGGGCATCGACCCGCGATGGGTGTGGGACTCCGAAGCCGACCCCCTCGTCGGCGCGCTCATCGACCGCGGGGACGTGCCCCGGGTCAACGAACTGCTCCGCACCTGGACGACGAACGGCCAGGCCCTACCCGCCGGACTCCCCGCCGACCTGCGCGACTTCATGGAATCGGCGCGACAGCTCCCGTCCTGGGCCGACCAGGGCAAACTCGACCTCGCCGTGGAGTTCAACGAGAAACGCGGGCTCTACCTCGGCGTCCTCTACGGACTGGCCAGCGGCATGATGAGCACCGTCATCCCGAAGGAGGCGCGGGCCGTCTACTACTCCCAGGGCGGCGCGAACCTCAAGGACCGCATTTCCAAGACCGCCAAACTGGGGTACGACATCGGCGCCGCCAACGCGTACCGGCCCGCCGGCGAGATGATCGTGACCAGCGTCAAGACCCGGCTCGTACACGCCGCCGTGCGCCACCTGCTGCCGCAGTCGCCGTCCTGGACCGGCGCCGCCGACGAGGACATCCCGATCAGCCAGCGGGACCTGATGGTCACCTGGCACAGCCTGCCCACCACCGTGATGCGCAAACTGACCGCGTGGAAAGTGCCGATCCCGGCCGCCGAGTCCACCGCGTTCCTGCACTCGTGGCAGGTCGGGGCGCACATGCTCGGCATCCGCGACGAATACATCCCGGCGACCTGGGCCGAGGCGGACACCCAGGCGCAGCAGGTCCTCGACCCGATCCTGGCCCCCACCCCGGAAGGCGCGAAACTCGCCGACATCCTGCTCAACCTCGGGTCGGTCATCGACGCCGGGCTGCTCACCAAGCCGATCCTGGGCTCGTTCACGCGCTTCATGCTCGGCGACGCGATCGCCGGATGGCTGAACATCCCGCGGGAGCCGATCTGGGATCCGCTGCTGCGCACCGCGTGGGGGCCGTTCATCGCCGTACGGGAAGGGCTGTTGCCTTTTCCGTCGGCGCCGCAGGCGTACTGGCTCTTCGACGAGTTCCTGCGCAAGGCGGCGTTGCTGTTCCTGTCCGAGGCACAGCCGATCAGCATCGAGATCCCCACCACCAACCGCCCCACCTGACCACCCGCTCCCCGGCTGGACCCCACCGTGGTTATCCCGCGCATAACCACCGTCAGGCCCAGCCGCGCGCTCGCTCTTTCGGGCTGGGCGCCACCGTGGTTATGGCGTGCGCATAACCACGGTCAGGGCCAGCCGGGGGCTTGCGGGCGCGGCTGGGGGTTGGTGTGGTGGTAGCGGGCGGGTGTTCGACACGCCACACGGGTGGTGGTTGGGGGTTCAAGGTTGGTGCGCCTAGGGTAGTTGTTGAATCTTCAACATTGGTCCGCTCGGGAAATGGTGCGGCATGCAGATCCTCCTGGCCGGGGCGTCCGGCTTCCTCGGCACGAAACTGGCCGCCCGCCTGACCGCAAACGGTCACGACCTGACGTTCCTGGTCCGCCGCGCGCCCCGGCGTCCCGGCGAGGTGACCTGGCAGCCGGACCGCGGCGAGCTCGACCCGGCCCTGGTCGCCGCCGCCGACGTCGTGATCGACCTGGCCGGCGCCGGCATCGGGGACCGCCGCTGGAACGCCGCCTACAAGGAGAGACTGCGCACCAGCCGGATCGACACCACCGGCACCATCGCGCGCACCATCGACTCCCTGCCCGAGACCGATCGGCCCCGCGCGCTGCTGCAGGCGTCCGCGGTCGGCTGGTACGGCGACACCGGCGACCGGGCGGTCACCGAGAAGGAGCCGCCCGCCCGCACGTTCCTGGGCGAGCTGTG
>KL571274.1:14123-14453 GCA_000715855.1 Actinoplanes liguriensis
GGGTCGTGCTGCTGCGCACCGGCCTGCCGCTGGCCCGGGACGGTGGTTTCCTGCAGCGTCTCGTCCCGCTGTTCAAGCTCGGCGCCGGTGCCAAGCTGGGCTCCGGCCGCCAGTGGACGCCGTGGATCGCGCTCGCCGACTGGCTGGCCGCCGTCGAGTTCCTGATCGAGCGCGAGGACGTGGCCGGGCCGGTCAACCTGGTCGCGCCGAACCCGGTCACGAACGCCGAGTTCACCCGCGCCCTGGCTCGTGCCCTGCACCGGCCGGCCCTGTTCGCGGTGCCGGGCTTCGCGCTCGACCTGGCGCTCGGCGAGTTCGGCGGCGAGGCGC
>KL571274.1:14690-20002 GCA_000715855.1 Actinoplanes liguriensis
GGCGCGCAGCAGCCAGCGGGTCCGGCCCGCGGTGCTGGAGGAGGCCGGCTTCCGCTGGCGGTTCCCGGAGATCGACGCGGCACTGACGTCGATCTAGGAGCCGGGCTCGCGACGGTACGGCGTGGTGGTCCCCAGCGCCTCGAAACCGAGGCGCTGCAGGATCGGCCGGCTCTGGTCCGACGCGTCGACCTGCAGGAACTCGTAGCCCAGCTCGGCGGCGATCCGGGCGCGATGGGCCACGAGCGCGGAATAGATCCCGCGCCCCTGCCAGGCCGGGACCGTGCCGCCACCCCACAGGCTCGCGAACACGGTGCCCTCGTTGAGATCCATCCGGGCGCCGCAGACCGGCTCGTCACCGGCCATCGCCACGAACGCGCGGATGCTCTCCGGCTCGTCGGTGAGCTGCGCCAGCACCTGGTGGCGAAGGGTGCCGCTGGGCTCCTCGAACGCCTGCTCACTGGCCCGGAACATCAGGTCCACCCCGGCGGCGTCGATCACCGGGACCAGCCGCACGCCCTCCGGCGGGGTCGTGTCCAGATCCAGCTCGCTGATCTGCGCGACCATCAGCGTCTCCGGATCGTCCGGCACGAAACCGGCCTTGATCAGGCGCTCGCCGAGGTCGGCCGGGCGGTCGTGACCGTAGAGCTTCCACTCGACCTCGACGCCGAGCCCCTCGAAGAGCCGCACCTGCTCGGCGATCACCGCGTCGGCGGTCTCCTCGTCGAGATCCGACCAGAGCACGGCGTTCCAGTCCTGCGCCGAGCCGACGTGCCGGACGACCCGCTCGTCCCCCTCCACCCGCGAGGCCGGACCCAGGGGGCGGGCCTCCCGGCGCATCTGACGGTCGAACAGGGCAAGCACCTCGCGTTGATTCACGCGCTCACCCCAGCACCGCCGGCCCGCCCCGGCAACGGGTTTTCCGCGGCCGCCAGCAGGTGCAGGGCCCGTTCCGACGCCGAGCCCGGGGCGGCGGTGTAGATGACCAGGCGCTGGTCACGGTCGGTGATGTCGAGCACGTCGCAGTTCACCGTGATCGGGCCGGCCAGCGGATGCCGGAACGTCTTGCGGAGGGTCGGCTCCTCGGCGACGTCGTGCGAGGACCACAGCGCCCGGAACTCGGCGCTGCCGGCGAGCAGGTCGCGGATCAGGGCGGCGAGCCCCCGGTCGGCGGGATAGCGGGCGGTGGCGGCTCGCAGCCGGCGGGCCGCGGACCGGGCGAAACCGGGGGCGTCGGAAACGCCGTACAACCGCAGGCCTTCTCCCTGCGGGCCGAGGAAGACCTTGC
This sequence comes from Actinoplanes liguriensis, assembly GCA_000715855.1. Lineage (GTDB taxonomy): Bacteria > Actinomycetota > Actinomycetes > Mycobacteriales > Micromonosporaceae > Actinoplanes > Actinoplanes liguriensis. The sequence goes on from KL571274.1 coordinate 15,976, forward strand.
GGACCAGGTTGCGCTCCGGAGCCGGCACGGCCGCGAAGTCCTCCATCAGGGCCGTGGCCAGCGAGTTCCAGGCGAGGACCTCGAAGCTCGCCGAGATCACCGTGGCGGCGGCGTGCGGGAGGCGGGCGATCAGGTCGAGGATGCTCTGCCGGACCTCACGGGACGGGCCGGCCGGGAGCAGCGGCGGCACGTCGGCCAGGTGGTGCAGGTGGACCCGCTCGGCGTCGGAGAGGCGCAGCGCCCGGGCCAGACCGGCCACGACCTCGCGGGACGGACGGGGGCCGCGGGCCTGCTCGAGACGCGTGTAGTACTCCGTGGAGATGAACGCCAGCCGCGCCGTCTCCTCACGGCGCAGGCCGGGAGTGCGGCGCCGCGGGCCGACCGGCAGGCCCGCGTCGGCGGGGTCGAGGCGCTCGCGCCGGCTGCGCAGGAAGTCCGCCAGCTCCCGTCGATCCATACCCCCGATTGTGCCCGGACGGCGAGCGCGCAGCCTGGTACAAACGCACCCTGCCTGAGCGGCCGAGCCCGGCGCACGGTTGCCGCATGACCGATCTGTTGCACGACAAGGTGGCGTTCGTCAGCGGGGCCGGGCGGGGCATCGGCGCGGCGGCGGCCCGGCTCTTCGCTCGCGAGGGCGCCCGGGTGCTGCTGGCCGCCCGGACCGAACACCAGCTCAAGGCCGTGACCGAGGAGATCCGCGCGGCGGGCGGGACCGCGGCGTACACCGTCTGCGATCTTGCCGATCCGGCGGCGGTGCGGGCCGCGGTGAGCCGGGCGGTCGACCTCTACGGCCGGTTGGACGTGGCGTTCAACAACGGCGCGACCATCACCCCGCCCGGCCCGGTCGACCAGGTCCCCGAGACAGACTTCGACCTGCTCTACGAGGTGAACCTGCGCGGCGTCTGGGTGGCGATGTCCGCGCAGGTCGCGGCGATCCGGGCGACCGCCGGCGCCGGCGCGGTGGTGAACAACTCCAGTGTCGGCAGCCTGACCGGCAATCCGGCGCTGCCGGCCTACGGTGCGATGAAGCGCGCGGTCAACAGCCTGACCGAGTCGGCGGCGATCACATTCGGACCGGAGGGCATCCGGGTCAACGCGATCGCGCCCGGCAACACCCGGACCGAGATGATCGGGACGTGGGAGTCGGCCTCGCCGGGGCTGACCGCCCGCCTGATCGCGGCGACGCCCCTGGGCCGCCAGGCCGAGCCGGAGGAGATCGCACAGGCCGCGGCGTGGCTGCTCAGCGACCGGGCGTCGTTCGTGACCGGCGTGGTGCTCCGGGTCGACGGCGGCGCCCGCGCCTGACCGGCCGTGGTGCGGCAGGGCGAGAGCGGGAAACGCGGCCGCGGCGTCCGGATCGGGCGTAGCGTCGCGTTGTGAGGTGGTATGGCCTGTTCCGACGGCGGGCCGCCGGCGTGGCACGGGTCCGGCCGGTCTCGCGCCGATCGCTGCTCGTCATCCTGCTCGTCGCGGCACTCGGCGTCACCGGCACGCTGCTGGCCTCCGCTGCCCTGCACCACGGCGAGCGCCATCTCACCGAACGCGCCGCGGAGGCAGAGGCCGCCTCCGCCACCCAGGCGGTCTTCGACGGCGTACGCCGCTACCGCGACTACCTGACCGGCCTGGCCGCCGCCGTCGGCGCCCAGCAGCAGCTCGAAGCGGAGGAGTTCGCCGCCATCGCCGCGCCGGTCGGGTCGCAGATGATGCCGGGAGTCGCCGGGGTCGCCTTCGTCGTGCCGGCCACCGACGCCGAGATCCCGCACGTCCAGCGGCATTGGCGCGACCGGGGCGTCAAGGGACTGACGTTGCAGCGCGCCCCGGGCTCGGGCCGCCACCACCAGTTCATCATCCTGGGCCGGTCACCGGAGAACATCCCGGTCCCGCTCGGGACCGACCTGTCGACCATGGCCCCCGCCGCCGAGGCGATGCGCGCGGCGGAGGCCGGCCGGGAGGTCATCGTCAGCGCGGCCTTCCCGTTCCGCAAGGATCAGGTGCTCCCGCCGGAGCGACGCCGAGCCGGGCTGGCGCTGGCGGTCGCCGTCCACGCCACCGCACCGTCCCCGGACGCCGGGCACCTCCGCGGCTGGCTGCTGCTCGGCCTGCGCAGCGACCCGTTCCTCAGCGGCGCGGTCGCCAGAGTCGCGGGCGAGGCGGCAGCCATCGACCTGTTCGACGGGGCGATGCGGCTCGCGCGGTGGAGCCCCGACGCGCCGATCGATTCCGGACTGGCCCCGCGAGTACGAATTCTTCCGGTCCCCGGACGCACCTGGCGGATGACCGTGTACCCGACCACCCGGCTGATCGATCAGCCGGCGATGCGCGCCAGCGAGGTCGCGCTGATCGTCGGCGCCGTCTTCACCCTCCTGCTCACCGCGCTGACCGCGTCGATCGCCACCTCACGAGACCTCGCCCGCCGCCGGGTCGAGGTCGCGACGGCCGCGCTGCGGGAGGACATCCGGCGCCGGGAAGCGGTGGAGGCCCAGTTACGGCGCCGCGAGGCGGAACTGGTCGGCTTCGCCGGGGTGATCGCGCACGACCTGCGCAATCCGCTCGCCCGGATCGCCGGGTACACCGACTTCCTCCGCGAGGAGGCCACCCGTTACCTGCGCAGCGACCACCGGGACTACCTGGAGCGGGTGCACACCTGCGGGCAGCAGATGACCGTGCTCATCGACGACCTGCTCGACTACGCGACCGCCGACAACCGGCCGCTGCAGGCCCGGGAGGTCGACCTGAAAGCACTGGTCGAGCGGGTGGCCCGGGAACGGCGGGAGTCGCCGCACACCCGGCGGGCCACCATCGAGGTCGGCGCGCTCCCGGCCGTCGACGGCGACCCCACCCTGCTGCACCAGCTCTTCGACAACCTGATCGGGAACGCGATCAAATACACCGCACCGGACCGGACGCCCCGCGTGCGGATCACCGGCCGCCCCGAGCCCGGCGACCGCTGGCGGATCGAGATCTCCGACAACGGCATCGGCATCCCGGAATGGCAGCGCGAGGCGGTTTTCGACCCGTTCACGCGGGCCGACGGCAGTGCCGCATTTCCCGGTACGGGCCTGGGCCTGGCCATCGTCCACCGCATCGTCGAACGCCACCACGGGACGATCGGCGTCGACCCGGTCCCGGAGGGCGGCAGTTGCTTCTGGATCATCCTGCCCGCCCACGCGCTGGTCAGCGCTTAGCCAGGCCAATCCGCGCGCCGCGGTATGCGCTGAGCTTGAAGCAGGATGCGGTGCGGTCCTTCTCCTGGTCGCGGCCGCTCGGGTCACTTCCGCCAACCTGCGATCGCGGCCTCCGCGTCCGGCCTAGCGTGATGTGAACAGCTCAAACACGGGGGTCGGATCATGCTCACATCACGCTGGCTGTCCAGGGCGGCGTTGCTCATCGCGTTCGCGGCGGCGTTCACCGGCGCCGGTGCCGTCGCGCCCGCGCTCACCTCACCCGGCCACGCCGCCGTCACCGGCTGCGGCGAAGGCACAGGTCACCGGCTGCGGCGAAGGCCAGCCCGGCTGCGGCTGAGGCGGGTCCGGTCATGAAGAAGACAGCACGCTCGTTGGTGAAGGTTGCGGTACTGGTCACCCTGACAGCCGGCGCGGTCGTCGGTGCCGCGGCGACGCCGGCGCTCGCGCGGCCAGGCGGCGTCAGGGTGGCTGCGTGCGACACGCTGCCCTGCTGAGCGGGCGGAACCATCCAGGCGGTGGCTTCCGCGGAGGCCGTCAGGCGCCGGCTGGGTCACGCCGTAGCCCTGGGTGATCGGCAGGACAGACCCTAAACCGGGAGCCGGGGGACGCCGGCCAGCAGCGTGCGCGTGTAGGAGTGCGCGGGCGCGCTCAGCACCTGCCGGGTGTCGCCCTGCTCGACCACCCGGCCGTGTTGCAGCACCGCCGTGTGCTCGCACAGCTCGGCGACCACGCCCAGGTCGTGGGAGATCAGCAGGATCGTCAGGTCCCGCTCGGCGCGCAGGGACGCGAGCAGGTCGACGATGCGGACCCGGGTGGTCAGGTCCAGCGCGCTGACCGGCTCC
>KL571274.1:20226-20503 GCA_000715855.1 Actinoplanes liguriensis
AGCGATGGCGATCCGCTGGCGCTGGCCGCCGGAGAATTCGTGCGGGTAGCGCCGGGCGGTGTCCGCGGGCAGCCCGACCGCCTCGATCGCCTCGGCCACCCGGGCCGGGTCGGCGCCGAGACCCAGGCCACGCAGCGGTTCCGCGACGATGCGGCCGATCCGCTGGCGGGGATCGAGCGACGAGTAGGGATCCTGGAACACGGCCTGCACCGCGCGCCGGTAGTCGCGCAGGGTTCCCCTGGTGAGCGGCCGGCCCGCTGTCTCTTATACACATCTC
>KL571274.1:20712-21084 GCA_000715855.1 Actinoplanes liguriensis
CCGCAACAGGGTCGTCTTGCCGGCGCCGGACTCACCGACGAGCGCCACGTTCCGCCCGGGATGCACGGCCAGTGACACGTCGGTGAGCGCGGCCGGCCCCTTGCCGTAGGCGTAGCCCACCCGGTCGGCCTCGATGATCGGATCAGCCACGGGCGATGCCCTCCAGAGCGGCGTCGAAGCGGCGCGCCGCCTCGACCAGCGTGCGTGTGTACTCGTGCGACGGGTTCGCGATGAGTGACCCGATCGGCCCGGACTCGACGATCCGCCCGCGCCGCAGCACGTGCGTGTCGTGCACGACGCGGGCCGCGACGGGCAGGTCGTGCGTGATGAACAGCAGCGCCGTGCCGTGCGCGGTCACCAGCCGGTCGAGCA
>KL571274.1:21151-30360 GCA_000715855.1 Actinoplanes liguriensis
ATGTGTATAAGAGACAGGCCAGGAACAGACCCGAGTCCGCGAACGCCGCGGCCATCGGATCGTGGGTGACCATGACGACCGTGCGGCCGTGGTCGCGCACCGCCGACCGCAGCAGCGCGAGCACCTCGCGGGCGCTGCGCAGGTCGAGCGCCCCGGTCGGCTCGTCCGCGAAGATCACCGCGGGCTCGGTGAGCAGCGCCCGGGCCACCGCGACGCGCTGCCGCTGCCCGCCGGAGAGCTGGTGCGGATAGGAGCGGGCGATCCGATCGGTCTCGGTCAGCAGCACCTCGTCGAGCGCCTCCCGGACCGCATTCTTCAAACCGCTCCCGCGCAGCCCACGGAACCTGCGCAGGGGCGCGGCGATCTGCCGTCCCGCCGTCATCAGAGGGTCGAGAGCGGTCAGCGGCTCTTGAAAGACAATGCTGACAACCTTCCCGCGTACGGCGTTCCGCCCGCGCTCCGGCGCCCCCACCATGTCCACGCCGTCCACCGCCGCCGAGCCGGTCGCCGTGATCCCGGCCGGCAGAAGCCCCGCGACGGCGAGCGCCGTCAGCGACTTCCCGGAGCCGGACTCCCCGATGAGTCCGGCCCGTGCCCCGGCTTCCACGCTGAATGACACGTCCTCGACAAGCGTGTTCCCGGCCTGGTCGCGCAGGGTCAGGCCGTCGACGTCGAGCAGGCTCATCGGGACCTCCGGCGGGTCGGGTCGGTCAGGTCGCGCAGGCCGTCCGCGGTCAGGTTGATGCCGATCACCAGGACGACCAGGGCGGCGCCGGGCACGATCGCGGCCGTCGGCGCGGTCAGCACGGTGGCCTGGGCCTCGAAGAGCATCCGGCCCCACGAGGCGTTCGGCGGCGGCGTGCCCAGCCCGAGGTAGGAGAGGCTCGCCTCGGCGAGGACCGCGAGCCCGGCCTGCAGCGCCAGGTTCACCAGCACGACCGGCCCGATGTTCGGCAGGACGTGGTCGAGGACGATCCGCGGCCAGGAGATCCCCGCGATCCGGGCCGCGGTGATGTAGTCCCGCGCCAGGACCTGCTTGACCAGGACTCGGGTCAGCCGGGCCACGATCGCCGCCATGGCCAGCCCGATCGCCAGGATCGCGGTGCCCAGTGACGCGCCGGTCCCGGCCACGATCAGCATCGCGAGCAGCAGGGTCGGGAACGCGATCAGGATGTCCAGGGTCACGGCGGCCGCGTCGTCGAGCCAGCGCGTCGCGAACCCGGCGAGCAGCCCGGCGCTCACCCCGAGCACCCCGCCGACCGTGACCGCGCCGAGGGCGGTCCCGAGCGCGATCCGCCCGCCGATCAGCAACTGGGTGAACAGGTCCCGCCCGAGCTTGTCGGTGCCGAGCAGATGGTCGCCGCCCGGCGGCACGAGACGTCCCCCCGAGGTGTCATCAGGGGCGAAGGGCAGCCAGACGTACGACACCAGCACCGCCCCCGCCACGAGCAGCACGAGCACCAGGCCGATCGCCAGGTGCACGGACCGGCGCCGGCTCACGACGCGCTCCGGATCCGCAGCCGTGGGTCGGCCAGCCGTTGCGTCACGTCCCCGAGGAACCCGACGGCGAGCACGGTCGCGGTGCTGACCAGCATCACGCCCTGGATGACCGGGTAGTCGTGCTGGCTGATCCCGCGCACGAGCAGTCCACCGAGACCGGGCAGTGCGAAGACGCTCTCCACGACGACCGCCCCGAGGAACGTGGTGGCCAGCTCCATGGCGAGCACGGCGATCACCGGGACGGCGGCGTTGCGCAGCCCGTGCCGCCACATCGCCTCGCGGGCCGTCGCGCCGAGCGCCCGGGCGGTCCGCAGGTAGTCGGCGCTCAGCACGTCCAGGGTGGCGGCCCGGACGTACCGGATGAGCGACGCGGACATCACGAGCGCGATCGTCACCACGGGCAGGATCAGGGATTGCACCGCCGTTCCCGGGTCGGCCCAGCCGTCCGGCGGGAAGCCACCGGCCGGCAGCACTCGCAGGTTCAGCGCGAACACCGTGATCAGCAGCAGGCCCAGCCAGAACGCCGGGACGGCGATGCCGAGCTGCGCGATCGCGTTGATCACCGGGCCGTACCACTTCTCGGCGCGCGTCGCGGCGAGCACGCCGACCGGCACCGCGATCAGCACCGCCAGGACGAACGCGGCGAGCGTGAGCGGCACCGTGACCGGCAGCCGGGCGGTGATCTCCGGGCCGACCGGCAGCGTGCTGATCAGGGACTTCCCGAGGTCGAACCGGGCGATGCCGCCCAGCCAGGAGAGGAACTGCGACGGCAGCGACGCGTCGGTGCCCAGCTCCCGGCGGGCGGCCTCGATCTGTTCCGGGGTGGCCCCGACCGGCAGCAGCGCGTTCGCGGGATCGCCGGGCAGCAGCCGGAGCAGCACGAACAGGGCCACGGCGGCGAGGAACAGCGACCCGATCAGGATCGCTGTCCGCCGCACCAGATAGGGGATCATCAGCTCTTCGTGATGCCGTACGCGAAGAACTGGGCGTTGAGGCCGTTGACCGGGTAGCCGGAGAGCTTCGACGAGGCGACCACGATCTGCGGGTAGAGGTAGAGCCAGTCGCTGGCCGCCTCCTGCGCGATCGTCTTGTTGGCCTGCTTGAGCAGGGAGGTCTGCTCGTCGGTGGTCTTCGCCTGCTCGGCCGCGTCGATCTCCTGGGTGACCTGCTTGTTGCTGTAGCCCCAGTAGAAGTCGGGGTTGCCGTACCAGACCACGTCCCGGTCGTTGACGTGCTCCTGCAGCGTCGCCGCGAAGTCGTGCTTCTGGTAGACCTTCGTGTACCACTCGTCGGCCGTGATCGTGTTGATGTTCACGGTGATGCCGACCTTGGCCAGCTCCGACTTGATGAAGGTCGCCGCGGTCGGGTGCGGGTCGTAGTTCGGCGTGTCCAGGGTGAACGTGAAGCCGTTCGGGAAGCCGGCCTGGGTCAGCAGCGCCTTGGCGCTGTCCACGTTGTAGGCGTTGACCGAGGTCAGGTCCTCGTACCAGGGGTCGGTCGGCGGGACCATCGAGCCGATCAGCGTGCCGTGGTCACCCCAGACCGAGCTCAGCAGCTTCTTGTCGTCGATCGCCTGGCTCACCGCCTGGCGCACCTGCACGTTGTTGAACGGCGCGACCTTGTCGTTGAAGGCGAGCAGCAGCTTGGTCGTCGACTTGCCGTCGTTGACCTTGTAGGCCGAGTTGCCGGCGAACTGCGCGAGCGCGTCCGGGCTCTGCTCGCTGGTGACCACGTCGACGGCGTTGGTGAGCAGCGCGTTGTTCAGCGCGGTCGCGTCGGTGTAGTAGTGGAAGACCACCCCGGCGTTCTTCGCCTTGGCGCCCCAGTAACCGTCGAAGCGGGTCAGGCTGAGCGTCGAGCCGCGCTTCCACTCGCCGAGCTTGTAGGGGCCGGTGCCGTCCGCGGTCGTCGTCAGGTCCTTCGCCTCGGCGTTGACGATCGAGACGTAGCTGAGGTTGTAGACGAACGAGATCGACCGGCTGGACAGCGTGAAGACCACCGTCGCGTCGTCCGGCGTGGCGATCGACTTGATCACCGCGAAGCTGCTCTTGCGGGCCGACTTCGAGTTCGCGGCGGTCACCCGCTCGACGCTGGCCTTGACGTCCGCCGAGGTCAGCGTCTTGCCGGAGTGGAACTTCACGTTCGGCTGCAGGGTGAACGTGTAGGTCAGGCCGTCGTCGCTGACCTTCTGGTCCTTGGCCAGCAACGGCTCGACGGCGCCGGAGTCGGCGAGCCGGAACAGGCCCTCGTAGACGTTGCCGCTGAGCGCCTCGGTGACGCCCTGCCCGCCGCCGGCGGTGTTGTCCAGGTTCTGCGGCTCGTAGACCGAGCTGATCTGGATGGTCGCGGCGGCTGGGTCGGACGTCGCGGCGCTGTCGCTGTCCGAGTTGCCGCAGGCGGCCAGGACGCCGGCCAGGGTCAGCGCGGCGGTCACGGCCAAGATCTTTCGCACGGTTATTTCTCCAGGTCAGTGGCGAAGAGGGGGAGCTTCTCGCCGGCCAGGACCGGCACGGCGAGACGGTTCTGCGGCGGGGGGAGTGGGCAGTTGTAGTGCTCCGAGAATCCGCACGGCGGGACGAACGCCCGGTTGAGGTCCAGCACGACACGATCGGTCCCCGGTTCGCGATGGACGAACAAGAACCTGCCTGAGGCGTACGTCGTCTGCCCGTTCGTGGGGTCGCCGAAGACCAGCAGGAGCGTGCCGTCGTCGTCGAACGCGCTGAGCGTGTAGTCCTGCCCGGCGAGCGTCAGGTGCAGGTCCCCGGGGACGGGCAGGTCACGGGTGAACCCGGCGTCCTGCGCGTGGGCGAAGGGGATCCGCCGGTCGTCAGCCACGTCCTCGTACCGAGCTTCGAGACGCCACGTCCCGTCGTACGGGAAAGTGTCAATGCCCTTGAATTTCTGGATCGACTCCGAGGCGGCGTCCCACAGGCGGATGCCCCGCTCGGTGGCGCCGGTCAGCGGGTTCCGGCGCTGCAGGCGGGTCGCGGTCACGGTGGCGGGCTGACCGAGGAGCGCGGCCTCCGGGTCGTCGGCGCCCCAGCGGGTCTCGATCAGCGCCAGGTTGCCGGTGGGCGCGGTCACCGCGGCGCGGCGGCTCTCCTGCCAGGCGAGATGGTCGCGCGCCGATGCATCCTCCGTCATCGGAGGCCTCCAAGTTGATCTTGTTGGTAATCTCGGCCAACCCTATAACTTGAGTAGGTTTTCCTGCCATCGTCACGCTGGTCACAGTCCCCGTAGAGTGGCCGCATGGGTATCGACTTCGCCCCATCGGTCAGGTCGCGTCTAGGGATCGAGTGGGAGATAGCCTGTGTCGATCGCCGCAGCGGGGAACTCACCGCCGCTGCCCCGGAGCTCCTCGCCAAGCTCGGCCCCGCCGACGGCTTCCCACACGTCACCAACGAGCTGCTGACCAACACCGTCGAACTCGTCAGTGCGCCACATCACCGGGCGCGCGACGCGGTGGCCGACCTCACCCACCTCGTCGAACGGGTCGCCGCCGTCGCCGAGCCGATGGGGGTCGACCTGATCTCGTCCGGCACCCACCCGTTCAGCCAGTGGTTCCGGCAACAGGTGACGCCGGGCAAACCGCGCTACGACACGCTGATCGACCGCACGCAATGGTGGGGGCGGCAGATGATGATCTGGGGCGTCCACGTGCACGTCGCGGTCGACGACCGGCGCAAGGTGCTGCCGATCATCGACGGGCTGCTCACGTACCTGCCGCACTTCCAGGCGCTGAGCGCGTCCAGCCCGTTCTGGGCGGGCGAGCGGACCGGGTACGCGTCGAACCGGGCCCTGATGTTCCAGCAGCTCCCCACCGCCGGGCTGCCACCGCAGCTGGAGTCGTGGACGGAGTACGAATCGCTCGTCGCCGACCTGACACGCACCGGCGTCATCGAGGAGCTCAACGAGCTGCGCTGGGACATCCGGCCGTCCCCGAAGTGGGGGACGATCGAGATCCGCACCTTCGACGGGATCTCCTCGGCGTGGGAGATCGGCGCGATCGCGGCCCTCGCCCAGTGCCTCGTCGAGCACTTCTCCCGGGAGCTGGACGCCGGACGGGACGTGCCCCGGATGCAGCCGTGGTTCGTGCGGGAGAACAAGTGGCGGGCCGCGCGCTACGGTCTGGAGGCGATCATCATCCGGAACGCGGCCGGCGACGAACGCCTGGTCACGGGCGATCTCGCCGACCTGCTCCCACGCCTGTCCCCGGTCGCCGAGTCGCTGGACTGCGCGCCGGAGTTGGAACGGCTGCGCGACATCGTCGACGGCGGCGCAAGCTACCAGCGCCAGCTCCAGGTCGCCGCCACCCACCACGGAAGCCTGAAGGCGGTCGTCTCGTCCCTGGTCCGCGAACTCCGCGACGGTTGCTGACCCCCGCGCGCCGCCGGGTCTTACGGCTGGTGCTCACCGTTGTTATGCGGCCCGCATAACCACGGTGGCGGCCAGCCGGGGGCTTGCGCTGGCGGCGGGGCGGGCTATCGCCGTACGGGAAGATGAATTTGATCCTGGATTTTGGGGGGAGACAGGGTGAGTAGTGTGGGGGCGGAGGACGAGGTGGTGGGGTTTGCGAGTGAGCTGATCGCGATCGATACCACCAACGCGAGCGACAGCGGTGGGCCGGGCACCGAGCGGCCCGCCGCCGAATATGTCGCCGCGAAGCTGAGCGAGGCCGGTTACGACGTGACCTACGTCGAGTCCGGCGCGAAGGGCCGCGGCAACGTGATCGCGCGGCTGAGCGGCGCCGATCCGTCGCGGGGCGCGCTGCTGGTGCACGGGCACCTCGACGTCGTGCCGGCCGACGCCGCGGAATGGTCGGTGCACCCGTTCTCCGGTGAGGTGCGCGACGGCTTCGTGTGGGGGCGCGGCGCCGTCGACATGAAGGGCACCCTCGCGATGTCGCTCGCCGTGGCGCGGCAGCTCAAACGGGAGGGCGTCGTGCCGCGGCGGGACATCGTGTTCGCGTTCGTCGCCGACGAGGAGGCCGGTGGCTTCAACGGCGCTCGATGGCTGGCCGACCACCGTCCCGAGCTGTTCGAGGGGGTGACCGAGGCGATCAGCGAGGTCGGCGGATTCTCGGTCACGGTCGGTGACGGCGCCCGCGCCTACCTGGTGGAGACCGCCGAGAAGGGCGTCGCCTGGCTGCGGCTGACCGCGCGCGGCACCGCCGGGCACGGCTCGCTGCTGCACGACGACAACGCCGTGGCGAAACTTGCCGCCGCGGTCACCCGGCTGGACCGGCACAAGTTTCCGCTCGTGCTGACCGGGCCGGTGCGCGAACTGCTCGAAGGGCTCGCCGAGATGACCGGCGTGCCGTTCGACCCGGACGACCCGGAGGCGGCCGTCGCCCGGCTCGGGCACCTGTCCCGGCTGGTCGGGGCGACACTGCGGGACACCGCGACGGTGACCATGTTCGAGGCCGGCTACAAGGCGAATGTGGTGCCGTCGACCGCGCGGGCGACCGTCGACGGGCGGATGCTGCCGGGCCGGGAGGACGCGTTCGAGGCCGAGCTGGCGGCGGTGCTCGGGCCGGAGATCGAACGGGAGTACCTCTTCATGCCCGGGGTCGCGACCTCGTTCGACGGGTCGCTGGTCGACGCGATGGCCGCGGCGATCGGTGCGGAGGACCCGGGGGCGCGGCTGCTGCCGTACATGCTCTCGGCCAGCACCGACGCCAAGTCGTTCCAGCGGCTCGGGATCCGGCACTTCGGGTTCTCGCCGCTGCGGCTGCCGCCCGGCCTCGACTTCACGGCCCTGTTCCACGGCGTGGACGAGCGGGTGCCCGTCGACGGCCTGCGCTTCGGCGTCCGTGTCCTGGACCGGCTGCTGCGATCGGCATGACTGTTAGCGCTCCGGCCAGGATCCCGATCAAGGATCGCTGAGCTGGGATGTTAACGCTCACCTGATTTCCGCGTAACCGGCCGGGTGGACTATGTCCGCCACCCGGCTTGCGGTAGAAACATGACCATGACGGAATCGGGTGAGCGGCCGCGGGCCGACGTGCGTGAAGCGATCGAGCAGGGGCGCACCGCGCTCGGCATCGAGTTCGGGTCGACCCGGATCAAAGCGGTCCTGATCGGGCCGGATCACGCGGCGATCGCGACCGGCGCCCACGACTGGGAGAACCAGTTCGTCGACCGCGTCTGGACGTACTCGCTCGACGCGGTGTGGGCCGGAGTCCAGGACTGCTACGCGGCGCTCGCCAAGGACGTGCGGGAGCGGTACGGCGTCGAGCTGACCACCACCGGCGCGCTCGGCGTCTCCGCGATGATGCACGGCTACCTCGCGTTCGACAGCGACGGCGAGCTGCTGACCCCGTTCCGCACGTGGCGCAACACCAACACCGGCGACGCGTCCGAGCAGCTCAGCGAGCTCTTCGGCTACAACATCCCGCACCGGTGGAGCATCGCGCACCTCTACCAGGCCGTGCTCGACGGCGAGGAGCACATCCCGCGCCTCGCCCACCTGACCACGCTCGCCGGCTACGTGCACTGGAAGCTCACCGGCCGGCAGGTCCTCGGCGTCGGCGACGCCAGCGGCATGTTCCCGATCGACGTCGCCACCGGCGGATACGACGCCGGCATGCTCGCCCAGTTCGACGGCCTCGTCGCCGGTCGCGGCCTCACCCGGCCCCTGGCCGAGCTGCTCCCCGCCGTGCTCCCCGCCGGCGAGCCGGGCGGCACGCTCACCGAAGCCGGCGCCGAACTGCTCGACCCGTCCGGCGCCCTGCAGCCCGGCGCGATGGTCTGCCCGCCCGAGGGTGACGCCGGCACCGGCATGGTCGCCACCAACTCGGTCGCCCGCCGCACCGGCAACGTCAGCGCCGGCACCAGCATCTTCGCCATGATCGTGCTGGACGGCCCGCTGAGCCGGATGCACCCCGAGGTCGACCTGGTCACCACCCCCGCCGGGGACCTCGTCGCGATGGTCCACTGCAACAACGGCGCCAGCGAGCTGAACTCGTGGGCCGGCCTGTTCTCCTCCTTCGCGACCGCGCTGGGAGTGACCGCCGACTCGAACACGATCTTCGAGACGCTGTTCCGCTCGGCGCTCGACGGCGCCCCCGACGGCGGCGGGCTGATGGCCTTCAACTACCTGTCCGGCGAGCCGATCACGAAACTCCACGAGGGCCGCCCGCTGTTCCTGCGCGAGCCCGGCAGCACTCTCAGCCTCGCCACGTTCATGCGCGTCCAGCTCTACTCCGCGCTGGCCACACTCCGCATCGGCATGGACGTCCTGCAGAAGGCCGAGAACGTCCAGCTCGACCGGATGTTCGCGCACGGCGGCCTGTTCAAGACGAAGGGCGTCGCCCAGAACCTGCTCGCCGCCGCGATCAACACTCCCGTCTCCGTCGGGGACCTGGCCTCCGAGGGCGGCGCCTGGGGCATCGCGATCCTCGCCGCGTTCCTCGCGACCAAACAGCCCGGTCAGACCCTGGACGACTTCCTGACCAGCACCGTCTTCGCCTCCGCCGAGCTGGAGACCGCCGCTCCCGACCCGGCTGATGTGGCCGGTTTCGACGCTTTCATCCAGCGTTACATCGCGGCCCTGCCGATCGAGCAGGCGGCCGTCGCCAACAGCTGACCTCTCGACCCGGCCGCACAGCTCGACCCGGCCGCACAGCTCGACCCGGCCGCACAGCTTGATCCGGACGCACGGCATAAAGATCAAATTCTTCATGTCGTGCGTCCGCTGTGGTCCAGGCC
>KL571274.1:30614-32194 GCA_000715855.1 Actinoplanes liguriensis
TCTCCGTGGCGGGTCCCGCTTACCCCAAAAACCTGATCCCCCGTGAGGTATCCACACCAGCCGGCACGGGTAGATGCCGGCGCGGTCGGCCATTCGTCGAAGGCGAACCGCTCGTGCGACTCGGCGGGGGCGAGCGCGGGCAGCCGGACGACCACCATGTCGGCCTGCCCCGGATGGCTGATCTCGAATCGGTCAGGCGCAGTGTTGACGCAGGACGGGCAGCACCGACTCCCCGAACGGGACGATGTCGGTGTGGTAGTCCGGGAAGATCAGCATCAGGCCGTCCAGCTCGGCGGTCGTCATGATGTACTCGATGTGCTCGATGATCGTCTCCGGACGACCGGTCACGTAGGCCGTCTGGAACGCCTCTTGCCCGGTGGCGCCCTCGGCCCAATCGCGGGCCGCGTCGATGGGGATGCCCCAGGACGCGCGCATACCGGCCAGAGCGACCTTGTCGAGTCCCTCGGCGTAGCGAGCCGCTTTGGCCGCCGCGGCCGCGTCGGTCTCGTCCAGGACGACCGTGAGCATGGAGTAGGTCTTGACGGTGCGCCCGAAGTCGGCGGCCCGGTCGTGAACCGAGCGGGAGTAGTCGCGCATCTGGTGCAGGTCGTCGGCGCTCAGGAAGGCGCCGTCGGCGTACCGGGCCTGGAACTCGCGGCCCCGTTCGGACCGGCCGGCGCTGATCAAGGTCGGCCGTTGCAGGGGATGGGGGCGTGACTCGCACTCCTGGAGGGTGAAGAAGTCGCCTTTCATCGTCACCCGGTCCTCGGTCCACAGGCGGATGACCGCGATCAGCCACTCCTCCGTCATCCGGTAGCGCTCGTCGTGCGACAGGGCCGGATCCCAGAGGCCCATCTGGGCGAACTCGGCGGCGTAGGAGCCACTGACGATGTTCATCCCGGCCCGGCCGCCCGAGACGTCCTGCAGAGTGGTGAACATCTTGGCGGCCAGCGCGGGGTGGAAGACGTTCGCGTGCACGGTGGCCCAGATGTCGACGGTGCTGGTCGCCTCGGCCAGGGCCGACATCATCGTCATCGACTCGAGTGTGCGGCCCCAGTGGTCGGTGCTGCCGCCGAAGCCCTTCCATTTCGCCATCGACATGATGAAGTCGAGCCCGATCGCCTCGGCGTCGAGTGCCACCCGGCGGTTGTAGGCGTAGGTCGCCTCCGGGTGCGGCGCCGACTTGGAGATCATCCAGCCGCCGTTGCCGATCGGGAGGAAGACGCCGAACTGCTTCGCCGCGCCGCTCATGGCGCGGTCGCGAACAGTGCGGCGGACGCACCGATGCGCAAGTCGCTCCGCCCTTTCGGATATGAACGAAGACCGACCCTCATTCTCACCCCCGGAACCGCGTGTTTCGGGCAAGTAAAACACTCTCGTCCGCGAATATCATTCGCATCCGCGACGGAATCGGCAACATCCGCGACGGAATCGGCGAACTGTTGCCGGGCATGCCGGTGTCGGTCCATTCTCGACGGTCGGGCAGCCGACTCGGGGAGCGCCAGATGGTGAGTGAACTCGCGGACAGCTACGACCCGCTCGGCGCGCACGCCGAGGATCCGTACCCGTTCTATGCCGAG
>KL571274.1:32421-39654 GCA_000715855.1 Actinoplanes liguriensis
GGTGTTCTACTCTCCGAGGCTGGACGCCTGGGTGGTGACCCGGTTCGGCGATGTCGAAGCGGTGCTCAAGGACGCGACGGTCTTCTCTTCGGTCAACAGTCTGCGACCCGTCCGGCAGCTGTACCCGGCGACGCTGAGCGCGCTCGCCGACGGGTTTCCGCAGGTGCAGGATCACGTCACGTCCGACGGCGAGACGCACCGCCGGCTGCGATTGCCCTACACCAGGCACTTGACCGCGCCCGGCCGGGTCAAAGCCCTGGAGCCGGAAGTGCGGGCGCGGGCCGAGGCTCTGGTGGACGGGATGGCCGGGGCGGGGAGCGCTGATCTCGTCACGCGATTCGCCAAGCCGTTGCCGCTGCGGACGGCGGCCGCGATGTTCGGGTTCGCCTCCGACGACGTGCCGACCGCGCGGCACGGCAGTGAGTCGGCGTTCCGGCTGGGCAGCACCGATCTGACCGAGGCCGACGAGGTGGCCGCGGCCCGGGCCTTCGTGGCGTTCCAGCGGCTTGTCGCGCGGTACGCGCACCGGCGTCGCGCGGCCCCGAACGGCGACCTGATCAGCGACGTCACTGCCGCGCTGGCCGACGGTGACGGACCACTGACGGCAGGCCAGGAGGCGGAGCTGGTCGCCACGATCAGCAACACTTTCGGCGCGGCGCACATCACCACCGCGGACCTGATCGGCAGCGCCGTGAGACTGCTGCTCGCCCGCCCGGAGCAGTGGGAGCTGCTCTGCCGCCGGCCGGAGCTGATCGCCGGGGCGGTCGAGGAGGCGCTGCGATTCGAGGCGCCGATTCCCACCATGTTCCGCCGGGCCACCCGCGCCGCCGTGATCGGCGGCGTGCCGATCCCGCAGGGGGCGGAGGTGCTGGTGGTGTTCGCCTCCGCGAACCGGGACGAGAAACGCTACCCGGACGCCGAGCGCTTCGACGTGACCCGCAGGCCGGCACGGCACTTCGCGTTCGGGGCAGGAGTGCACACCTGCGTGGGCGCGGCGCCGGCCCGGGCCCAGGCGCGCGTGGCGTTGCGGGTGCTCACCGAGCGATTGCCGGGACTGAGCCTGGCGCCGGACGCGGCGGTGCCGGTCCGCCGCTCGATCAGCGTGCGTGGGCCCCTCCGGCTCGGCGTGACCTGGGCAACTCATCGGAATCCATAGTGGACTAAATCGACGCCTTTAAGTTTAACTGGGGTCGTGAGGAGAGCCCTGGCAGTGATCACCGCGGCCGTCACGATCGCCGCGCTCGCCGCGTGCGTCAGCAACGACGAGACCGCCACCCCAGCGCCCACCGCGTCATCGGGCGCCGGCACCGGCACCCTGCTGCCCGGTGAACCGGACGTCAACGGTGACGGCAAAGTGATCATCGGGGTGCTCAGCCCCGGCGACATCAACGACAACGGCTACTACGAGAGCTTCGTGGTCAAGGCCGAGGCGTTCGCCCAGCAACAGGGCTGGACGATCATCAAGCGCGGCAGCGTGCCGGTCGCCGAGGCGCTCACCGCCGCCCGGGCCCTCTGCCAGCAGAAGGCCGACCTGGTCGCCATCGGCGCCAGCGAGCTGAAGGATGCCATTCCGGCGTCCGAGGAAGCCGTCTGCGCGAAGACCGCCTGGTATGTGCCGTCCTCCGCCAACGTCCCGCAGACCCCGAGGATCATGCTGTCCAGCGACGACCCGAATCAGTCGATGCTGGTCGCCGGATACGCCGCCGGCCTGCTCATGCAGGCACGCAACACCACGAAGGCCGGCTTCGTCACCGGTCCGGAGGCCGACTTCACCAAGATCGCCTCGACGGCGTTCCTGGCCGGTATCCGCGAGCTCGTCCCGGCCGCCACGCTGGTCACCACCTACACCGGCGACTTCGACGACTCCGGCAAGGCCCGCGAGGCGACGCAGGCGCAGCTCAGCCAAGGGGTCGGGGCGATCTACCCGTACCTGGGAGGCGCGACCGACGCGGCGACCGCGCTGGCCAACTCCGCCAAGGCGGTCACGCTGACGCCCGGAACCGATCGGTGCGCCTCCACCAGCCCCGCCTTCGACGTCTCGGTGCTGTTCGATCCCGGTGACTACTTCGCCGCGGCGCTGCAGCTGTACGCCGCCGGTCAGCTGAAGATGGGCATCACCAAGACCTGGCAGCTGGGAGTCGACCCCTATCCGACGGTGAAGCTGTGCAAGGGCACCCCGGAACAGAACGGCAAACTGGCGGCCTTCATCGCCGGCATCGGCAGCGGCAAGATCGACCCGGCGGCCGAGGTGCGCAAGCTTGGCTCCTGAACCCGCTCTGCGCCTGCGGGGGATCACCAAGAGGTACGGCACGGTGGTGGCCTGCGACGGCGTCGACCTGACCCTCGAGCGCGGCGAGATCCACGGCCTGCTCGGCGAGAACGGCGCCGGCAAGTCGACCCTGATGCGCATCCTGCTCGGGCTCGAGACGCAGGACTCCGGCGCCATCGACCGGGACGGCCGTACCGTCACGATCGCCGGACCGAGACAGGCGGCGGCGCTCGGCATCAGCATGGTGCATCAGCACTTCAGCCTCGTCGACCCGCTGACGGTGTGGGAGAACGTCGAACTCGGCCGATCCGGGCCGGTCCGGCGCGCGGCGGCGCGGGCCGGGGTCCTCGCCGCCGCGGAGCGCTACGGGCTCGCGATCGATCCGGACGCTCGCGTCGGCACGCTGTCGGCAGGTCAACGGCAACGCGTGGAGCTGCTCAAATGCCTGCGACGCGATCCGGCCGTACTGATCCTGGACGAACCCACCTCGGTGCTGACCCAGGCCGAGTCGGCCGAGTTGTTCACCGTGCTGCGCCGGGTCGTCGCGGCCGAGCATCGCGCCGTCGTCCTGATCAGCCACAAGCTCGCCGAGATCACCACAGTGACCGACCGGGTGACCGTCATGCGCGCCGGCCGGGTCGTCCTGCGCCGGGACACGGCCGCCACGACCGAGGCCGAACTGGCCCGGGAGATGGTGGGCCGCGAGGTGACGCTCGGTGCGGCGGTCGGTGTGCTTCCGCGGGCCGGCGCCGGGGCGGCCCCGGCGGCATCGGCGGAGGCAGCGCTGCGGCTGCGCGGGCTGACCGCGCGGCCCGGCCTGGACGACCTGAACCTCACCGTCCGTGCGGGGGAGATCGTCGGGCTCTACGGCGCCGAGGGCAACGGCCAGAAGTCACTCGGCGACATCCTCAGCGGATTGACCGTCCCGGACGCCGGCACGGTGGAGGTGGCCGGTGCCCCGGTCGACCTGCGCCGAGCCGGCGCGCTGTCCGCCGCGGGCCTCGGCATCGTGCCCGAGGACCGGCACCACGCCGGCGTCGTGCTCGACCTGAGCGTCGCGCAGAACCTCGTCATGACCCGGCTCGGCGACGTCAGCGGCCGCGTCTTCGTCGACCGGCGGCGTCTGCGCCGGCGGGCGCGAGCGCTGGCCGACGAGTACGGCATCACCGCCGCCTCGCTGGACACGCCGCTGCGCCACCTCTCCGGCCTCGGGTGCTGGTCGCCGCCCAGCCCTCCCGCGGCCTCGACGTGGGCGCCGTCGAGGACCTGTACGCACGCCTGCGCCGCTGCGCGGACGACGGCATGGCCGTGTTGTTGATCTCCACGGAGCTGGCGGAGATCCTGGCGCTCAGCACCCGGATAGCCACCATCCTGCGCGGCCGGATCGTGGGGGAGCTGCCCGCGGCGCAGGCCGACGCGGAACAGCTCGGCTCGCTGACCGGGGGCGCGACATGACCCGTACCGGTCTGTGGCCGTCCGTCGCGATCATCGCCGCCGCCGTGATCCTGCCCAGCCTGCTCATCGCCGTCACCGGCGGATCTCCCGTCGCCGCGCTGCAGGCGCTGGTTCAGGGCGGCCTCGGCGATGCGACGGCCGTCAGCCAGACCCTGCTCTATGCAGCGCCGTTGCTGCTCGTTGCCGTCGGCGCCTGTTGCAGCGCACGATCCGGCGCGTTCAACATCGGTCAGGAGGGCCAGGTGCTCATCGGGGCGCTCGCCGGCGCTGCCGCCGGACTGCGCCTGGCCGTGCCGGGCCCGGCCCTGCTGCTCGTCGTCCTGCTCGCCGCGGCGCTGGCGGCGGGGGTCTGGGCGTGGCTCAGCGCCCTCATGAACCGGCTTCGCGGGGTTGACATCGCGGTGAGCACGCTGCTGATGACGTTCCTCGCGCAGCAGCTGGTCGCATTTGCGGTCACCACGCCATGGCTGCTGCAGGAGTCGAGGCTGGGCGATGCGGCCGCGCTGCCGCAGTCGAACAAACTGCCCGCACGTACGCTGCTCGCCTCCCTCGGCGACAGCCCCGGGCTGCAGCTGAACCTCGGGCTCGCGGTGAGCCTCGGCATCGCGCTGCTGGTGGCGGTGGCGCTGGACCGGACCAGGTGGGGATTCCGCCTGACGATGGCGGGGCTCAATCCGGCGGCCGCGCGGCACGCCGGCGTACCCGTCGCGGCCGTCAGCGGCCTCGCCCTGGCGGTCTCCGGGGCGCTCGCCGGCATGGCCGGCGCCGTGCTGCTGGCCAGTCCGCTGAGCACCAACCGGCTGCAGCCCGACATCTCGATCAACATCGGATGGGACGGCCTGCTGGTCGCGCTCATCGCCCGCAACCGGCCGCTACTCACCATCCCGGTCGCCGTGCTGTTCGCGACGCTGCGCGCCGGTGGCAGCTTCCTGGCCGCGACCGGGGTGCCGTCGTACCTGGTCGACGTGGTGAAGGCGCTGCTCACGCTGGCGTTCGTCGCGCCCGCTGTCATGCGCCGCCGGACGGTGGCCGCATGAGTGCCGTCGCCGTGGACCTGGAGACCATCCTGTCCAGCGGGATCCGGCTGGCCGCGCCGCTCGCCTTCGCGGCCTGCGGGGAGTACATCGCCGAACGCGCCGGCACGCTGAACGTCTCCGTCGAGGCGATGATGCTCAGCGCGGCCTTCGGCTCGATCGCCGTCGCCGATCTCACCGGCAGCGCCACCGCGGGCCTGCTCGCCGGCGTGCTGCTCGGCGTGCTCGTGGGCGCGGCGCACGGCGCCCTCTCGCACCGGTGGCAGGTCAACACCTTCGTCGTGGGCCTCGTGCTCAACGCGCTCGTGCTCGGGCTGACCAGTTACCTGATCACCGTCGGCGATCCCGGCCGGCATCAAGTCGCACAGCTCAGCGTGCCGGGACTGCGCGACCTGCCGGTGCTGGGCGCCCCGCTGTTCGTCGAACGCTGGCCGGTCTACCTGCTCATCGCGCTGGTGCCGCTGGCCTGGTGGCTGGTGGAGCGCAGCCGCTGGGGGCTGGAACTGCGCGCCGTGGGCGAGAACCCCGAAGCAGCGGACATGACCGGGATCCGGGTCAACCTCCGGCGCCGGCAGGCGCTGCTGTGGTGCGGCGCCCTCGCCGGACTCGGCGGCGCCCACCTTGCGGTCGGTGAGGTCGGCTCCTTCAACCAGAACATGACCGCGGGCCGCGGCTACCTGGTCATCGCCGCGGTCATCTTCGGCGGATGGCGCCTCGGGCGCACCCTCGCCGGCTGTGCGCTGTTCGGCCTCGCCGACGCGCTGCGCCTGGCCCTGCCCGCGCTCGGGCACACCGTCAATTCACAACTGCTCATCTCGGCGCCGTACCTGCTCGCCCTCCTCGCCATGCTGATGTTCACCACTCGACAGCGGCGGCCCGGAGCTCTGGCCCAGCCCTTCGGACGTGCTCCCTGACTGATACAGGGACGACCTGCCGGACCGACATCCTGACTCCCCGGGCCGGTCACGAGACGACGACCGAGGCTGTCGGCAACAGCATCTCGACCCTGCTCCGGTAGCAGAGCCGCAGACGAACCGCGCCGCCGTCGAGCAGATCCTGCCCCTGAGCGTGCCGGCCCGGCTGGCGCTCATCGTGGTTGTCCGGTCGCGATAACCACGATGAGCACGAGCCCGGAAAGCCGCCGCCGCAGCACGAGGTAGCCGCGCAGGTCACTCTCGCCGGCCGGCTGGGTGGTTCGCTGTGCGCGTGCACCGGGGGTTTGCGCAGAGTGATGGCGGAGAATCGGGCGCATGTATCTGATCAGGGAGCGATTCTTCGCCATCGGTGACGACTTCGACGTGCTCGACGAGGACGGGAACAAGGTCTACCGGGTTGACGGCAAGGCCTTCAGCCTGCGCGACAAGCTGGTCATCGAGGACCCGAACGGGGACGAGGTGGCGACCGTGCACCGCCACCTGATCGCGCTCCGGCCGACGTACGAGGTGCGGATCGGTGGTGAAGAGGCCGCCGAGGTCAAGAAGAACCTGTTCACCCCGTTCCGGGACAAGTTCACCATCGACGTGCCCGGGCACGACGACCTGACGATGAAGGGCGACCTGCTCGACCACGAGTATGTGATCGAGCTGGACGGTGACGAGGTCGCGGCCGTCTCCAAGCGCTGGCTGACCGTGCGGGACACCTACGCCGTACAGATCAAATCCGGGGTTGACCCGCTTTTGATCATTTGCAGCGTGCTCGCGCTGGACCTGGCGATGGAGCGCGAGGCCGAGAAGAACGACAAGAAGCAGCGCGAGGACGAGGACTGACGCGCGGCCTCGAATTCTGCAACATCGCCGTCCGCCGGTCGATGGGGTGGCATCGAGTTACCGGGAGGTCCTCATGCTGGCTGAGCACGTCGTGGCTCACCCCGTCGACTGGTGGCGGCAGTTCCAGACCGCGACCGAACGGTTCGACGAGGCGATCCTCACCACCGGGCTGACCGAGCTGCTGCTGCCGAAGATCACTTCACAGCTGCTGCAGCGGGAGGCGGACATCGCCGCCGACATTGCCATTCAGTACCGGAACAAGCCGGGCAGCGAGGGCCTGCAGGACCGGTACAACAGTGCCCGGCACCGGCTGCGGGAGACGATCGCCCGCCTCGCGGCCCGCGACGTCGACCGGGCCGCGCTCGTCGAGGCCGAGGTGGTGTCGTGGGTCCTGGACGGGGAGTACGCCGAGGCCGCCGCCGAGATCGAGTCGCGTGTCGGGTCGGTCGTGCTCCTGCGGATCTTCGTGTCCGCGCTGCGCGTCTCCGCCCTGGACGTGAACGTCACCGCGCACCTGTTGAACGCCGGGCGCACCCCGGCCGAGGCGATCTACGCCGGGAAGATCGTCGGCAAGTACGGCTACTGGCCGGACTGGCTGCGTGATCTGGTCGTCGAGCACGCCCAGGCCGGGACCCTGACCGACGAGTTCGTCGCCGCGCTGGATCTGTGCGCGTTCGCGACGCTGCGGTCCATCTGTCTCTTATACACA
>KL571274.1:39879-41402 GCA_000715855.1 Actinoplanes liguriensis
AGCCCGCCAGTTGCTGCGCCGGGAGCCGGCCGCGATCAACGCCGCAGCCCGCACGCTGGAGACGATCGGCGAGTTCGACATCGCCGCCCGGCTCCGCGAGGGGGATGTGGGCGCGGTCGCCTTCGCGGCCCGTTTCGCCTCGGTCTGACGCTGCCCACCGAAGTGAACCGCCGTTCGCAAACCGATCCACGGTTCACATATGCGGCCGTCCCGATGAAGTGATCTGCCGAGCGACGGTTCCGCTATGCAGGCCTTCGACGATGTGAACCGCCGTTCGCAAAGCGATCCGCGGTTCACATGTGGCCCCGGGGCTCACGAATGGATGACGCGGGAACTTTCCGGAGCTGGGATCTCTCCTACCCGTGACCCACCGCCGAGCGGCGGCGGGCACGGACAAGAGGAGCCCCACGATGACCTTCACCAAACTCGCCGCAGTGTCCGCCGTCGCGATCGCGGCCCTGCTCTCCGCCCCCGGCACCGCCCACGCCTCCACCGGCGGCCGGGTCTGGTTCCACGACGGCGGCGACCGGTTCACCCCGTCGATGATCTGGAGTTTCGACAGCGACACCCACACCGGCTGGAAGCGCAGCTTCATCCCCAGCCCGACCGCCTGGCCGGTGCAGAGCCAGACCACTTTCACGTACGAGAAGTCCGGCTCGACCTACACCCTGAACGTCCTCCCGTACGGCACCACGGACGAGATCACCGAGCTCGGCTACAACGAGTCCGCCGACACCCTGCTCGTGAACAACGACGGCTACACCGAGACCTGGTACGGCTGTGCCTACGACGGCCTGCCCGCCGCCGCCCGAGCCGCCTGCTGACTCCTGCTCACAGGGGTCCCCGGTCCACAAAGCTGAACGTCGTCAACGGCGGCGCATCCCCGACCTCCTCGACGAACAGGACTTTGTCGCCGTCGCTCCACTGGACGAAGCCGTACGCGTCGTTGGAGATGTAGTAGGTGGGCCGTTTCTTGTCGTCGGTCCCGGATGCCCGGCCGATCGAGAAGAGGGTCGCCTTGGTCGGCTCGCACGGCGTCTGGACGAGGCGCGCCGACTCGTCCAGGATGATCTTCACGCCGAGGCAGGACTGCTCCGCCGTGGCCGGGTCGTGCAGCGACTGGATCATGAAGTCGACACCGACCGGGACCAGCGCGAACTCGGACTTCAGGCCGGTGCCGTCCCCGCCCTGCACCTCGGTGTAGTGCGATTCCAGGGCAAGGTCGCGGTCCGCCTCGGCGATGTGGATCAGGGTGCGGCGGTTGCCCCGCATGATCGACGCCAGTTTGTCGGCGGCCGACAACGACGGTTCCAGCGAGCCCGGCTTCGACGGGCTGGCGGCGGCGCCCGGCCCGCCGCGGCTGATCGACACGTCGACGGTGGCGTCGTCGACGGCCGGCAGGTACCGGGCCAGCGCGACCCCGGCCCCGGCCAGGAGCACGACGGCCGCGGCGGTGACCGGGAGCAGCTTCGACCGCCGGCGCTTCGCGACGACCGGCACCAGCTCGGTGTCCGCGTCAACAG
>KL571274.1:41554-43750 GCA_000715855.1 Actinoplanes liguriensis
GGTAGCGAACGGCGTCCGCCCGGTAGCCGCGAAGGCGACCACCGCCCCCCACGCGAAGATGTCCGCCGCCGAGCTCACCGGCCGCCCACCGGCCGGGTCGAACCGCTCCGGCGCCATGTACGCCACGGTCCCGACCAGCTGATCGGTCCGCGTGTGCTGGCTGGTCGCCTCGAACGCCCGCGCGATCCCGAAGTCGATCACCTTGATCCCGCCGCGCGCGAACAGCACGTTGCCGACCCCGGCGCCGTGGATCGCGGTCAGCGCGGTCGCGATGCCGACCGCCACGCCGTGCAGGGCAGCCCCGGAGAGCGGCCCGTTGTCGCGGACCTCGGCGGCCAGGCTAGGCCCGTCGACGAACTCGACGACCAGGTACGGCGGCTCGTGGTCCGGGTCCGCGTCGAGCACTTCGGCGGTCGAGAACGGCGGCACCTGCTGGGCCCGGTTCACTTCGCTGCGGAATCGGGCGCGGAATTCGGATTCGTGTGCGAACTCGGGCCGGACCATCTTGATCGCGACCAGCCGGCCGTCGGGGTCGCGGGCCTGGAACACGGTGCCCATACCGCCCTCGCCGAGCCGTCCGATCAGTTCGTACCGGCCGAGCCGGGTCTCGTCTCCCGGGCGTAGCGGCATGCTCACGTCGACTTGCGCCCCTCTGTCGGTATCGGCGGGGAGTTTACCCATGCCGATCTCGTGGACTGCTCAGGACCACGCCGGGCCGGACGATGAGCCGGGGTATGGACCCGAGGACCCTGAACGTGGAGCTCACCGCGCTCGAGGAACAGCCCAGGTACGGCATGGACCTGGACGAATGGTTCGCCAGGGCCGGCGCGATCGAGGCGGCCGCCGCCGAGCTCGGGGCCACTGACCTGGAGTTGCGGGCGCAGTTGCTGCGCGCGGACATCGTCGGGCGCCGCGGGGATGTGATCACCAGCGGGCAGATCTGCCGGCACGTGAACGCGTGGGCCGCCGACCACGAGCATCTGCTGCTGCTGGCGCTCAGTCATTTGCGACTGTCGCCTTACTTCGGTCAGCTCGGCGACTATCCGACAGCGCTGGAGCACGCGCTCGGGGCGCTCGAGGCGCTGTCGCGGATGGGGGACGGGGCTTCGGCGTACCTGCGATGGCGGTGTGTGATGGCGCTCGCGGATGCCCTTGCCGATGTCGAGGACATCGAGGGCGCCCGGCAGCGGTACGCGGAGGCGGGCCGGCTGTCGGTGACTCTGGGCGACGTCCGCGCGCGGATCCGGGTGTTCAACAACCTCGCTTACACCGAGCACGACGTCGGCGACAGCGCGCAGGCCGAGCACGCGGTGGAGCGGATTCTGCAGCTCGCCGCCGAGCACGGGCTGACGCTGGACTACAACACCCTGGACACGGTCGCGCATGTGCAGCTCGGCGCGGGCCGGTTCGCGGATGCGATCGCGACGCTGCTGCCGGCGCTCGACGACGAGTACGCGATCGCCTACGAGGAGGTCGGTTCCCGTGCCCAGTGCCTGGTCACCCTCTCCGAGGTGCACCGCCGTGCCGGTGACCTGACCGGCGCGCAGGATGCCGTGGACCGTTGCCGGCTGCTGTGCGAGGACCGCCGGCTGTCCGGTGTCGCCGTCGGTGTGCGCCGCGAGCAGGCGGAGATCTGGGCCGCGGCGGGACGGTTCGCGGAGGCGCTCGACGAGTACAAGGCCTTCCACGCCGCGGCGATGGCGTTGACCTCCAGTGAGCGCGACGCACGAGCGAAGACCCTGCATGCGATGTACGAGGCGGACGAGGCCCGCCGAGCCGGGGCACGCGCCCAGGAACTGTCCCTGCGTGACCCGCTGACCGGCCTGTTCAACCGCCGTTTCGTCGACGTGGAGCTGCCGGTCCTGATCGGTCAGGCGCTGGAGGCGCACACCCCGTTGTCGATCGCGATCGTCGACCTCGACCACTTCAAGCGGATCAACGACACGTGCTCGCACGAGGTCGGCGACGAGGTGCTGCGCCGGGTCGCGGAGTTGCTGAACGACGCGGCGGCGCCCGGCAAGGACGCGTTCGCGGCCCGGCTCGGCGGCGAGGAGTTCCTGCTGGTGATGCCGGGTGCGGCTCCGGAGGAGGCGTTCGGCTGGGCGGAGCGGCTGCGCCGGGCGATCCGCGGGCACGACTGGCGTCCGGTGACCGGGGCGGTCCCGGTGACCGCGAGCATCGGTGTGGCCACGTCGG
>KL571274.1:43928-44825 GCA_000715855.1 Actinoplanes liguriensis
CGTCGGCGGAGAGCTGCCGCACCCAGGAGACGCTGCTGCGCCTCGCCGACACGCATCTCTACGCGGCGAAGGAGGGTGGCCGGGACCGCACCTCCGACGGGCCGTACCGCGTGCTGCGACAGGCCTCCTGAGGTCAGCCGAGCAGATGGCCGGTGACGCCTGTCGCGTCCAGCACCCGCAGCACGACGGGCCGGCAGCGCACCAGGCAGGCACACGCGCCCCGGGCCCGGGCCTGCCGGGTGACCTGGAGCAACGCCGCGATGCCCGTGCAGTCCAGGAAGGTCACGTCCGCGAAGTCGAGCACCAACCGGCGTACGGCCTCGTCCCGCAACGCGTCGTCCACCGCGCTGTGCACATGCGGCACGGTGGCCATGTCGATCTCGCCGGCGACGGTCAGCACCCTGGTGTCCGGCTCGTCCCGGCTCACGGTTATGTGCACGGCTGTCCGTCCCGGACCATCAAACCCGACAGTTCTGTCGAATCAGCATAATCGCCGCAAAGGTCCGGGACGGGTGAACGCGCTAGGGGATCACCAGGACGATCCTCCCGTTCGCCCGGCCGGTGGCCTGCCGTTCCCACGCGGAGGTGACCTCATCGAACGGCACGGTCTCGTGGTCCACGGTCAGTCGCCCGGCCGCCGCGTGCTCCGCGATCCGCAGCAGAGTCGTCGTTCGCTCGGCGGCCGTCAGCTCATTGTTCGTGTAGCCGATGACCTGCAGCGATCCGCTGCGCAGCGTTGCCGAGTCGATCGGCGCGGTGGCTCCCGCGGCCGAACCGAGATTAACCAGACGGCCACCGGGCCGCAGCACGCGCAGCGCGGCGGCGGCCGGCGCCCCGAAGATCGGATCGACGACGAGATCTACCGGTCCGTCGGCCGCGGCCCGCAGCCGCTCCTCG
>KL571274.1:45009-45501 GCA_000715855.1 Actinoplanes liguriensis
GCTCCTCGAAGCCATCGGCGGTCAGCGCCACGGTCGCGTCCGCCCCGAGCTCGGCCGCGCGGGCCAGCGCACGCTCCGAGCGGGCCGCCGCGATGACCCGCCGCGCACCGCCGAGGCGAGCGAGCTGCACCGCGGCCTGCCCGACGACGCCCCCGGCGCCGAGCACGATCACCTGGTCGCCTTCGGCAAGCCCACCGGCGCGGTGCAGAGCCTCCTCCGCGGCCACCGCCGACAGGCCCAAGGCAGAGATCAAGTGCAGATTCAGCCGTACGTCGTCAGGCAGCCGCACCACGTCGGCGGCCGGCGCCACCACCGACGACGCCATGCTCCCGTCCCCGGGTCGCATCCCGGCCGCCGTCGCGAACCACACCGGCGACCCGTCGGCCAGACGCCCCACGCCCTGGACGCCCGGCACATACGGCGTCACCGGCGTGCCGAAGTAGCTCAGCCCCGACGCGCAGAGCAGATCCCTGTCTCTTATACACATCTCTG
>KL571274.1:45694-46469 GCA_000715855.1 Actinoplanes liguriensis
CTGTCCGCACAGGCTCAGCACCGCCGCGCGGATCATGTGGTGATGTCGGGGTAGGGCAGCGTCAGGTGGGCGAGCGCCGCGCCGTACGCCTTCTGATATTCGAGCGGCTCGGCGTTGTCGCGTTCGAACATCGCGATGAACAGCGTGAGCGTCAGGAACGGGTGCGCGCCCAGCTCGAACAGCGCCACGTGATCGTGCGCCACCAGCGCCGTCCGCTCCTGCCCGGTGAACGCCTGCCACGTGCTCGCCTCCGCGGTGTGGCTGTTCAGCAGCGAGTTCGCGACGTTCTCCTCCCACCACGTGACGAGCTCGGCGGGGGAGTGGCGGTAGCGTTCGACCAGCTCGGGGTCGCGGTCCA
Source organism: Actinoplanes liguriensis (assembly GCA_000715855.1). Taxonomy (GTDB): domain Bacteria; phylum Actinomycetota; class Actinomycetes; order Mycobacteriales; family Micromonosporaceae; genus Actinoplanes; species Actinoplanes liguriensis. Next base: position 46,053 of record KL571274.1, read on the forward strand.
CGGTGAACAGGAACTTGTTCAGCAGGTATTTGCTCATGCCGGCCGTCCCGAGGGGTACCAGGTGAAGTAGGCCTCCATGGTGTGGAACAGGTCGAGCGTGTCGACGTAGTCGGCCTTCACCCCGGCCCCGGCGACGCCCATCATCAGCATGAAGTCCATGAACCCGTGTGTCGCGTTGCCGGGCGTGTGCAGGCTGTCCAGCGTGACCTCGCGCAGGCACCCGTCCAGGTCCCCGTTCGCGATCCACTCCACCGCCCGTTGATCGAACTCGGGGTCCGGCCCGTGCGGCCCGAACTGCCGCGGCCCACCCAGCTCCAGCGACAGATGACCGGTTCCGATCACCGCGACCCGCAGGTGCGACGGCCACTGCTCGATGATCTCGCGCAGGGCCTCGCCGAGCTGCACGAACCGTTTGGG
>KL571274.1:46682-47580 GCA_000715855.1 Actinoplanes liguriensis
GAGCTGCACGAACCGTTTGGGCTGCGGCAGCGGCGGCGCGAAGATGTTGGTGTAGATCGGCACGATCGGCAGGTCCGCCTCCGGCCGCAGCGTGATGATCGGGCAGGTCACGCTGTGGTCGATGCGCAGCTCGTTGCTGAACGCCAGGTCGAATCCCGAGTCCAGCCCGGCCCGCAGGATGTGCGACGACAGGTCCTCCTGGCCCCGCAGGACCATCCGGGGCAGGCCGAACTCGCGCTCCTCGTTGTACCAGTTCGCGTCGAACATCGGGGCCTTGCCGACCAGGAACTGCGGCATGTTGTCCAGCCACAGCTGGTGGAAGTGATCCGAGCCGACCATCACCAGGACGTCCGGGTTCGCCCTGGTCAGGGTCTCCCGGAAGGCGAGGATCTTGCGGGTCCACTCGTCGGCGAACGGCGGCCGGTCCTCCCCGGTCGACGTGCTCGCGCGGTAGTAGAAGGGATGATGCGTCGAGGCGATGACCGCGACGATGCTGGCCATGGGCAGTCCTCTCAGGCTTCGGGAACGATCGGCTCGTAGACGGCGTTGCGATCGACGGTCATGTAGATCTGGTTCGCGATCGGGCGGCGGCGCTCCTCGGCGAGCTGCCCGAGCAGCCCGGCGGCCCGCGCCAGCAGCGCGAATCCGCGCAGCATCTCGACCGGAAGTCCGAGGTCGGCGAGGGCCGCCCCGCACACCCCGGCGCCGTTCAGGGGCAACTTCTTCGGGTGTACGGCGGCAATCGCCTCCAGGAGCCGCAGGTGCGGCCCGTAGAGACCTTCCTCCGTGGCGATCCGGATCAGCACCGGCGTGCGCGGGTCCCGCACCTTGTGGACCGGGTGACCGAGCCCGGGGATCCGCCGGCCGGAGAAGGCGATCTCCTCGGCGGGCCGGCCGG
>KL571274.1:47805-48007 GCA_000715855.1 Actinoplanes liguriensis
GGAAGCGTCCGCAGTCCTCGGTGACACCCAGGAACCGTGAGCCCCCGCCGAGCAGCCCGGCGGCGAGCGCCCCCTGCAAGGAGTCCGGCGCCGACAGGTAGGTGAGCCGGGCGGCGATCGCGGTCGGCGTGAACCCGTGATCGGCGAGCGCGACCAGCACCGCCTCGAAGACGCGCACCTCACCGGCGGACGGACGCCGGCC
>KL571274.1:48209-52804 GCA_000715855.1 Actinoplanes liguriensis
GCCCGCGACGAGCCAGAACGCCAGCTCCCCGAAACCGACCTCGCCCATCAGGTCGGCGGCCAGGTCCTGGCCCAGCAGCGAGATGGTGTCGGCATCGGACGTGCCGAGTCCGGTGGGAAATGTCAGTTCGTCAGCCATGCGCGGATCTCCTCACCGTGTTCGTTCAGGCCGGGCGGCGGCAGGTGGTAGGCGGCGGGCGTCTCCGAGAACGTGATCGGGTTGCGCACGCCCGGCACCCCGGCGACGTCGACGACCGGGTCCAGCCCCAGCTCCGTGGCCAGCCGCACCCCGCCGTCGATCGTGTTGATCGGCGCGCACGGCACCCCGGCCGCGATCAGGTCCCGGAACCAGTCGTCCTTCGACCTCTTCGAGAGGCGTTCCACCAGGATCGGCCGAAGTTCATCCCGATTCGCCGTACGGTCCTGATTGCGACCGAAACGCGGATCCTCCGGCAGTCCCGGCAGGTCGAGCACCTGGCAGAGCTTGCGGAACTGCCCGTCGTTGCCGGCGATCACGATCAGCTCGCCGTCGGCCGCGGGCAACGGCTCGTACGGGAAGAGGCTCGGGTGCGCGTTTCCCATCCGGAACGGGACCGTGCCGCCGGCGACGTACGCGCTGGAGTGATTGACCAGGCCGGAGAGCGCCGAGCTGAGCAGGTTCACCTCGACGTGCTGGCCGCGCCCGGTCGCCGCCCGGCGGTGCAGCGCGGCGAGGATGCCCAGGCTCGCGTGCAGTCCCGCCATCACGTCGAAGACCGAGATCCCCGCGCGGTACGGCGATCCGTCCGGATCCCCGGTGAGGCTCATCAGCCCCGAGATGGCCTGCACCATCAGGTCGTACCCGGGCATCGACGCGCCCGCGCCGGAGCCGAAACCGCTGATGCTGGCGTAGACGATCCCCGCGTTGCCGGCCGCCACCGCGTCGTAGTCGAGCCCGAACCGGGCCAGTCCACCCGGCCGCATGTTCTCGATCAGCACGTCCGCACGCCGGGCCAGCTCCTGCGCCGCCGCCCTGTCCCCGGCGTCCTTGAGGTCCAGCGCGATCGACCGCTTGTTGCGGTTGACGCCGAGGTAGTACGTCGACACGCCGTCGCGCTCCGGCGGCATCCAGGTGCGGGTGTCGTCCCCGCCAGGGCTCTCCACCTTGATGACCTCGGCGCCCAGGTCGGCGAGCAGCATCGTCGCGTACGGCCCGGCGAGGATCCGGGAGAAGTCCGCGACGAGCAGCCCGGCGAGCGGGCCCGTGTGGTGCTCCGTCATTGCAACCGCCCGTTCTACGGACACCTGTCCGCTGAACAAGAATCCGTTCTGAGCGGCCGCATGTCAACGACCCCTTGACACCGAAAGTGACCGGGGCCACTGTTGGTCAATCGCGCTGACCGTACAGCGGACAGCCGTCCGAGAGAAGGTGAGAATGAGCGCTATCTTCCGTAACGGCCTGGTGCTCACCATGGACGACGCCCACACGGTGCTGCCCGGCGCCGACGTGCTGGTGATCGACGACCGCATCGCCGAGGTGGGCCACAACCTCGTCGCGCCCGGCGACGCCGAGGAGATCGACGCGTCCGGCGGCATCGTGATGCCCGGCATGATCGACACGCATCGGCACATGTGGCAGACCGCGATGCGCGGCTACGGCGCCGACTGGACCCTCACGCAGTACTTCGTCTGGTACTACCTGGAGTCCGGCAAGCTCTTCCGGCCCGAGGACATCTACGCCGGCAACCTGCTGTCCGCGATCGAGGCGATCGACGCCGGCGTGACCACGACCGTCGACTGGTCACACGGACTGCAGACCCCGCAGCACGCCGACGCGGCCGTCGACGCGCTCGAGGCGGTGCCCGGGCGGTTCGTGCTCGCCTACGGCAACATCCAGCAGGGCCCGTGGGAGTGGACCGCCTCCGACGGCTTCCGGGACTTCGTCCGGCGCCGCGTCGACGGGGGAAAGCTCGCCGGGTTCCAGCTCGCGTTCGACGTCACCGGCGATCCGGCCTTCCCGGAGAAGGCTGCCTTCGAAGCCGCCCGTGAGCTGGGCGTCCCGGTCACCACGCACGCCGGGGTGTGGGGCGCGACCAACGACGAAGGCATCCGGCTGATGTACGAGAACGGCTTCATGAGCCCCGGCACCGTCTACGTCCACGCCGCGACGCTGAGCTCCGACTCGTACCACCGGATCGCCGCCACCGGCGGCTCTGTCTCCGTCTCGACCGAGAGCGAGCAGAGCGCGGGGCAGGGCTACCCGCCCACCTGGCAGCTGCGCAAGCACGGCATCCCGGTGTCGCTGTCGATGGACACCAGCGTCTGGTGGAGCGGCGACCTGTTCTCCGCGATGCGCACCACGCTCAGCGCCGACCGCTCCCGCGAGCACCTCGAAGCGCACGCCCAGCAGCAGACGATCACCAACCACCACCTGCGCGCCGAGCAGGTCGTCGACTGGGCGACCCGCGGCGGGGCCCGCGCGCTCGGCATGGACTCGCGGGTCGGGGCGCTGACCCCGGGACGGCAGGCGGACGTCGTGCTGCTGAAGAACGACGCCTCGCCGGTGATGTTCCCGATCCTCAACGCCTACGGCCACGTCGCGTTCCAGGCGCAGCGCGGCGACGTGCACACGGTGCTGATCGGCGGCCGGGTCGTCAAGCGCGACGGCCGGCTCGTCGGCACGGACCTGGCCGCGGCCCGGGCGAAGGTCGCCGCGACCGTCGACCACCTGCGCGAGACGATGGGGGAGGAAGCCTGGCTGCGCGGCATGAACCCGGACGTCCCGGAGGCCGAGCTCTTCGACAACCCCTACCAGTACACCCAGTGGGACGCCGGATCGGCGCAATGGAAGCATTGACCACGTGACGGACATCGGAAGGACCGACTTCATCGAGGCGCTCGCCCGAGGCCTCGAGGTCCTGCGCTCCTTCCGGCCCGGGGTCCCGGCGATGACGCTCAGCGAGATCGCCGGGCAGACCGGTCTGGCCCGGCCCACGGTCCGGCGGATTCTGATCACCCTGGAGACCCTCGGGTACGTGCGCGGCGCGGGCCGCGGATACGCGCTCACGCCGCGCGTGCTCGAGCTGGGCATGGCGTACGTGAATGCCCTGAACATGTGGGACATCGCGCGCCCGCACATGGAGAAGCTGGTCGCGCAGACCAACGAGTCGACGTCGATGGCTCAGCTCGACGGCAGCGACATCGTCTACGTCGCCCGGGTCGCCGTGCCCAAGATCGTCACGCTCGCGGTCACCATCGGCACCCGCTTCCCGGCCCCGGCCACCTCGATGGGCAAGGTCCTGCTCGCCGCCCTGCCGCCCGGCTCGGTCGGCACCGTGCTCGCCGAGGCGTCCCGCTCCGGCATCACCGCGCGCTGGCAGCCCGCCCCCGCCGACCTGGAGGCGTCGCTGCGCGAGGTCCGCGCGAAGGGCTGGGCCCTGGCCGACCAGGATCTGGCGCCCGGCATCCGCTCGGTCGCCACCGGCGTCCGCGACGGCGACGGCCGGGTGGTGGCCGCGATCAACGTGACGGTCCACGCCGCCGAGACGTCGGTCGAGACCCTGATCGACGACCACCTGCCCAAGCTGCTGCGCACCGCCGCCGACATCGGCCACGACTGGGCCCTCGCGGCCGCGGTCCCCTCCACCACGATCTGATCCCTTTCGCGGTACGGTCGCCTACGCCGCGGGCAGGGCGTTCCGGGGATCGACCCCGGCCTGATAGATGCGCAGCCGGCGATCGCGACGGTGCCGCTCGCGCTCGATCCAGTCCCGCCCCTCCGCGGCGACCGACTCCAGGATGCGCAAGGCCCCGTTGATCCCCGCCACGTCCAGCGCCAGCTCCAGCAGGTGGCGATGGTCTTCCTTGATCCTGTCGATCAACCCCGCATCGAAGTTCTCCACCCGAACGGTGATCAACTGGTTGTTCATCAGAGCCAGCTGGAACATCCGGCCGAGCACCAGCGCGTCACCGGCCTTGCCGTTCACCCTGCTCTTCGCCGGCGGGGTTTCCTCCGCGGCACCGCCCGGTTGATGGCGGTCGTCGAGCCGCACACCGAGCTCCACCACCGAGGCCGAGGCCAAGGCGCCGTAGTGGAAGGCGGCACGCTGCTCGTTGCCGATCGCACCGGTCCCGAAGTCCAGGTCCACGGCGAACTGGCGTACTCCACCCTCGGTGAGGAGAAAGACACGGATCACGTACTTCGAGTAACGCGGTGGCCCGCCTATCACCCGGGCGCGAATGCAGGGCGCCTTGGCCTCGGTCAGGATGGCGTGTGCGAGGACGTCCCGGTTGGTCAGGTTGTACTTGCGCATCGCGAGCTGTTTGACATGGGCCTTGTCATGGTCGAGCCACCGGGCCATCTCGCTGTCGTTCGGGCGGTCCTGCAGCGCCCGCCTCCGCTCCTCGTAAGCGGCATGCTGCTGTTCGTGCTCCCGTGCCGCCCGGCCCCGCTCCTCCCGGTGCCAGCAGACGTTCAGAAAGATCTTCGTCGCCGCGAGGTAGGTCAGCGAAAGGCCGATGCCGGAGAACGGGACGGCCAGCAGCGTGGCAGCCCAGTCCGCAGCGAAGGCGCCGGCGACTCCGGCGCAGTACCCGATCCCCGCGGCGGCCGAGCCC
>KL571274.1:52984-57945 GCA_000715855.1 Actinoplanes liguriensis
AGCCCAAGGCGATCAGCAGGGTGGTCCACCGCGGCGATCGCCGTTCGGCGTCGAGGTCGGGCAACGTTCGCGACCTCCACCGGCGGTGGGTCTCCCTCGCGTGCCACTCGGCAAGCCAGGAGATCTGCTGAGCGTTGTCCAGGTCCCCGTAGAGCGCGAGGATCTCCCGCTTGACGGCGTTCTTGATGCCTTTGACGCTGCGCTCCCAGTGCGTCCTGTGCGGATCGACCCTGGGCCGGAGACGCTCGAACTCGTGGTCGACCACCTCCTTGAGCAGGGCGGCCCGCCGCCTGCCCTGCTCGCTGCGCGGCGAATGCGCGCCGCCCTCCCGCACCGGCTTCCGAGCAGCGACGATGCGGCGACACCGGTCCTGCCGCCGCAGCTGGATCCATCGGTATCGCACGGCGACGAAGGCGCCACCACCACAGAGGAGCAGGGCTGCGACGCCGGAGAAGCCGGTGTCATGGAGCAGCACCGGAACCATCGGGACCACAGCGAGCCCGGTCAGAGCGATCCCGGGCACCAGCAGCAGCCAGGTGAGCAGGTCGAGGGTCGCCTTCTCCGGTCTCCGGAGCACCGGCTCGGCGGGATCAGCGCGGAAGAACTTCCATGCCCGGCCGCGACGATCGTTGCTCAACCGGCTCGCGCCGATCTCGAAGGCGTAGCGGTCCTCGATCTGGTCCTGGATCCCGCCTGTGAGGATCATCTCGAGGTGCCGCCGGATCTCCTCACGCTGCTGCGACGGCAGCCTGTCGAGCTCGTTCATCGTCAGGCCGAACTCCGCGGGGTCCGGCTCTCCCCGGGACTCCTGCTCCGCGAGGCAGCGCACCAGGCGATGGACGACCGACAGCGCGTTGCGCCACTGTGGGTCGCCGGGTTCCTGGAGGAGATCGAAAGCGACGGACAGCCCGGCGAAGTCGTCCTTGTCCAGGTGATCGAACGACTGTCCGCCCAGGAGGGCAAGCGTCCAGTAGTAGGCCACCCGTGCGTCACGACAGCCGGTCATGAACGCTTCCCGGATGAGCTTCTCCGCCTGCCGATAGGCGTTCCCCTGCAGGTAGTTCAGACCCACACGGAACTTCTCCTGCGGATCGTCCTTCCTGAGGTTGTAGAAGTGGGCGTCACCGTGCATGACCCCGACCTGCATGTTGATCTCGGAGTCCTCCGCCGTGTTGGTGTAGGACGTGCTGCCGGGGGAGGACGTCACAGGGCACCCCGTCTCGCCAGGGCGATCATCTCGTCGGCCTGGGCCACCAGGTCCGGGGCGCCGTCCAGCAGGTGCCGGATGCCGTCCATCACGTCGGCGGCGTCGTCTCCGTTGAGGATCCGGGCGAGCTCCACCTCCACCGCGGCCGCGGTCGGGTGCGGCAGAACACCGGCATGCCGGGCGGCGCGCACCGACTTGCGGAACTCGCGGATCGCCGTGGCCGTGGCCGACGCGGGCGGCGCCGGCACGCCGAAGTTGGCATCCCCGTACATCTCGTATGTCTGCAGCAGCGGACCGACGACGATGCCGTCCACGCTGTTGCTGTTCTGCTCGTTCATGGGTTGACCTCCCTGTGACGGCGGATTCGGCTCCTCGGGGACGAGGAGTGTCGGGTCCTGGCGCAGGATCCTTCGGTGCAGCTCCCGCAGCGGCTCTCCCGGCTCGGTGCCGAGCTCCTCGGCGAGCTTCTTCCGGGCCCTGGTGTAGGCCTGGAGTGATGTCGCCGTCTGCTCGGAGCGGTGACAGGCGAGCATCAACAGACGAGTGACCTGCTCGTCCAGCGGATGAGCCGCGTTGAGCGAGACCAGCTCCGGCACAAGCCGGCGATGTCGCCCGAGTTGAAGCTCGACATCGATGCATGCGAGCAGGTCGGTGAGGTAGACGGCCCGCAGGCCGTCCCGCTGCTGACGGGCCCACCGGCCGGGCAGTCCCGCGTAGGGCTCGATGACGGCCGGGCCCGTCTCCGAGTGCCATTCGCGGAACGCCTCGCGGTACTGCCGCGCGGCCTTGTCGAGCTCGCCCGCATCCTGGCCTGCCCGGGCGGCGCGCCGGCGATCGTGGAAACGGAGCAGATCGACCTGCTCGCGCTCGACCTGCGCCTGATACCCGTTGCGCCGTGGTGGCAGCAGCTCGCCGGTGTCGTCGCCGGCGCCGCGCAGCAGTCCGCGGAGGTCGGACACCAACTCGTGCAGCCGTGCGCGCGGATCCCGGGGCACCGCGGAATCGGGGCTGTCGCCGGGCCAGAGCAGGTCGATGAGCGAGGCGGTGGTGATGAATGTCGGCTCGGTCAGCAGGATGGCCAGCACCAACTGGTGCATCGGACCACCGGTGTGGATGGTCCGCCCGCTCGTTCGCGCGGTCAGCGGACCCAGAAGGTCGAATTCCATCGAACCCCCAAAAGCAAGGAGATACCTGGACGGGCACCCAGTGGTTGCCAAGATCGGAACCCAGGTCGGCCTGCGACAACAGAGGTGGCCGACGGCAGAGCGTCGTCGCGACCGAGGAGAGCGGGCCGAGATGGCGCAGTGTGACGGGGTCAGGCCGCAGACGGCCGACAGATGGAGGAAGAGCAGCCGCAGCTACGGCAGCGGAGATTGCGTCGAGGTGCGGGCGATGAACGACGGCGTCGGGGTGCGGGACTCCAAGGACCCCGACGGACCGCGGTTGTGGTTCACGCGGCGCGAGTGGGCCGCGTTCCTGGCCGGGGTCCGCGCCGGAGAGTTCGATCACCTCGGGTGAGCTCGTGCGGGCCGGTGGCCGCGTCCGGAGGGGCGCGGCACCGCCTGCCGGGGTCCTGGGCGGCCGGCGTCGTCATGGCATCTGCCTCCGGAACTCGGTGATCAGGCCGGAGACGAGGGTGTGGGCGGGCTGTCCGAAGACGGCCATCCGGCTCAGCAACGCCCATTGACTGCGGTAGAGCGCGACGTCGGCGGGCTCGGCGACGACGACATCCGCGTGGATCGTCTCGACCGTCACGTAGCCCTGGTCGTCGGTCGCGCCGTCGTAGATGACGAAGCCGTGCGGGATCGCCGTGTGAGTCTCGGCATCGTGGGTGATGACTCCGATCGGGATCGATCGGGTGATCTGCAGCGCCATCGACTCCAATTGGCCCACCAGGATGTCGATCGGCCCGGGAAGCCATCTGAGCGCGGCTTCCGTGACCAGAAATTCAAATCGACCCGCGCTGTCGTCGAGGATCGCATGACGTTTCATTCGGCCCGCCACCGCCGCGGCGAGATCGTCTCGGCGGTAGGGGACCGCGGACATCTTGAAGACTTCGGACGCGTATTCGGCGTTCTGGAGAATTCCCGGGATGATCGAAGGCTGGAATGACCGGACACGCAGGGCTGCTGCCTCTCGCCGGCCGATGTCGCCTTGGAGGTGCGGGCGGTGGGCCAGCAGGCTCTGCCATGAATAGACCTCGGAATAGACGGCCTCGGTCAGCAGGCGGAGGTGGTCCTTGATCTCGACGGTGGAACCCACGGCTTCGGCCCAGGCGGCAACTTCCGGGACGGTTGGGGTGATCATGCCGACCTCGATGCGGGAGATCTTGGACTGGCTGAGACCCGTGCGCTCGGCGAGCAGCCGGCCGGAGACCCCGGCCTGCTTGCGCAGCCGGCGCAGTTCGGTGACCAGCTGAAGCCCCATGCGCCCGGTGCCATCGGGAGGCTGGGTCATCGGTATGACGTCCACCCCCTCATGCGCCTCGTGATTCATTTCGATTCGCTTTGATGCAAAGTGATGCTGGCAGCGATGCCAGTGAATGTCAACGCCGCGCAAAGATCAATATCCGGTGGACGATGACTGATCTTGTCGACGCGGTTCAAGATCTGATTCGAGCATTCACCTCGAAAGGCAGGGGATTTGCATGAGCGCCACCGCCGTTCCTTTGGTGATAACCGCTGTTTTCTGCCTCGTATTGACATCAGCAGTTCTGGTTCTTGTGTGGACCTATGTCTGGTCACGAGATGACGGAAGGCGGCAGCGCGCCCGGGAAATGGTGCGCCTGCTTCTCCGGCACGACCAGTTGTCATCGACCGTTGTCGGCCGCAATGTGGTGAAAGGTTTCAGCGAGAATCGGCCGACAAAGGGGATGGCATCGAAAGGAGGCCGTGTTCGGCGGAGCCGGCGGCGCAAATGACTCAGGACCGACCCGCCCGGATGGTCGCCGGGCGGCCCGGCGCCGGGACCGCGTCGCGGCCCTGGACCAGGGACGTGGACCTTGCGGTCGGTGACGGGGCCAGGCCGTACCGCCAAATGATCTGACCCGGCCCGGAAGCGACCTGGCGTGTGCCCGGGATGTTGACATCCATTGATCTGAGCGATGGGGTGGGACTCACGTCCTTCTATGCCCAGGAGGCTTGATGTCGCTCCGAGTCCGTTGGGTGGCCACCGCCGCCCTGCTCATCCTGGGTTCGGCGTTCGCCGCGACCCCGGCGAACGCCGAACCCACCGCAGCAGCAGCCCCGGCCATCTCGCTCAGCAGTGGCGAGCATGCGCTGATCCGTTTCCGCCTGGCCGGCCAGGCCGCGCTGGACCGTCTCGTCGCCCAGGGCGCCGATCTCGCGGCCCGGCCGAAGTCCGACGCCGGCGCGATCCTCGCCGATGTCGTCGTCGACGACGTGCAGCTCGCCGAGCTGGTGGGGACCGGCGCGGTGCCGGTCCAGCTGATCGAGACCGAGTCGGGTGCGCCCGCGCGCCGGTCGAAGCTGGCCGCGACCGCCGACACCCTGCAGTTCCTCCAGGCCTACTGGTGGACGACCGGCGGTCGCACGTTCCTGCAGACAGAGGTGGCGACGACCGCGACCGACGACCCGGACGTCGAGATCACCGTCACCTGGACCGCCGCCGACGGCACGACCGGCACGTATCCGCTGGTCCGGTTCGAGGATTCCGGCGAGTACCAGTACCACTACGAGGTGCCGCAGCGGCTGCCCGCGAAGCCGGTCAAGGTGACCGCGTCGTCCAGTCTCGG
>KL571274.1:58149-63141 GCA_000715855.1 Actinoplanes liguriensis
GTCCAGGTGACCGCGTCGTCCAGTCTCGGTGGCGTGTCGCGCGCGGTGACGCCGTCCGCGTGGCCGGCCGCCACCCCGCCGCCGGCGCCCGCCGGGTACCAGAAGGATTTCATCGCCGCCTACATGACGCCGACCGACATCGCCGCCCGGATCAAGCGGCTGGCCAGGCAGTACCCGAAGCTCGTCGACGTCATCAACCTGCCGAACAAGACCCAGGGCTATCGGCGTACGGCGGTCGCCTACCTCGGTGACCCGAACGTCGCCGCCGTCGTGGTCGAGTCGGTCAAGTTCGGTGACCAGGGCATGAACGGCGTCCAGGTCCGCACCGTCGATCCGGGTGCCGCGAACCGGCCGCTCGCCGCGTCGTACGCCGATCGGGTCCTGACCGTCCGCCTCGCCACCGACAGCACCGGCAAGATCATCAGCACCACCGACGACGTGGCCGCGTTCCTGACCGCGAAGTACCCGCAGAAGTTCCGCGCGACCGTGGTGGCCGGCTCGGCCGGACTGCTGATGCCGGTGGTCGCGCCGGTCCGGCTCGACGACGGACTCAAGGGCACCGAGGTGTCCAAGAAGCCGTGGACCGTGCAGGCCCTGCGGATCGGCAAGGTGCGTGACGGCTCCAAGATCGGCGTGCTCGCGTACTCCCAGGAACACGCCCGTGAATGGGCGACGCCGCTGGTCACGCTGGAGTTCGCCGAGCGGCTGCTGGCGAACTACGCCACCGACCCGGCGACGAAGGAACTTGTCGACAACGTCGACGTCTTCATCATCCCGACGGTCAACCCGGACGGGGCGAACTATTCCTTCAACGACTTCAACTTCCAGCGCAAGAATCTGGTCAACCACTGCACCGGCGCCAACCGGGACCCGCGCTACCGCGACTCGTGGGGCGTGGACGTGAACCGCAACTACACGGTCGGCTCCTACTTCGACGGCTACGTCGGTGGCAGCGCCAACTGCCTCTCCGGCACGTACTCCGGCACCGCGGAGCTGTCCGAGGCGGAGAGCGGCAACGTCATCGCGCTCGCGTCGTCGCACACCAACATCCGGTTCGCGATGAACGTGCACTCCTACGGTGGCTACTTCATGTGGCCGCCCGGGGCGTACAAGGCCGACGGCCGGGTCACGCTGCCCCGCCCGTCCATCGACGAGTCCAAGTTCTTCCTGGACAGCGCCCGTCGCATCGTCGGCGCCATCGCGTCGTCCCGCGGGACGGTGACGTGGCCGGCCTACACCGGGCCGGTCGCCGACGTGCTCTACTCGGCGGCCGGTAACTCGGCCGACGAGCTCTACTACGAGCTGGGCATCGACGCCTGGGACTTCGAGGTCGGCAACGACCTGTGGAACGAGGCGACCCAGGAGTGGGAGGGCGTCGGCTTCCAGCCGCCGTACGACGAGGCCCACGCCGAGTCCCAGGAGTACGCGGGCGGCCTGATGGAGCTGGTCCGGGTCGCCAGGGACAAGCAGGCCGAGGAGTCAGCCGCGAGCCGCTGACCCACCGATCCCGGGAACGGACGACGCCCGTGTCGTCCGTTCCCGGGAACCCAAAGATCAAGATCCTTCCCGGGTACGGCCGTAGCGGTCCCGGAACGAGCTCAGTGCAAGCCCGCGGTCAGCGGCCGGCGGGGGCGGGGCTGATCGGGACGGCCGGGCCGCGGCGGCGGCGGACGGTGGTGACGATCAGGTCGAGGGCCAGGAACGCGACCAGCGGGATGCCGAACAATGGCAGGAACCATCCGGCCGCGAAGAGCAGCGGCAGCCCGACGGCGATCGACCAGGTAGGCAGGCCCGTCCAGTTGCCACCGGCGGGGGCGGCGCCGGTCAGGGCGCGACGGTCGGCGCGGGTGGGGCGGCGCTGCCACCACATCCGGTAGCCCCAGACGATGACGCAGATCAGGCCGAGGGCCAGGGCCGCGAGCAGGAACTGGTTGGCCAGGCCGAAGAGCTGGCCCATGTGGGCGTAGATGCCCCACTGGGTGATCTTGGCCAGGAACGGCCAGTCGGCGAAGTCGATCCGTTCGACGATCTTGCCGGTGGAGTCGACGGCGACGCTGTCGCGGCCGACCGGCCAGAGGCTGTCGTTGCCGGTGACGCTCCAGGCCGTGGTCGCGTCGGCCGGGACGGTGATCGAGACGGCGCCGGTGAGGCCGGCGTCCCGCGCGCTCTGGTAGACGGTCGTGATCGCCGCCGGGTCGACCGGGGCGGCCTCGCCGGAGCCACCCATGTTCATGCCCGCGTGGTGCCCGCCACCCGAGGCGGCCGCCGCCGTGCCGGTCAGGTCGGTGGAGACCGCGGGACGGCTGGAGTCGAGCGAGTCGATCAGCGCGGTGAAGTTCTCCCCGGCGTGGTTCGACCAGGTCAGGCCGGTCGCGGAGAGGAACAGCAGGCCGACGGTGATCCACAGGCCGGTGGCGGCGTGCCATCCCCGGGTACGCCGGACGCCCTTGCGCGCGGCGAGGTCGGGGACGAGCATGCGGCGCTTGGCGGTGTGCCGCCGCCACCACAGGATGACGCCGCCGAGGGCGAGCACCCAGAGCCAGCTGGCGGCCAGCTCGGAGTAGAGCGCTCCGGTCTCGCCGAGGTGCAGGTTCGCGTGCAGGTTGTCGAGCCACTCGTTGAGCGGGGTCGCGGCCCACCAGGTGGTCAACTGACCGGTCACCCTGCCGGTGTACGGATCCACGTAGACGGTGTGCTGGTGGTCGGCGTCCAGGGACGGGTCGGAGAAGTCGACCTGGGTGGTGACGGAACGGTCTCCCGGTCGTACCGTCAGCAATTCTCCGCCTCGATGAGCGGCCCTGGCCGCGGCAACCTGATCAGCCAGCGGCAGGGTCGCGTCACCGGGGTGGGCGACCGTCAGCTCGGCGCGGTAGACGGCCTTCTCGATCTGCGGGGTGAACGCGTAGAGCATGCCCGTCACGGCCGCGACCAGGAGAAACGGGGCCACCAGCAGGCCCGCGTAGAAGTGCAGGCGCAGCAGCAGGCCGCCGAATGCGGAGCTCTTTCGCCCGGTGGTGACGGGCAGGGTGGTCACGGCCATCGGATGTCCTCGTCGAACGTCGGCGGAGAGTTGCCCGATAAGTCGTCCGACGGGTTCCGGTGGTTCCCAGCAATTGTTCAGCGACGGCTGACCTCGCTGGACGCGGCCCACGAGGCGAGCAGCGTCAGCGCGTGCGCGGTCGGCGAGTCCGGCTCCGCGGAGTAGATGGTGAGGGTCAGCTCCGGGTCGGCGCGAAGATCCATGGCCTCGTACGCGAGCGACAGGTCCCCGACGATGTGATGGCGGAACTCCTTGATGCCGGTGCCGTGCGTCCGCACGTTGTGCGCGCCCCACCGCCGCCGGAAGTCGTCGGACCGGGTCGACAGCTCGCCGACCAGGTCGTGCAGCCCCTTGTCGTGCGGATCCTTGCCGGCCGCGGTGCGCAGGTTCGCCACCAGCATGTCCGCGGCGAGATTCCAGTCCGGGTAGAAGCGCTGCGCCGCGCTGTCCAGGAACGTGAAGCGGCCGAAGTTGGGCGCCGGGCCGGCGTACACGTCGCTGTACATGGCCCGCCCGAGATGGTTCGCGGCGAGCAGGTCCTGCCGGCCGTTGGTGACGATCGCGGGCACGGTGATCGCGTCCAGCGACCACTGCAGGCTGGGACGGACCGTCCACGGCTTGGGACGCCGGTCGGGGCGCAGGAGCACGTTGCTGCCGTTCGCCGCCTGGGCGAGCCGCAGCAGGTGGGCACGTTCCGCGTCGTCGAGCTGCAGCGCGCGGGAGATCGCCTCCAGGACGCCGGCCGAGACCCCGGCGAGCGAGCCGCGTTCGAGCTTCGCGTAGTACTCCACACTCATCCCGGCGAGCGCGGCGACCTCGCTGCGTCGCAGGCCGGGGACACGGCGCTGCCCACCGGCGGGGATCCCGGCGCGCTCCGGCGTGATCTTGGCGCGACGGGAGGTGAGGAAGTCGCGCACTTCCGAACGGTTGTCCACGCAACGACCGTACGGCGCAAATCCCTGCCCTGGGATGCACTGTCAGTACACCTTCCCGTGGCCGGGTCGTGGCGATTGCCGCAATGGCCTGCGGGTCCCGCGCCCGGCGGAGAAAGGTGGAGGAGTGCGGGCCGGCTGGTCGCCACGGGCGTGGTGGCAATTCGTGGCCGTTCCCCTGGCGATCTGGCTGGTCCTGACCGCCGGTGGGACGGCTGCGCTGCTGTGGGCGCAGGCGCAGAGCCGCGACGGGCTGGTGCAACGGTTCGAGATGCGGCTGGACCTGCTGCGCGACTTCGTCGGCAGGTACGTCGCCGACCTGATCGATCGTGAGCAGATCCAGGCGACCGCCCTGCTCGCGGACCCGGCGGTGAGCCAGCGGGACTTCGCCCGCTCGGTGGGTGGCTTCGGCTATCCGGCGGCGGTGCTGCTGGACTCGCGGGGCCGGCTGTTGCGCGCGGTTCCGCCCGACCCCGCGATGATCGGCACGGACCTGGCTTCCCGGTACGACCATCTGCGAACCGCGGTTCACGAAGGCCGCCCCGCGGTGTCGCCGGTGGTGGCGTCCGCCGTGCGGGGCGAGCCGGTGGTCGCGTTCGCGGTGCCGTTCGACAGCGCGTCCGGCCGCCGGGTGTTCTCCGGGGCGGTGGCGATCGACGACAGCCCGCTGTCGTCGTACCTCTCCACCGCCTGGACGTTCAACGACATCCGCGTACGGCTGACCGACGCCGGCGGCATGATCGCCGCCAGCAGCCACGCCGAGGACGCCTCGAAGCCGGCTCTGAGCGCGGCCGATCCCGCCCTGGCCGGGGCGCTGGCCGAGCACGATCACGGCCGGTACCGGTCCGGCGGCCGGTGGTGGCGGTACGCGGCGATGCGGGTCCCCGGCGCGCCGTGGCGGCTGTCCGCGACCGTGCCCGAGGACGTGCTCTTCGTCTCGGTGCACGGCAACGAGATCGCCGGCCGGGTCGCCGTGCTCACCGCGGCCGCCGTCGGTCTGCTGGTCGTCGTGGCCGCGTC
>KL571274.1:63360-66430 GCA_000715855.1 Actinoplanes liguriensis
CTTCCGCCAGGTGTTCGAGAGCTCCCGGATCGGGATGCTGATCGCCGACCCGCGCGGCCGCTTCCTGCGGGTCAACTCGGCGCTGGCCCGGATGCTCGGCCATCCTCCGGATTTCCTGGTCGGGCACGATTTCACCGAGTTCACCCACCCCGACGACACCGACCCGTGCATCCAGGTGGTGAACGACTGCCGGGCCGGCCGCCTCGACGGCTTCGAGCTGGAGAAGCGCTACCGGCACGCGGACGGCCACTACCTCGAGGTGATCGTGACCAGCATCCTGCTGCGCGACCAGAGCGGGGAGCCGCAGTTCTTCACCGCGCAGATCATCGACATGACCGAGCGCAACACCCTGGAACGCACCCGCGATCGGCAGCAGGCCGAGCTGGCCGAGCGGGCCGAGGAGCTGCAACTGGCCAACGCCCAGATGGCCGACTTCATCACGATGCTCACCCACGACGTCCGGCAGCCGCTGACCGGGATCGTCGCCGGTGGCGAACTGCTGATCGAGGAGTGGCCCGACCTCTCCGACGAGGACCGGATTCACTACGTACGGCAGATGACCGCCGGCGGCCATCGCGCCGATCAACTGGTCGCGGAGATCCTGACCCTCGCCCAGCTCGACGCCGGCGCGATCATCGCGCGCCCGGTCGTGCTCGACCTGTCGCACCTGGTCCCGGAGGCGATCAGAGCGCAGGGGCTGCCGGCCGGCCACCCGATCACCGTGTTGGCGCCGGACCGGTCGATCGCCCTGGCCGACCCCACCCACCTGCAGCTGATCCTCGGCAACCTGATCGGCAACGCGGTCAAGTACGGCGCCCCGCCGGTCACCGTCCACGTCATCGGCCGCCCGCACCACGTCGAGATCCAGGTGATCGACAACGGCGAGGGCGTGCCGGAGGCGTTCGTGCCGCACCTGTTCGACCGGTTCGCCCGCGCGGAGACCGGGGTTGCGATCACCAAGCCGGGCACCGGGCTCGGCCTCTACCTGGTCCGGCAGCTCGCCGCGGCCGGCGGGATCAGCGTCGGCTACCGCCCGCACGCGCCGCACGGGTCGACGTTCGTCCTCACCGTGCCGCGCCCGCCGCTGCCGCCGGGGGCCGGGGCGCCCTCGGCGGATCCGCGCCGCCGGGACGCCGCCGTCTCGAAGGGCTGACCGGCTGGGATGTACTGCTGGTACACCCATCGCCGGTGACTTGCTCGGCCCGTCCTGGGTAGGTGTGATGTAAGCGAAGACTTCATACCTGGAGGACATCATTCTCACCGTCAACGCGATCGCCGCGACCTCCGCCACCGCCCCGCTCGTCCGTACCACGGTCGAGCGGCGCGACCTCGGGCCGCGCGACGTGCTCATCGAGATCCGCTACGCCGGGATCTGCCACTCCGACATCCACACCGTGCGCGGGGAGTGGGGTGACGTGGCGTACCCGCTGACCGTCGGTCACGAGATCGTCGGCGTGGTCGCCGAGGTCGGCGGCGAGGTCACCCGCCACGCGCCCGGCGACCGGGTCGGCGTCGGCTGCATGGTCAACTCGTGCCGCGAGTGCGACAACTGCAAGGCCGGCCTGGAGCAGTACTGCGTCGGCGGCAACGTCGGCACCTACGCGAGCGTCGACCGGGACGGCACCATCACGCAGGGTGGTTACTCGACGCACGTTGTCGTGGACCAGGACTTCGTGTTGCGGGTGCCGGAGAGCATCCCGTACGAGGCGGCGGCGCCGCTGCTGTGTGCCGGGATCACCACCTACTCGCCGCTGGCGCACTGGAACGCGGGACCGGGCAAGAAGGTCGCCGTGGTCGGCATGGGCGGTCTCGGTCACATGGCCGTCAAGATCGCCGCCGCGATGGGCGCCGAGGTGACCGTGCTGTCGCAGACGCTCGGCAAGAAGGACGACGGGCTCGCGTTCGGCGCGAAGGATTACTACGCCACCAGCGACGACGCCACGTTCAAGGCCCTGCGCAACACGTTCGATCTGATCATCAACACGGTCAGCGCGCCGATCGACATGCGCTCCTACCTGGGCCTGCTGCGGCTGGACGGCACCCTGGTCAGCGTCGGCGCCCCGCCGGAGCCGCTCGCGGTGCCGGTGTTCGCGCTGTTCGGCCAGCGGCGCTCGTTCGCCGGCTCCAGCATCGGGGGCATCGCCGAGACGCAGGAGATGCTCGACTTCTGCGCCGAGCACGGGGTGGCCCCGGAGGTCGAGGTGATCGGGGCGGATGCGGTCAACGACGCGTACGAGCGGGTCCTCAAGTCCGACGTCCGCTACCGCTTCGTCATCGACGTGGACACGCTTCGCTGATCGTGCCTGCGCAGGCAGGTTAGTCCCGCCGGCGTGACCAGTGTCCGAGCATCGACGGCCGGTACCGGAGGAGAGCGAACACCCCGAGGGCGAATCCGAGCAGGAACAGCACGCCGCGGACGCCCTCGGGGAACAGCTCCAGCCGGACACCGGCGTAGCCGATCGACTGGAGCAGGAAGAACCCGCTGAACAGGAGGTAATAAACCCCCAGTTTCCGGATCTCCGCGGGGTCTATGATGCGGCTGCCACGCGCCCTGCCGTTGCGCAGCGCGTCGACGCCCAAGAAGATCATCAGCAGGCCGATGACCGTCAGCACGGCATTGACGAGATCCATGAGCGTCACGCCGCGATGCTATGCGCCCCGGGCAATCTCAAGCGGCCCTCGGCAGCGGTACGACCAGCGGGGTCCCGGTCGCCGGATCGGGCACGATCATCGCGGACAGGCCGAAGACCTCGGCGAGCAGCTCCACGGTGAACACCCCGGCCGGCGGGCCCTGCGCGACGATCCGGCCGTCGTGCACCGCGATCACGTGCCCGGCGTAGCGGGCGGCCAGTCCCCTGGCCATGATCGGCGACCGCTGACCCGGACGTAAGCTCGGCGGATGGCATCCGCGCGCAGCCTCGCCGAGCATCAGAAGTGCCGCATTCAGACGTACGACGTGGGCACCGGCGTCTCCACGCTGGTGCACACCAGCACGTCCGTGCTGTTCGAGGCGCCGAACTGGACCGCCGGCGGCGACCTGATCCTCAACGGGGACGGGTCGCTGTGGCGG
>KL571274.1:66668-68651 GCA_000715855.1 Actinoplanes liguriensis
AGATGTGTATAAGAGACAGACGTACCCCGGTGCGACGCCGGCGCCGATCCCGCTGGACGGCGTGCCGGGGCTGAACAACGACCACGTGCTCGGCACAAGTGAATCGATCTTCGTGTCCGCGGACGACGGTCACCTCTACGAGGCATCGCTGCGCGGGGGAGCGGCCCGGCGGGTGACCCACGAGGACCGGATGCACTTCCTGCACGGGGTCAGCCCGGACGGGACGACCCTCGCCTACGTGGGGATCGAGGACCAGCGGTGGGACGCCGGGAACCTGTGGACCTGTCTTTATGTGTATAAGAGACGGGCCCGAGTACACGCCGGACGGCGCCTGGATCTACTTCAACACCGAGCGGTTCTCCCCGGGGAGCGCACAGATCGCCCGGATCCGCCCCGACGGCACCGGGCTGGAGCAGCTGACCTTCGACGAGCGGGTGAACTGGTTCCCGCACGTCGCACCGGACGGCAGCCGGGCCGTCTACCTCAGCTACCCGCCCGGGACCCGGGGACACCCGGCCGACCTGCCCGTCGAGCTGCGGCTCGTCGAGGGTGACGACTGGCGCTCGGCCCGGATCGTCGTGACGCTGCCCGGCGGTCAGGGAACGATCAACGTCAACAGCTGGTCTCCCGATTCGCGCCGTTTCGCCTATGTCGACTATCCGTTCGAATCGGCGAGGTAGTCCGGAGCGCGGCTGGGGAGAATCGGACTCGACCGATCGTTTTCCGGATCGCTCCCCCGAGGGGCGGCAAGGAGCGGCTTCGTGGAAATCACCGGCATCTTCACCGCGATCATCATCGGCCTGATCATCGGCGCGCTCGGCCGGCTCGTCGTCCCCGGCAAGCAGAGCATCCCGATCTGGCTCACCCTCGTCATCGGCATCGTCGCGGCGCTGATCGGCACGTTCATCGCGGCCGCGATCGGCGTGGACGACACCCGGGGCATCGACTGGATCGAGCTGATCCTGCAGATCGGCCTTGCCGCGGTCGGCGTCACCATCGCGGCCGGGGCCCGGGCCCGCCGCTGACAACCGGTCGGGGCGCCGCTCCGGCGGTCCCCGACCGGCTCAGAGCCTGACCCCTTCGACCTGGACCCACCGCGACGGCTACCAGCTGTCGACCGAGCCGGCTGACTGGATCGCCTACGAGCGGGCGTGCCTGCGCATCGAGCTGACCCGCATCTCCCGGTTCCTGAGCAGCACGGTCATCCCGCACGCGCAGAAACCGCCCGACGACGACTGGGTGCAACGCGTGCTGGGCCGGCTCACCGGGGCCAAGTCCGCCCTGGGCCTGCTCGTGTGCGGTACATGACCACGATCGTGGGCGAGGAACTGTCACCTATGACCGGAGCCTCGTGCGCGAGGAGACGACCCGCGTCGACGCCGGCCGGTGCGCCCGCCGACCGCACCATTACCCAGAGGATCAACCGGAAGGCGCCCGGCACGCCGATGACACCACCGACGTCCCGGAAGGCCTGAACGGGTTCCTACCCGGCATCACGAGCGCTCGCCCTACTGCTTACAGCCGGACTGGGCCGGGGAGTGGTCCGCAGTGCCGTTTGGTCGCCGGCCTGGGTATCGAGAGTCTGGCGCTGACTGCGGTACTTGAGCACCGCGTCCCCAGAGCCGGATCCTGTCAGTCTTCCCGCGCGGCCCGGGCCGCGGCCTGGGAGACGATCCACCCTCGGCGGATCCGCTCGGAGCATCCGAACAGTTTCGGTGCCCAGCATTTGAAGTACCAGGAGCCATGGCCGCGCTCGGGAAGGCGGGGGCAGCTCTGTTCGAGTCGTTCGCCCGGTTGGTTGCGGCATCCGCATCGTTTGAACGTCTTGTTGCTGCTGTCCATGGCTGTCCTCCGCCGTCGCGCTCGTTGTATCGAGCGTGAGATCGGCGGCCCCCAAGGGCATCCACCCGGAGGGGACCTGAGAGATTCCGACAGCCAGCCTAGTTTACGGAAGGTGCCTCACTCAATTGCCGAATTGAGTGC
>KL571274.1:68905-69585 GCA_000715855.1 Actinoplanes liguriensis
CCGAATTGAGTGCGTTCCGATGCCATAGCTTGAGGCGCCGGGATGCTCAGAGACTCATCCAGCAGAAGAGTGATTCACCCTTCTCCCGGGCACTGACCGCCAGTGCGTTCAGTGCCTTTACAGCAGAACGCAGACCCTCCGGATCGGCACGTCCACCGAATTCCTCGATGTCAGCCCAGCGTATGGCGAGTTCCGGTATTCGATGCGCGGGGATCGCGGCCAATTCGTCGCGAGACGCGTCGTCCAGCACGACCACCCAAGGGCCCTCGGCGTCGTCCTCGTCGCCGGTAGGCCAGACGAGGCGACTGTCGACCAGGTCCACGCTCCATGGCCGATCCGTCGCCGCAGCGATCAGCTGCCCGAGTATCACGGTCTCGTCGATACCCTTGACGTCGATACCGTCGAACAGCTCCTTGGTGACGGCGAGCTGCCGTGGTGCTCATCAAGCGCCTGCTGAACCACCGCAACGCTCGGCGCCCGGAAGTAGTCGTACAGAACGCCCATGTGGCCTCCGAACTTCATGGTCATGCGAATTGGTGGGGAGCTTATCTTCCTGACAGGTTGCACGCTCATACATAGCGACAAACCCCGTACATGGCGACGCCAAAGACCATCTCGGCAATGTGGCCAAGACTGCACAGCGTGATCAGCAGAGCCTCAGCGACATCCGGATCTGCCGC
>KL571274.1:69875-77617 GCA_000715855.1 Actinoplanes liguriensis
TCTGCCGCTGTCCGAACTCGGGCGGGCCACCGCCATGGCCCGTGGCTGGCTGTCTAGTGCCGGCGTTTGTCTTGCCGATGAGGAAGCGCACATGGAAGTAGCTATTTAATTTCGAAGAATCCCTTGAGTTCAAGCCTAGCCCGCTCCTTACGCATTCCTTTCCACCATTCCTGATCACCAGGTGCATAATTCGGGTCCCATACCACTCGCTCCTCCGCATTCATCCACTGCAACCACCGAATCGCCTGCGACCCACCCGGCGCCAGGTCCAGCGTTGCCCCCTGTGGATACTCCGCTCCCAAAATTTTTTCAGGCTTTGGAGTCACCAATATCTCGACATGAGCGGAAAGGGGAATGCTTAGCCCATCCGCTATGCCCGGGTACCGCCACATCGGTAGAGCCCTGCCGGCCCTATGCACAAAAGGAACAACCGGATTATCGGAAAGTATCAGACCGTCATCGCTTGACACACGAACGAACCAGACCCAGTCGTCGAGCATCTCCGTCAACTGAAATATTCGAGTTTTTATCAACTCCAGGTGAATCCTCCTCACGAAGGGATCGCTGACGCCGGCGAGATTCATCGATTCAGGGACTGCGGGGTCGGATGCAGCTTCTACTTGCTCAAGGATGAGTTGTCGGCCTCGTTTCGTCCGAGCCCACTGGGCCATGGCGAAACGCGCGATGGCCGAGGCTCCTTCCGGGCCGGGCACCTGTTGGCTAGAGATCACGGTCCTAAAAACGGAACTCGCGGGCCCTTCGAAGGTTTGAAGGAACTTTTCCACCTCATCCGACACATCCTTCGACTTGTCCGAATAGAAGTGCTTTCGGGCCATGATTGACTTTGGAGGTCGGCGTTGAATGGATTCGTCACCGATCGTGGTTGTTTCAACTTCACCATCGACAGAGAAGTTGCGGAGCCAAAATTGGGGAACAAGATGGTGGTGATGGGACGGCTTATTCGGCATGATCAAAATCTCTCAATCTCGGTACTATCGAATCTTTGGAATTGATTAGGTGACCAGCAGGTTGAAGCGGTCCATCACCTTGGCAAGACCCTACCTAGATCCCCGTGATCAGCGCACCACACTCTCCGAACCTGCCGCTGCCGTCACCTATAGCCTATCTGGTGAAGCCTTTTGAGAGGTCGGGGCGCGAGACTCGGTCCGTGCTCTCCAGAAGCGCTTGGTGATCGTTATCGAGTCGGCGGCCGGAGGGGCGTTCAGCCGTAAGGGTTTGGCGGAGGTGAAGCCGGGTTGTTCGCGTATGAAATCCACCCGAGCAAGCTTCTCGCAGTGATGGGTCAGAATTACGTGCTTTCCTGCGAGACCCGCGCACGCAGTAATCCATTGCGGCGAGGCTGACGATCCGACCGCGATCGAGCATTGGGTCGACTCCCAGCCTAAGCTTCGAAGCGTGTACTTACCTGCATGCGTTGTTGGTTGTCCAGGTCAATTGTGGTGTCGATTAGTTGCTGTGGCCCGTGATGCATCGCCTCGCTCGGCATGCTGAGCGAGTGGTGACGGGTCGAAGGATTTCGTCCGGCTCAGGCGGCTCCGGTGCTCGGGTGTTTGGCCCGCGGGGCGTACGGGGTGGTGACAAGGTGGCAGCCAGACTTACCTATGGCCGTCGGACGGGTGTGGTTGTGTCCGCGACATGATGATTGATCGGGTGGCCCTCTTGCTGGGTGCGGCCGCTCATTCTCACTGGGCCGTCCGCGGTCACCGCTTGGGTGAGGCGGTGGTGGTGCGGTCTGACAGTGAGTCGAGGGAGCGGGCCGCGATTGATGCCCGTCATCGTGATGCCGGGCTGGCCGGTCCTCGCCGAGCCGGTCCCGTGATCGCTTAGCGGGCGATGGTGGTGGGTGCGGCTGGTTGAGCGACGATGGTGAACGCGTCGTCGCCGAGGCCGGTCAGGATGTGGGTGGCGTGCCGGACGATCCGGCGGGCTTGCGAGAGGCAGGCGCGGTTGGCGTCGTAGCGGTCTTTGACTTGGGTGTAGTAGTCGTAGCCGGGTGCGCAGGGGCGGGCGGAGGTCTTCGCGGCTTCGAAGAGCAGCCAGCGCAGTACTTCCGGGCCTTGGCGGGAGAGCCGGCCGGGGCTGCGTTTGCCGTCGCAGGAGTGCACGGTGATGTCCAGGCCGACGAACCGGACTGCTTTGCGGGAGGATGAGAACCGGTCGGCGCCGCCGAGCCACGCGCATAACGCGAGGGAGCTGAGCGGGCCGACGCCGTAGATGTCGTGCATCAACGCCCGGGCGCCCTTGAGACCGCGGGCGCTCGACAGCAGTCGCCGCCGGAGCCGGTCGAGGTGATCGGCGAGGGCGTCCATGACTGCCAGGGCGGTGTTGACCTGCAGCCGGCCGGAGATCGACAGCTGGTCGTCGATGATGGCGTGCAGCTGGGCTCGGTCACCGCGGATGATGCCGGCCTGGCCGGGGCGGTGGTGCCCTGGTGGAAACAGACTGCCTGGATCCGCTGGGCCCAGCCGGTGTGCTGGGTACGCAGGTCCTGGTAGAGCTCGAGCATCGCCCGGTATTCGAGGGCTTGCACGGGTGGGATGTAGCACTCCGGTAGCCGACCGGCGGCGAGTAGTTCCCGGAGCAGTTTCGCGTCGGCCTTGTCGGTCTTGGCTCGCCGTTTCGGGCCACGCAGCGTGGATGTGTCGGCCGGCTCGGCCAGATGCGCGATCACACCCGCCTTGGCCATCTCCTCAGCGATGTAGCGCCAGCCGGTGCAGCCTTCCATCGCGAACGCCACCGGCCCCGTGGTGGCCGGGTCGAACCGGGTCAGCCAGCCGGCCAGGTGTTCCCGGTCGGCGGGGGCGATCCGGCCGCGTTCCCATTTCCCGTTCTGCTCGTCGACCCAGTCGAATGTCAGCTGCTTCCGGTGGATGTCCAAGCCGCCTACGATCGACATTCGGGACCTCCTCAAGCTCCGTGACCCTCGATGTCCAACACAGGGAAACCTGCGTCTGAGCTGAGGAGGCCCCCTTCGCCTGCGAGGGGTCAATGCCCCGAACGGAGTACCCCTCGCCTCAACCCAACGACCGCAACCGGCCGATGCATGTCATCTCATTTGCCGCCGATAGGGCACGGCTGCGTCCAACTAAACGGCGAGGCAGCCGTCGGCCGCACAGGGATAACGACGCTGGCAGACTTGGCACGTGCCTGATCCCGCTCGCGCATTCGCCCACCTCCGCGCCTGGCTGGCCACCGCGCTCCGATTGACTCGCGTAGAGCCCCGGACCTGCGGGCCTGACTGCTCTGTCCGCCCCACCGGACCGTGAATGCGGCGCGGATTTTGCCCCGCGTGCCAGAATCTCGGGGTGAGCATCACGCCGCTTCTCACGCTCGGGCTTCCCTTGGTACGGATCTTGTTGCGTTTGCAGGAGCCCTCGGCGAGTGACCTGGCCGACTCGATCAAGGACTTCGAGGACCTGTTGACCTCGATCGAGGACGATGGTGACCGCCGCGAGATCGGCCGCAATCTGGAACACATCTCCGACCGCGTTGTGAAGCGCCTCGACCAATTCATCCAGGTCGAGTTCCGCAACGTCAGCGAGGGCGACGTGGCGGCGGCCGCTCGGGTGGTGTCTCGGGCCTTGTCTCAGGCCGGCGTGACTGATCTGACCACGGTAGTCCGCAGCGACGTACAAGTACGGACACTCGAACAGCACGCTCTCGCACACAGCACGTTCCGGAAACAGGCTAGCCGGCTTGGCGATGACGCAGAGCGACTCGCGAGGGCCCTGCTTCGGGAGAGCTGCTACGAGGTCGTCGATCTTGCGCGCCGCCACCCAAACCTGACGGCGACAGCGCTGACCAGCCTGCTAGCCCGATCGAGTGAAATGCGCGAACTGCTTGACTCAGTCGAACGCTCGCTCAACGATCTGCCAGCCCGAATCGCCGACCGGGACGAGGAGGACCGTCGCTCGGATCGCCAGCGGGAGGTGGATGAGTTCACTGTCGACTACAGACGTGCAGTAGCCAATGACTACGACCGGCTGGAACTGTACGGCGTGGATCTAATCCGTGATTTAAGGCGCTATTCACTGACGA
This sequence comes from Actinoplanes liguriensis, assembly GCA_000715855.1. GTDB lineage: Bacteria > Actinomycetota > Actinomycetes > Mycobacteriales > Micromonosporaceae > Actinoplanes > Actinoplanes liguriensis. Next base: position 73,935 of record KL571274.1, read on the forward strand.
CGGCATATCTCTCGCTGCGGCTAGAGGTGCCGTCCTGGCACACCGCGACGAACGGGCCTGGCGACTTGGCCAAGATCCTGCCTAAGCGGGGTCTCGCGATACTGCGAGGCGCAGCTGGCGCCGGGAAGACGACCATCCTTCAGTGGCTCGCCACGCATGTGGCACGCCAGACGCTGGTCGGGGACCTAGAACACCTCAACGGGCATATGCCTTTCGTCGTCAAACTACGCAACTACGTCGATAAGCCGTTTCCGAAGATTGATGAACTGGCCGCAGAAACCACCCGAAGCAATCTCGCGGCGGAGCCGCGTGCCTGGACCGCGGAGACCTTTCAGGACGGTGACGTCCTTCTGCTGGTCGATGGCCTCGACGAACTCCCTCCTAGCCGACAACGAGACCTGATCGACTGGATCGAGGGCTTCCAGCGGTTCCGCCCCAGCATCCTTGTGGTTGTCACGTCGCGGCCGACCGCGTGGACCTCGCTGAGAGAAATCAAACGGCTCCGTTTTGCCAAGGTGGTCCTTGCTGACGTCCTGCCACTCGACCGGGAACAGATCCGCAGCTTCGTGTTGCACTGGCACACGGCCATCGCTTTCCAGATGACCGGCGCCGAGCGCACGGCCATCGAAAGTCAGGCGGCCAAGGTCGCTAGCATGGTGTCCAGCGCGCGAGAGTACCGGCTGCTCGCTTCTTCTCCCCTGCTGTGCGCCGTGCTGTGTGCGCTCTTCCACCTCAAGCGGGGCGTGCTTCCGGCGAACCGGATTGAAATCTACGACACGCTGCTCAACCTGCTGCTCGGTGAGCGCGACGCACACAAACGTGTCGAGGTGGACGTGGTCCGGCTTACCCCGACGGAGAAGCGCATTGTCCTGGAGGACATCGCCGACTTTTTACTCACCAACGGCCTCTCCGAAGCCTCCATGGATCGAGTCGAAGAGGTGATCGCGCGCAGCCCACTTGTACATAGGTTCGATTGCGCAACAGCGACCGACGTTCTCCAGCACCTCCTCGCGCGGTCCGGTGTGCTGCGCGCACCCAGTGAAGGGCGCATCGATTTCGTCCATCGCACCTTCCTCGAGTACCTGGCCGCGCGCTCGCTAGTACGCCACGACCGGATCGAGTTGCTAGCCGCGCATGTGCTCGAGGCGAACTGGAACGAGGCGGTCGTCCTAGCCGGGGGGATCGGTATCGACCGGCAGGTCGAGTCGCTGGTTGAGGCCGTGCTAGCGAGGGTGGAGTCGGCCACGGACGATTGGCGGAACAACCGCCGATTACTCACCGCCACATGCGCAGGCTTCCTGGACACCGCTGCCATCCTGCCGCAGAGTGCACGATCCCGGATTCTCGCGGCGATAGCTGGCATCGTGCCGCCGACAGATGAGCAGGATGCCCGCGCCTGTGCCTCAGCCGGCAACAGCGTTCTGCCGTATCTCCGCTCCGCTCTCGCGCGGCCAGACCTGCCGGATTCGATCTTGCGGATGTCCATCCGGACCCTCGGCGAGATCGGCACCCCGGAGGCACTCGCCGTGCTCGGGTCGATACACGCCGGACGACGCATTGAGGCTATCGAATCGCTGGTCGCGGTTTGGTCCTGGTTCGACCCTAAAACTTTCGCCGACTTGGTACTTAGGGATCTCGCACCGCAGGAGCAGCTTACGGTCGTTCTGCGGAGTTCGACGCTGCTTCCTTATCTCGCGGATTTGCACGAGAATTTCATTTGGACGTGCGACGTTGATGTTCCGGAGGAATCGTTTGTAGACAATTGTTGTAATACGCCCATCCAGAGTCTTTTGGCCGGGAATCTGCATATCCTGCGGGACCCGCATGCCAGAACGGGCGGATTCCTTTGGTCCATCCCCCACCTTCGCAGCGCATATTTGGGTGGTCTGAGGAAATTGGGAAGGCTAGCCGGGAAGAACACGCAGCTTCAGCTCCTCTCGCTGAACTCCACCTTCTGCCGCATCTCCTCGGATCTTTGGTCGGCACTCCCTAATCTGACAACGCTTGAACTCTACGGCGAGTTCGAGTGCGACCTCGCCGGCGTGGACGCGACGCGCCTGTCCACTCTTTGGGTAGAGGGAATGATCAGCACCCCCGGGGATAAGGTCATTTTTGATATGCCCGAGCTGAACACACTGCATTGGCATCGCGCCGACAATATCGAGCTGCTGATTAGCATTATCAAGGCAGCACCGCGTCTCGACACCCTCATCATATCCAACATTGCCAGCCTATCCACACTTTCGATCCCTCTCAAGGCGCCACGGCTCAGGAGGATCGAGTTGGTTGGCCTCAATCGCCTGACTGATATCGATCGCCTGCTTGCCATGAACAGGCTGTCCACCGTCAAAATCACAGGCCAACACCAGCTGGCCTGGTCCGACAAGCTTGCAAGTCTCGCACGGCGAGGGGTTGAGTTGGAAATCGAAGGACTTGAGCTGGAGATCGCCTTGGCCAAGGCGAACGGAACTCGACCAGAATGAGAACAAAAACCCCAGAAAATATCCGTTCCTACGCTTTATCGCACCCACAACGAGGTGGCTCTAGCGTTTAATGTTAGACACCCAATTGGCGTCGACAAATTGAGTCGAGAAGGTCATTTGACAGTCGCTCGCCGACCTTCTTTCCCCATTAAACAAGTGTGCTCTCATGCCGCGATCCGAGTGCAGTCACGGAATGCTCAACCCAGATGGCCGCTTGAGCTGGCGATCTCTCGCCGGAGCTTGCGTGCCTGCTCCTCGTCGTCGCATAGAAGCAATAGCTTGAATCCAGTCGGCGCATTGCCGATATGTGACGCCCAGTGCCGAACGGCTCTGGACAGGATGCGAAAGAGGGTCTGCCGATCCCCGAGGTCGCCCGATAGGAGCTGGGGCGCGTTCTCGATCAGGATCAGATACCCGTCTGCATGGAGCCAGTCCAGGTTGCGCAGGCAGTCCGACAGTGCATCCCAATTCCAGCCGAAGTAGGCGGGGAAGAGTAGCGAATCGGAGAATGCGTAGAAGGCGTGGTCGGGGTCGAACATCTTCGTGCCGTCCAGGCGAGCCACCCAGATTCGGCCCGGAGCCGGCAGCACCGCTTCCACCTCCACCAGATCGCTACGCGAGCAGACCTCCAGGTCCCCCGTAGAGTTGGCCCACCAGCTCTTCATGAATCCTCACCGCCGGTGCCGTTCATGGACGTCAGTCTTCAGGAAAGCAACAAAGACACAACAAGCAAGCCCCCTGCAGAACGCACTGATCTGCCGCAATCCGTGTGGCTGCGGGTCAGGCAAGATAGTCACAGTAAGGCGAGCAAGTGCGTCCGAGGCGATGGCCGAGATCCTGCAGAAGCTTCCCGAGCCGCTCGACCTCGTCAGTGCTGGGCTCATGTATCGGGGCGCCGGCTGCAAAGTGCTCTCCGAATTCATACAACGTCACGTAGAGGTCCTCGGCGGTGGCCCGATCGAGCCGGAGCGTGGGACCAACGTACGTCGATTGCGACGGGAGTAAGTGCCGGCGGCAGGGTCTTTTGGTGTGCTCCCGGCGAGGGGGCAGATCCTGGGACCGCGACGGTGTTGATCGGACGTGACGACGAGGCGTGGGACATCGCCTTTCTGATACCGGTGGCCCTCGTCGAGAAGATCGGCACTCTGGCAAGCGCACGGCAGCTGGAGACCAGCCGCTCGGCGGGCACCCGAGTTACTC
>KL571274.1:77775-79992 GCA_000715855.1 Actinoplanes liguriensis
GGCACCCGAGTTACTCATCCGCAGGCAACGCGCGTACCGTCCCGCCTCTTTCCGCGCCCAGCGCGCTAGCCGCACTCGCTGTAGTCGCCCTTGACGACGTAGCGGTGCGTCCGCGGCGACGTCGGGCGGAGCCGGAAGGTTGAACGACAAACTCAGACTGGCGCGGGCTCGGGGGCGCCTCGATCGGCGCCCCCGACGGGCTCAGACGCGTGCAGGTTCGGGGGTCGCCTCGATCGGCGCCCCCGACGGGCTCAGACGCGCGCGGGCTCGGGGGTCGCCTCGACCGGCGTCGTGCCGGCTGCACGGGTGCGGTCGATGAAGAGCATCACCAGCACGCCGCCGATGGCGAAAACGATCGCCCCGAGCACGTAGCTGATCCGGTACGCGTTCTCGGTCGGCAGCTCCACCGTCCCGACCCGGTGCGTCTGACCGGCCAGGATCGTGATCACCAGTGCGCTGCCGATCGTCCCGCCGATGGTCCGCATGATCGAGTTGATCGAGTTGGCGATCCCGGTGTCGTGCGGGTCGACGTGCGCGACCAGCAGGGCCGGCATCGACGCGTACGCCATCGCGATCGCGCAGCTCGCGACCACGAACGCGGCGATCACCGCGCCCTTGCTGTCGTGCAGGAACGCCAGCGACGCGGTGGACAGCGCGGCGATGCCGCAGGCCAGCGCGAGGACCGGACGCGGGCCGATCCGCCCGACCAGCCGCCCGGCGAGCGGCCCGACGACGATGCTGGCCGCCGCACCCGGCAGCAGGAAGACCACGCTGGTCTGCAGCACCGTGGCGGTGAAGCCGAAACCGGTGAACGCCCGCGGGCTCTGCACGAAGTAGCTGGTGGCGAGCTGGAGCGCGAACATCGCGAAGCCGACCGCCATCGCGGCCAGGTTGGTGACCAGGATCGGCCGGTGGCTCAGCAGCTGCACGGAGACCAGGGGCGCGGCCAGCCGGCGTTCGAGCAGCAGGAAGCCGGTCAGGATGACGGCGGCGGCCACGAACAGGATCAGGACGCGCGGTGAGCCCCAGCCCCAGGTGTGCCCCTGCGAGATCGGCAGCAGCAGACTGACCAGGCCGGCGGAGAGCACGACCGCACCGATCAGGTCGACCTTCCCGCCGGCGCCGACGCGCCGGGGCAGGGTCAGCGACAGGGCCAGGGCGAGCGCGCTGACCAGCACGCAGAGCCAGAAGACCCGGCGGTAGTCGGCGTCGTGCTGGGTGAGCAGGCCGGCCGCGACGAGCGCGACACCGCCGCCGACGCCGAGCGTGGAGGCGACCACCGCCATGCCGTTGGTGAGTTTGTTCGCGGGCAGCTCGTGGCGCAGCAGGCTGATGCCGAGGGGGAACAGGCCGAAGCTGGTGCCCTGCAGGATTCGGGCGGCGATCAGCCACCCGATGTCGTGCACGGTCGCGGCCAGGACGCTGCCGATCAGGGTCACCACCAGGGTGCCGACGAAGACCGGCTTGATGCCGAGCACGTGCCCGAGCCGGCCGAGCAGCGGGGTGCACGCCGAGGCGGCGAGCAGCGTCGCGGTGGTCACCCACCCGACGGTCGTGGCGTCGACACCGAGCTGCTGCGCGATCTGCGGCAGGACCGGCACCGGCACGGATTGGATCAGGGAGAGCAGGAAGCTGCCGGCGGCGGCCGCGAGGAGCAGCAGAGCCGGGCGTACGGGGCGTGTCACGCGTGACATGCTAGATCCGAAAGTTGACGGACCGTCGAATTTTCCCGTCAAGCGTCGAGTATCACATCGGTAGGGTGGTGATCATGGGTCAGAGCAGGCGCAACGGGCCGTCGAAGGGTGACCTGCGCGAGGCCGCGATCCTCGAGGCGGCGCGGGACCTGTTCGCCCGCAAGCCGTACGACGCGGTCACCATCGACGACCTCGCCGGGGTGGCCGGGCTGTCCCGGACCGGCTTCTACTTCTACTTCCGTACCAAGGACGCGGTGCTGACCGCGCTGATGGGCCGCTTCTGGGACGAGCTCGGCGACTCGCACGTCTGGTTCGACAGCACCGGCCCGTCCCCGGAGCTGCTGCGCGAGCAGCTACGGGTGTCGGCGCGGCTGTGGCGGGAGCACGCCGGCATCCTGTCCTGCGCGCCGACCTCGGTCGAGCTGCGCGAGTTCACCGGCCGGGTGAAGGCCCGCTACGACGAGCGGGCCGCCGACAAGATCCGCCGGGACCAGGAGCGGGGTTCGGCGACCACCACGATCCC
>KL571274.1:80247-81434 GCA_000715855.1 Actinoplanes liguriensis
TGTATAAGAGACAGGACCGACGCCGACCTGGAGGAGGCCGTCGCCGACCTCGCCCAGGCCATCCAGCGCCTGGTCTACACCTGACCGCCGCTTCTCCCTAGCCGATCGTGAAACTGAACGTGTACGGCGTGCGGATCGGCACCCCGTCGGAGACCGCGCTGGTCACCTGCGAGACGGTCGCCGTGTAGGTGCCGGCCGGCAGGGGAGACGCGGGTGTCCAGACGAGCGTGCCCGGCGTCGTCTCGGCGACGGTTCCGGACACGCCGGCCACCACCACCGAGCCCGAGTAGTCCGCGCCGGTCGGCTGGATGTCGCGCTCGAACGTCACGGTGACCGCGCCCGCGCTCGCCGCCGTGGACACCACCAGCGGATCGCGCCAGAACTCGATCGCCCGATGAATGTCCGGCCCGCTGGTCGCCGTGTCGTCGACCAGCATCGTGTGGGTGATCCCGCCGTCAACGGTCACACTGCGGTTGTTGGTGCCGGTGATCGAGCCCCACTCCTCGACCGTCTCCCAGGTGCCGCGGGTGTACTTGTACTGCAGATCCGTCCCGTCCAGGATCGACACCGTCGCTTCCCAGACCCCATTTCCGCGGTACGTCATGGGCTGCTTGCCCGGATCCCACGGCCCGAGCTGGGCGATGCTGCCCGGCACGTAGAGCGTCGCGTCCGGTGGCGTGCCCGGCGGCGCGAGCACGCGGAACGTCACGGCGACCGGTTTGAGCGGCACGGTGAGCGCGGCCGGCGCCGACGCCGCGGTGCCGTCCGGGTTGCGGTAGGTGAACGTCACCGTCACCGGCTGGGTCCTCGGCGAGGCGCCGGCGGGCGTCGCGTCGTACGTCGTCGTGAAGGTCTTCCCCGGCGCCAGCGAGGCCGTCGTCGTCGGCGTGCGCGGCGTGATCACCCAGCCGGCGGGTGCGTCGACCGCGGCCGAGACCCCGGTGATCGTGCCCGGCCCGTGGTTGGTGACGGTGGCCTCGATCGTGCTGGTCGCCCCCGACTGGAGCCCGTCCGGCGCGGTGAACGCGGCGTCGACGGCCGGCCGCTGCCCGACGGTGAGCGCCTTGCCGTCGTGCCGGACGGTCACCGCCCGCCCGGACGGGGTCGCCGGCACCGCGACGCTGAGCAGGTGTTTCGCGGTGTCGTAGGTCCACGACGCCGTCCGGCCGCCGACCGTCACCTGATGC
>KL571274.1:81643-82249 GCA_000715855.1 Actinoplanes liguriensis
CCCGGGTAGCCGCCGGCGACCGGCCCGACGGTCAGGCGGTTCCCGGTGAAGTGAACCGGGATTCGCAGAGACTGCCCGACGCGGTATCCGAGCCCGTCACCAGCGTCCTCGTAGACCGAGGTGGCGCCGTCGGCGTGCGGGTAGGCGGTGAGGGTGAGCTCGTCCCTCGCTTGCGAGGCGACGTTCACATCGCCGGCGCGCTGCGCGAGGATCCCACCGGCGCGCACGTAGACCGGCATGTGATCGGGCGTCGCGCCGACGGTCCGGGTCGCCGGCCCGCGGAACGTCTCGCCGGTGAAGAAGTCGGTCCAGGTCCCCGGCGGGAACCAGACCGCCGTCGTGGTGCTCAGGCCGGGCGTGGTCACCGGCGCGACCAGCATCGAGTCGCCCAGCATGTACTCGGTGTCGTGCCGGTAGGCCTCCGATTGCTCCGGCCAGGTCAGATACAGCGCGCGGGCCATCGGCATCCCGGTGTCGTAGTTCTGCCGGGCGGCCGTGTACAGGTAGGGCACGAGCGACTCGCGCAGGCGAAGGAAGTCCGCCGCCGGCCCGCCGACCACGTCGTCGTACTCCCACGGCAGCCGGTCGCCGTGATCCGAGTGCAGC
>KL571274.1:82497-84191 GCA_000715855.1 Actinoplanes liguriensis
GGCTGGAACGCGCCCAGCTGCACCCAGCGAAGGTAAAGATCGTCGCTGAGGTGCTTCCCGGCGAAACTGCCGATGTCGTGACTCACATAGGACTGCCCGATGCTCGCGCCCTCGGCCGGAGTCATCGCCGCCGCGAACGCCAGCGTGTCGAAGGTCGCCTCGGTGTCCCCGGTGAAGTGAACGGTGCTTCGATGTTCGCTCCAAGGACCGGAAGAGCCGATTTGCGCGTACGCCGGGAAAGCCGCCCCGATCCGCGCGAGCGAGAACCCCCGCAGCCCGCGAGCCTCCCCGTCCCGCCGATACAACTCGTTCACCCAGCTGTCCGGCGTGACCCCGGCCGTGCTGACCGTGCTGTCGTCGCAGCAGTAGTCGAGCCACCACTGCCGGACGCCCTGCTGCTCGAACTGCTGGTGCAGCTGCGTGAACGCGGCCGCCTGGTCCGGGTCGCCCCAGTCGAAGCGGTACGGATCCGGTGCGAAGCTGCTCGCGGCCGGCTGGAGTTTGCCCTTCGCGGTCGCCTGCGCCTCGGCGAACCGCGGGTCGTCCCCGCTGATCGCCGCGTGCACGTTGAGCGTGGCGTTGACGCCCTCGGACTTCAGGTGCGCGAGGAACGCGGCCGGATCCGGGAACAGACTCGTGTTCCAGTTCCACCCGGCCCACTGGTTCGGGGCCTTCCAGTCGGTGTCCATGACGAGCGAGTCCAGCGGCACCCGGTGGCTCTTGAACGCCGGCAGCAGCGCGTTCTCGTAGTCGGCCGTGCTGTACGCCTGGTACTTGGAGAACCAGGTGCCGAACGACCACTCCGGCGGGAGCACCGACGGCCCGGTGAGCGTGCGCAGGTCGGCCAGCGCGCGGGGGTAGTCGTGGCCGTACCCGAAGAGGTATCCGTCCTGATAGGCGCCCGTGTGTGCGGGCCGCGCCGCGAGCCAGTCGTTCGCCGTGCGAACCGCGGTGGACGTGTCGTCGAGCAGGTACCAGCCGCGCTTGTCGAGCAACCCGGGATGCAGGGTGAGCTGATCGACCGGGCCGGCCTGACCGGCGTAGTAGTCGAGGCCGCGATACCAGCCACCGAGCGGCTCACCGGCCGCGCCGCCGAACTCCGGGTGCACGCTGACGCGACGACCGTTGACGGCCAGGTCGAGGGTGGTGTTCGCGGCCGTGACCGGGCCGCTGTCCAGCCGGTAGCGCAGCGTCACGGCGCTCGTGCGGATCTGCAGCTCGCCGTGGCTCGTGCTCGCCCGGAACCAGGTCCGGCCGGGCGTGCGGTCGACGGCGTTGAACGTGGGCCGGTCCTCGAACGTCCCGTCCGCCGCGTACTCCAGGCGCAGCAGCGCCGGGCTCAGCACCTGCACGCGCAGATCGCCGGCGAGAACGGTCTGACCTCGTACGTCCAAAGGTTTCGGCGCGGCCAGCGCCGTCCCCGGAATCGTGACCAGCGTGAGCAGTAGCGCGAGAAACGCGGCCACCCGTGCGGGAAGAAGTTCGCGGCTCACCATGACGCCCAGCGTTCGTCGATGCTCGCCGCGGTGTCAATAGGCCCGCATCGATACCGGCTGTTCGGCTGGCCGGTTCCGGAACGGTCAGCGGGTGGGGTCCACCATGGTCATGCCGGCGACCGTGGCGCGGTCGAAGACCGGCAGCAGCGCGGCCACCTCGGCGAGGCCGACGGTACGCTCGATCAGCCGCTGCGGCTG
>KL571274.1:84445-86722 GCA_000715855.1 Actinoplanes liguriensis
GTGTATAAGAGACAGATCATGGCCGGATAGTCCGCGGCCGCCATCCCGTGACTGCCCAGCACGTCCAGCTCCCAGCCGATCACCCGGGCCATCGGGACGCGCGGATGACCGTCGACCGGCGGTAGCAGGCCGACCTGCACGTGCCGGCCGCGGCGGCGCAGGCTCAGGATCGCGTCGGCGCAGGTCTGCTCACTGCCGACCGCGTCCACGGCGACGTGACCGCCCCCGCCGGTCAGGGCGGCGACCGCCGCCGGCACGTCGGCGCCGTCGGCCAGGACCACGTGCTCGGCGCCGAGCGCGGACGCGACCGCGAGGGCCTCCGGGTTCCGGTCCACGGCGATCACGCGGCCGCCCAGCGCGCGGGCGATCATCACCGCGCTCAGGCCCACCCCGCCGGCGCCGACCACCGTGACCCACTCGCCCTCCGCGACCCGGGCGCGGCCGGCCAGCGCCCGGTACGCGGTGGCGAACCGGCATCCGAGACTCGCCGCGGTCGCGTAGCCGACCTGCTCGGGAAGCGCGACCAGGTTCGTGTCGGCGGCGTGCAGCGCGACGAGCTCCGCGAACGATCCCCAGTGGGTGAAGCCCGGCTGCTCCTGATCCGGGCAGACCTGGCCCTGCCCGGAACGGCACCACTCGCAGCGGCCGCAGGCGCAGACGAACGGGACGGTCACCCGGTCGCCGGCCGCCCAGTTCCGGACCCCGGCGCCGACCTGCGCGACCACGCCGGCCAATTCGTGCCCCGGGACGTGCGGGAACACGATGTCGTCGTCGTGTCCGGCCCAGCCGTGCCAGTCGCTGCGGCACATGCCGGTCGCCAGCACCCGCACGACCACCCCGCCGGGCGGCGCGACCGGCTCGGGCACCTCGCGGACCTCGGGCTGGGCTCGGACGGCATCGATCACCACGGCTCGCACGGCACCATCCTGCCAGTTCGGGCATGATCGGTCGGTGACGACGGTGGTGGGTGGCGTGGACGCGCTGCTGGAGCGGGCCCGGGCCGGGATGCGGCGGCTCGACCCGCACGAGACGTGGGCGGCGGTGACCGGTGGCGCGCTGCTGATCGACACGCGCACCGACCGGCAACGGGCCCGCCAGGGCGACCTCCCGGGCGCGATCGTGATCGACCGGACCGTGTTGGAGTGGCGGCTCGATCCGCGCTCCGGCAGCCGGATCCCCGAGGCGACCGGCTACGACGTGCAGGTCGTGGTCGTCTGCCGCCAGGGCTACTCGTCCAGCCTGGCGGCGGCGAGTCTGCGGGCGATCGGACTGGAGCGGGCGACGGACCTGATCGGCGGGGTGGAGGCCTGGGTGGCGGCGGGGTTGCCGGTCACGGGCGGGCCCGCCGACGTACGCGAATGAGCAGGTGAATCCGCATTCGAGTGCGGGCGGTCGCCGGGCGCCCCGTGAGTCAGAAGCTCGGCGGGCGGCGCTCCACGAAGGCGCGGACGCCCTCGCGGCGGTCGTCGGAGAAGACCGCGGCCCGCCAGGCGGCATCCTCGATGTCCAGGCCGGCCGGCAGGGCCACGTCGAGCCCGTTCCGGATGGCGTTGCGGGCGTGGGCGACGGCGACCGGCGAGTTCGCGGCGATCTGGGCGGCCAGGTCGAGCGCCACCTCCAGATCCGTGCCCTCCGGGACCAGGCGGTCGACCAGGCCCAGACGGGCGGCTTCGTTCGCCCGCACCTGACGACCGGTAAGGATCAGGTCGGTGGCGACGCCGTAGCCCACCCGGCGCGGCAGTAGCTGCGTCCCGCCGCCGCCGGGGACGATGCCGACCCGGACCTCGGGCAGCCCGACCACCGCGGACTCGTCGGCGACGATCAGGTCGCAGCTGAGCGCCAGCTCGTAGCCGCCGCCGAGCGCATAGCCGTGCACCGCGGCGACGGCCGGCACCGGCAGGTCACGCAGGCTCGCGAAGGCGCGGCGGAAGACCAGCCGTTGCGCGGCGAAACCGGCGTCGTCGAGGGTGTGGCGCTCCTTGAGATCGGCACCGACACAGAACGCGCCGGGCGCGGCCGAGCTGAGCACCACCGCGCGGGCCGGGCTCGCGGCCACCGCGGCGGTCGCGCGGATCAGCTCCTCGGCGAGTGTGGTGGAGAGCGCGTTGCGGGCCGGGACCCGATCGAGCCGGATCTCGGCGACCGGCCCGTGCTCGATGATCAGGACGTCTGCGGTCACGTTCGCCACGGTAGCCGGGGTCAGAGCGGGATGTTGCGGTGGTCACCCCGGCGGGCCGGGGCTTCGGACAGGGCTTTCACCCTGTCTCTTATACACAT
>KL571274.1:86928-87875 GCA_000715855.1 Actinoplanes liguriensis
GCGGGTGTCGGCCGGCTCGATCACCGCGTCGACGACGCCGAGCGCGACCGCGCGGGCGACTCCGCCGGCGACGGTTCGATGGGTCTCGATCAATTCCGCGCGTACGTCGTCGAGTTCCTCCCCGGGTGTCGCGGCGAGCCGCTTGCGGTGCAGGACCGCGACCGCGGCCTCGGCGCCCATCACCGCGATCTCGGCGTCCGGCCAGGCGTAGACCGCCGTGGCGCCGAGCCCGCGGGAGTTCATCGCGATGTACGCGCCGCCGTACGCCTTGCGGGTGACCAGCGTGACCCGGGGGACGCTCGCCTCGGCGAACGCGTGCAGCAGCTTCGCCCCGCGCCGGATCACGCCGCCCCATTCCTGCGCGACACCGGGCAGATACCCGGGGACGTCGGCGACGACGAGCAGCGGGAGGCCGTACGCGTCGCACATCCGCACGAAACGCGACCCCTTCTCCGCGCTCAGCGAGTCCAGGCAGCCGCCCTTGCGCAGCGGATTGCTGGCCACCACGCCGACCGCGCGACCGGCGAACCGGCCGAGACCGCAGAGCAGGTTCGGCGCCCAGTTCGGCTGGATCTCGACCACCCCCGCGCTCTCGTCGAGAAGGGCACGGATGAGCGGGCGTACGTCGTAGGCCCGCCGCGCCGACTCCGGCAGCAGCCCGCGCAGGTCGGCCGGGTCGTCGACCAGCGCCGGGTCGTACTCGCCGGGCGTGGTGAACAGCCCGGCCAGGTGCCGTGCGGTCCGGTACGCGCCGGCCTCGGAGGCGGTGACCACGTGCGCGACCCCGGATTTGCGGCCGTGCACCTCCGGCCCGGCGAGCGTGGTCAGGTCGACCACCTCGCCGGTGACGCTGCGGATCACGTCCGGGCCGGTGACCAGCATCCGGCCGGTGTCCGCCATGATCACCAGGTCGGTCAGGGCCGGGCCGTACGCGGCGGCGCCGGCGG
>KL571274.1:88067-89802 GCA_000715855.1 Actinoplanes liguriensis
ACCGAGAGCTGCGGCACCCGGCCGGAGGCGGCGGTCATCGCGGCGAACATCCGGGCGACCGCGTCCATCGACTCGATGCCGTCGGCGAGACGGGCGCCGCCGGAGTGCCAGACGCCGAGGACCGGGACGCCGTCCCGCAGCGCGGCCTCGATCGCGGCGACGACGTGGCCGGAGCCGACCGCACCGAGAGCACCGCCCATCCGGGTCGCGTCGGTGCAGTAGGCGTAGACAAGTGAACCGTCGATCGTGCCGCGAACCGCGGTCACGCCGCTGTCGTCGCCCGGGTGGATCGGGGCGATGCTGCCGGCGTCCAGCAGCGCGCCGAGGCGGACCAGGGGCGTGCGGGGATCAGTCATCACGGCCCGAGCGTGCGGGCCCGCGGTTCGGGCGGCCACCCGTAGGGATCCCCTAGGGCGCCGGCAACCACGTGCTGGGACGGCTCACGACGTACCGCATCGGATGGTGGATCCGCACCCCAGCAAACCGTGCGTGAGCAAGCAGGTAGGGGAGCGCTAGGGGGTTCTGGCGCTCCGCGCCGGGTCTAGCTTCGCGCCTTGGCGAGAACCGACCAGTAGAAGGGACGTTCATCGATGGACGTCAACGAGTTCTTCGAGGCGCTGCCGGCGCGTTACGACCGGGCCGCCGCGGCCGGCCTGACCAAGACCATCCAATGGCACATCACCGACGCGGACCCGGGTGTCTGGGCGTTCGCGATCGTCGACGGCGAGGGCCGGCTGATCCCCGGCGGCGTCGAGGCGCCGGACACCACGTTCACCACCGACGCGGCGACCTGGATCGCGGTGGCGCAGGGGGAGACCGACGCGATGCGCGCGTTCATGACCGGCAAGCTCAAGGTCACCGGCGACACCATGCTGGCCACCCGGTCGGCCGAGCTGTTCGGGACCGCGAAGTGAGCGCCCCGCGGTACGACGTCGCGATCCTCGGTGGCGGCGCGGCCGGCCTGACCCTCGCGCTGCAGATCCACCGGGCCCGCCCGGAGGCGAGCATCGTGGTGATCGAGCGGCAGCAGCACCCGGTGCCGGAGGCGGCGCACAAGGTCGGTGAATCGACGGTCGAGATCGGCGGCCGCTACCTGCGCGACGTGCTGGGCCTGACCGAGCACCTGGAGAAGGACCAGCTCGACAAGTTCGGCATCCGGATGTTCTTCACCGCCGACGGCAACGAGGACATCGCGCGACGCTCCGAGGTCGGTCACGCGGTGCTGCCGCCGTACGTCGTCAGCAGCTTCCAACTGGATCGCGGGCGCCTGGAGAACTACCTGGCCGGCGACCTCGCGACCCGGGGTGTGCACTTCATCTACGGCAAGGTCGACGACGTCGAGCTGCGGCCGGGCGGGCTGCACCGGGTGACCGCCACCGGCAACGACGGCGCGGCGCACGAGCTGGAGGCCCGCTGGGCGCTCGACGCCACCGGGCGGTACTCGCTGCTCAAGCGCAAGCTCGGCCTGAGCCGGGAGTCCGAGCACCGGGCCGAGGCGGTCTGGTTCCGGCTCGGGCACCCGATCGACATCAACGACTGGTCCGACGACCCGGAGTGGCAGGCCCGGATCCGGTCCGGCCGCCGCGAGCTGTCCACGAACCACCTGATGGGCCGCGGTTACTGGGTGTGGCTGATCCGGCTCGCCTCGGACTCGATCAGCATCGGCATCGTCGCCGACCCGGACCTGCACCCGTTCGAGAAGATGAACCGGTTCGAGCGGGCCCTGGAGTGGCTG
>KL571274.1:90092-92950 GCA_000715855.1 Actinoplanes liguriensis
AGAGATGTGTATAAGAGACAGGGACTTCAAGGTGCTGCGCAACTATCCGTACAGCGTGGAGCAGGTCTACTCGGCCGACCGGTGGGCGCTGACCGGCGAGGCCGGCATGTTCCTCGACCCGTTCTACTCGCCCGGCTTCGACATGATCTCGATCAGCAACGGTCTCATCACCGACCTGGTCACCCGGGATCTGGCCGGTGAGGACATCACCGAGCTCGCGGCGATCCACAACCAGATGTACCTGACGATCGGCGAGGGCTGGTTCAAGATCTACACGAACCAGTACCCGCTGATGGGCAACGCCAGGGTGATGCAGTCCAAGGTCGTCTGGGACACCGCGGTCTACTGGGCGGTCCCGGCGCTGCTCTACTTCCACGACAGGTTCCGGCAGCTCGTCGACCACCCCCAGCTCGTCTGGGGGCTGGCCCGCTTCCAGGCCGCGATGGACCACGTGCAGCGGTTCTTCCGCGAGTGGGACGCCGTCGACGACTCCCGGCTGACCGGCTCGTTCGCCAGCTTCTACGACTTCGGGTTCATGAAGCGGGCGCACGTCGGCCTGGTCGCCGAGATGACGACCGAGGAGTTCGACGCGCGGTTCGCCGAGAACGTGCGCCTGGTCGAGCGGATCTCCGGCCAGCTGGTCAAGACGGTGATGGACGAGGACACCACCGACCCCGGCCAGGTAGCGAAGTGGCGCGCGGACAGCGACCTGATGCGCCTGGTCGGGATCTACGAGGAGGACCTCGCGGCGGGCATCGTCGAGGACGCCTGGGTCGCCCCACGATGACCGACCCCAAGGTCGGGACCCTGCTCGCCCTCGCCGTGATCATCTTCACGGTGTGGGCGTTCGGGCGGCTGCTCGGCCGGATCGGGCAGCCGCCGGTGATCGGCGAGATCGTCGCCGGCATCGTGCTCGGCCCCAGCCTGTTCGGCCTGCTCGCGCCGGACGCCAGCGCCTGGCTGTTCCCGGCGCCGGTGGTGGGCGCGCTCGGCGTCCTGGCCCAGGTGGGCCTGGTCCTGTTCATGTTCATGATCGGCATGGAGCTGGACGTGGGCCGGCTGCGCGGGCACGGCAGCCGGGTCGCGGCGGTCGCCGGCTCCTCGATCGCGGTGCCCCTGGTGCTGGCCCTCGGGCTCGGCCTGCTCCTGTACCCGGGTTACGGCGGCTCGGCCGACGAGGTGGTCTTCTGCCTCTACATCGCGGCCGCGATGGCGATCACGGCGTTCCCGGTGCTGGCCCGGATCCTGAAGGACTCCGCGCTGGCCGGCACCCGGATCGGCACGATCAGCCTGGTGGCGGCGGCAATCAACGACGTGGTGGCGTGGTGCCTGCTCGCGTTCGTGCTCGCGCTCAG
The DNA here is from genome assembly GCA_000715855.1 of Actinoplanes liguriensis. Taxonomy (GTDB): domain Bacteria; phylum Actinomycetota; class Actinomycetes; order Mycobacteriales; family Micromonosporaceae; genus Actinoplanes; species Actinoplanes liguriensis. Next base: position 91,448 of record KL571274.1, read on the forward strand.
CCGGGCCGGCGGGCCGGGCGGAGGCGTACGGACGCTGGTCCTCTCCGTCGTCTTCATCGCCGTCATGCTCCTCCTGGTGCGGCCGCTGCTGGCCCGGCTCGGTGACGTCCCGATCTGGCTGGCGTTGCTGGTCGCGCTGCTCGCGGCCTGGTTCGCCGACCGGGCCGGGATTCACGTGATCTTCGGAGGGTTCCTGGCCGGCGCGGTGATGCCCCGGCGCGCGGACTGGCTGCGGACCATGCATGAACGGCTGGACGTCGTGGTGACGTACCTCCTGTTGCCGGTCTTCTTCGTGATGAGCGGGCTGTCGACGCACGTCGAGGGACTGCGGACCGCCGGGGTGTGGGGCGTGGTCGCCCTGGTGATCGTGGTCGCGACGGCCGGCAAGCTCGGTGGGACCGCGGTGGCCGCCCGCGTCGCGGGGGAGCGGTGGAACGACGCGGTGACGCTCGGCGTGCTGATGAACACCCGGGGGCTGACCGAGTTGGTGGTGCTCTCGGTGGGCCTGCAGGCGGGGATCATCAGCTCCACGGTCTACACCGTGATGGTGTTGATGGCGCTGGTCACCACGCTGATGGCGCCACCGTTGCTGCGCCTGCGGTTCGCCCGGCCGACGGCGGAACCGCTGGTCGCGGTCAGATGAGCAGTCCGGCCTGCACCGCTGCCATCACGGCGGCGGTGCGGTCGGCGACATTCAACTTCGAGAAGATCCGGACGACGTACGTCTTGACGGTCGCCTCCGTGATGAACAGCGCCCTGCCGATGTCGGCGTTGGTGTGACCGATCGCGATCAGCTTGAGCACCTCGATCTCGCGCTTCGACAGCGTCTCCGGGCGCGGTTTGCGCACCTGGTTCAGGAGGCGGGCCGCGACGGCGGGGGACAGGACGGTCTCGCCCCGGGCCGCGGCACGGATCGCCCCGGCCAGGTTCTCCGGCGACGTGTCCTTGAGCAGGTAGCCCGCCGCTCCGGCCTCCACCGCGCGGAGGATGTCGCCGTCGGTCTCGTAGGTGGTGAGGATGACCACCGTCGTCCGGGGGAGCTCGGCGCGGATCCGGGCGGTCGCGGTCACGCCGTCGCCATCGGGGAGACGCAGATCCATCAGGACGACGTCGGGGTTCAACCGGTGGGCGGCTCGGATCGCCTCGGATCCGGTGGCGGCCTCGCCGACGATGTGAAGATCGGTCTCGTCGTGGAGCAGGGCTCGCAGCCCGGCCCGGATCACGGTGTGGTCGTCGACGAGCAGGACGGTGATCGCGGTGGTCATGCGGGCACCTGAATCCGGATTCGCGTGCCGGCGCCGGGCGTCGAGTCCACCCGCAGCGTGCCGCCGGCCTCCTTCAGGCGGCGGCGCATCAACGGGAGACCGTGGCCGGCCGGGGTGGCGCCGGAGTCGAAGCCGCGGCCGTCGTCGCTGATCTCCAGGTGGATGCCGCTCTCCCGGTGCGCCAGCAGAACGTCGACCGTGGTGGCGGCGGCGTGCTTGCGGACGTTGGTGAGCGCCT
>KL571274.1:93125-93974 GCA_000715855.1 Actinoplanes liguriensis
CCAGCCGCAGCAGCTCCACGTCGAGCCCGATCCCGCCCGGGCGCTCGTCCTCGATGTGGAGTGTCGTGGTGACGCCGGTCAGCTCGTGCAGGCGGTCCAGCTCGCGGCGCAGGGCGTCGGGGAGGGACCCGGCGGTGGCCTCCGGCAGCGGGCGGGCGGTGATCAGCGCGCGGGCGTCGGCGAGGTTGTCCCGGGCGGTGCTCTCCGCCAGCTCGAGATGGCGCCGGGCCCGTCCGGCATCCGTCTCCAGGGCGGACCGGGCGGCCTGCAGCAGCATGATCGTGCTGGACAGGCCCTGGGCCAGGGTGTCGTGGACCGCGTCGGCGACCTGCTCGCGCTCGGCGGCGCGACCCGCCTCGTAGGACAGCCGCCCCAGCTCGGCCCGGGTGGTCTCCAGCTCGCGGATGAGCGCTCCGCGTTCCCTGCTCTGGCGGATGATCTTGCTGGCCCAGACGCCGAGAACGATGGCGAGCGCGGCCGCCGTGATCCCGGCGAACCCGAGCCGGGAGCTCGCCGCGGTCGCCCACAGCCAGATCAGGTTGAGGGCCAGCACGACCAGGGCGCCGGCGATCGGGCCGGCCGTCATGAACGCCGGCGCGCAGAGCGCGAACAGCAGGAACGCGCTACGGGTCACCAGCTCGACCGCCACCGCGAACAGCGCCACGACCGCGAGCTGGTAGATCAGCGCGCCCCGGGCCCCGTGGATGAGCCGGCGACCCAGGGCCAGATGTCCGATGACGATCAGCGCGATCAGCCCGATGGCCCCGGCTCGGCGCGGCGCCGGGGCGCCGGTGAGCGCCACGCCGCCCGCGGTCACGGCGGCGACCAGGACGAAGTACCCGTCCCAGA
>KL571274.1:94160-98620 GCA_000715855.1 Actinoplanes liguriensis
GGACGAAGTACCCGTCCCAGAGCGGCTGCCAGCGCAGCCACTCGTCCGGACCGCGGCTCAACCGTCCTTCCGCCCCTGCCAGCGGAACGTCGTCAGGCACAGGATCAGACCTCCGAGGCACCAGGCCGCCAGGACCATCGCGATCCGCCCGTGCTCCCAGGCCCCGGCCGGCTCGGTGGCGGCGGCCGCGTCCGGCAGGAACACCGAACGGAAGCCCTGGGCCATCCATTTCAGCGGGAACAGCGCGCCGATCTGCTGCAACGGCTCGGGCAGATTGGTGATCGGCACGATGAAGATACCGGAGACGAACTGCAGGACGAGGAACGGAAGGTTGACGATCGGCGCCGCCCCGCGCACCGATCGGGGAACGCTGCTCATCGCCGTGCCCAGCAGCGCGCACCCGGTGACGCCGAGCAGGAAGATCCAGGTGAACGTCGCCCAGCGGGCCGGGTCGCGGGGCAGTGGCAGGTCGAAGAAGGCCGACCCGACCGCGAGCACCAGCACCACCTCGGCGACCGCGGTGACCAGCACGAGCACGACCTTGCCGGCGAAGTACGCGATCGGTGGCATCGGCACCCCGCGCAGCCGCTTGAGCGTGCCGTCCTCGCGGTCGCTGACGATGCTGGTGGCCAGGTTGACGAAGCAGGTCGAGCCGATCCCGCCGGCGATCATGCCGGCCGCCAGGAGCTGGCTGGACGGGATGCCCGGAACGGCCGCCTGCTTGTCGAAGATCGAGCCGAGCAGCGTCAGCAGCACGACCGGCAGCGCGAACGTGAAGATCATCGCGGTCCGCTCGCGGAAGAACTGCCGGAGCTCGACCCCGGCGCGGGCGGTACACAGGTCCCACACCGACGGGTCACGCAGGGTCAGGGTCGTCATCGCACACTGCCGATCAGGTCGAGGTAGACGTCTTCCAGGGACGGGCGGGTCACGACCAGGCCGGGGATCTCGTCGCCGATCCGGCCGGCCAGCTCGGACACCACGACCGTCGGCTTGTGGGTCCTCGTGCTGCGGTGCTCGCCGTCCTCGATCCAGCCGACCGTGGCCTCGGCGGTGTCGCGCCCGCCCAGGTCCCGGGGCGTCCCGACCGCGCGGATCCGGCCGGCGGCCAGCACCGCGACCCGGTTCGCGAGCGCTTCCACCTCGTCCAGGTAGTGCGTGGTGAGCAGGATCGTCGTGCCGTCCTGCTCGGACAGGGTGGTGATCAGGCTCCAGAACTGGCGCCGGGCCTCCGGGTCGAACCCGGTGGTGGGCTCGTCGAGGAAGAGCAACCTCGGCCGCCCGACCACGCCGATCGCCACGTCCACGCGGCGACGCTGGCCGCCGGAGAGGGTGCGGACCTTGCGGCCGGCCTTCCCGGTGAGCCCGACCAGGTCCATCACCTCCTCGGCGGGGCGCGGGTCCGGGTAGAACCGGGCGAAGTGGCGGACCGTCTCGGCGACCGTCATGTCGGCCATGTCCGAGGCGTTCTGCAGCACCAGGCCGATGCCGTACCGCCAGCGCCGGCCGGCCCGCTGCGGGTCCTCGCCGAGCACCGACACCTCCCCGGAGTCCCGTCTGCGGAACCCTTCGAGGATCTCCACCGTGGTCGTCTTGCCGGCGCCGTTCGGGCCCAGCAGCGCGAAGACCTCACCGTCGGCGATGTCCAGGTCGACGCCGTCGACCGCGGGACTGCCCTGGTAGGTCTTGCGCAGGTCGCGTACTCGTACCGCATCCGTCACGCCGGTCAGCGTGCGGGTCCGCGGCGGGCCGGCGCGACGGGCGGGGGACGGACAGCTGTCCATCGACCGATGGACAGGCCGGGACGGGTAGGGGTTACCGCGGCTCGCGGGGTTGCCTAGCCTGATCGGGTGCCGGACCCCACCCTGTACGCGATCAGTGATCTGCACATCGCGTACCAAGAAAATCGTGTCATCGTCGAAGAGCTGCGGCCGCGGAACGACGGTGACTGGCTGATCGTGGCCGGCGACGTCGGTGAGATCTTCGCCGACGTGGTGTGGGCGTTGCGGCTGCTGGCCGGGCGGTTCGCGAAGGTGATCTGGTCGCCGGGCAACCACGAGCTGTGGACGCCGCGGGAGGACCCGGTCCAGTCGCGCGGCGAGGCCCGGTACGAGCAGCTGGTCGAGGCGGTCCGCGAGCTGGGCGTGGTGACCCCGGAGGACGAGTACCCGGTGTGGCACGGCGTGGACGGGCCGGCCGTGGTCGCGCCGCTGTTCCTGCTCTACGACTACTCGTTCCGGGTGCCGGGCAAGAACAGCAAGGCGGAGTCGCTGGCCTACGCCTACGAGACGGGCGTGGTCTGCACCGACGAGATCCTGCTGCACCCCGATCCGTATCCGGCCCGCGAGGACTGGTGCTGGGCGCGGGTGGCGTCGACCGAGAAGCGGCTGGAGGCGATCGATCCGGCACTGCCGACCGTGCTGATCAACCACTGGCCGATGGTCCGGCAGCCGACCGACATCCTGCGCTACCCGGAGTTCGCGCAGTGGTGCGGCACGGACCGGACGGCCGACTGGCACGTGCGCTTCCGGGCCGCCGTGTCGGTCTACGGCCACCTGCACATCCCGCGGACCACGCGGTACGACGGGGTCCGCTTCGAGGAGGTGTCGGTCGGCTACCCGCGGGAGTGGAAGCGGCGCGGCACCCCGCCCGGCAAGCCGCGCCACATCCTGGGTTAGACGTTGCCGATCAGCGGGCCGAACTTCACCAGCAGGTCGGCCCGCCGGGTCACGTTCAGCTTGCGGTACACCTTGGTCAGGTGCTGCTCGACGGTGCTCACCGTGACGTACAGCTTGGTGGCGATCTGCCGGTTGGTGCTGCCCTGCGCGGCGAGCGCCGCCACCCGCCGCTCGGCGTCGCTCAGCGAGTGGAGTGCTTCGGTGTCGGTGTCGTCGGCGTTCTCCAGCGCCTGGTCGTCGACGTCCGGCAGCAGCACCCGGCGCAGCGCCTCGGCGTGGCATTCGCCGGCCACGTCGTACGCCCGCCGGACCGTCATCCGGGCCCGCTGGAAGTCGCCCTGCGCCCGCTGCGCCTGACCGAGATCGGCCAGCGCGTGCGCCAGCCCGAGCCGGTCTCCGCAGCCGCGCAGCATCTCGGTGGCGTCGCGCAGCAGGGCCGGGCGCTGGGCCGGCGGCGCGGTCGCGGCGAGCACGTGCAGCGCGGCGGCCTTGGTGCGGCTCGGCTCCGCGCCGAGCTGGGTGAGCTGGCTCTCGGCCAGGGTGCGGGCGCGCTCCGGCCGTTTCAGCGCGAGCTGGGCGCGGGCCGCGTGCACCCGCCACGGCATGATCGCGGGCAGGTCCAGATCCCAGCGGGCCATCAGGTCGCCGCAGGTCATGAAGTCGTCGAGGGCGGCTTCCGGCCGGTTTGTGGCCAGGTACCAGTGGCCGCGCGCCCGCAGGTAGGTCAGGCCCCAGACGGTCTGGAACATCTCGTCGGGCACCGGCTGCTCCAGGTGCCGGGCCGCGGTCTCCAGGTCGCCGCGCCCGAGACAGGCCATCACCAGGGTGCCGACCGGGACGCCGATCGCGCTGGCCCAGCTCTGCCGGGACATCTGGGCGAGGGCGGCCTCGGCGTACCGCTGCGCCTCGCCGAGCTGCCCGGCCCGCAGCGCGATGTCCGCCCGGATGCCGAACAGCATCGCCTGCCAGGACGGGGCGCCGCGCTCGCTGGCCTGGGCGAGCAGCCGGTCGGCCCAGAGCGTCGCGGTCTCCAGGTGGTCGGAGTAGACCAGGATCGCCAGCGCGGCGGCGAGCGCGGCTGGCGTGCCGGGGCCGAGCGAGGAGCGCGGCAGCGACTGCTCGGCGGTGATCACGGCGGCGCTGTTGGGCCCCTTGACCAGCACCGTCTCCAGCGCGTGCGCGAGGGCGTCGCGGGTGTTGACCAGGTTCTCGGCGCCGCGGCGGGCCGCTCGCGGCTCGGCCGGCTCGTCGCCGAACAGGCCCGGGTGGGTGTAGCGCGCCCACACGGTCAGGAAGCGCAGGTCGGCGCGCTGCTCCGGGGTGGTGTCAGTGGCGTGCAGGCCGTCGAGGACGAGCACCGCCTCGCTGGTCAGCCCCAGCCAGAGCAGGCAGTGCACGGTGGTGACCTGGGCGTCGACGCCGAGCTTGCCGTCGCGGGCGGCGGCCGCGAGCTGACCGAGCCGGTGCCCGGCGGCGGCCGGATCGGTACGCCACTCGGCCTGCATCAGCGCGACCTTGAGCGCGGCGCGTTCCCGGGAGCCGGCGGCGCCGTCGTGGGCCAGGCGCAGCAGGGCCAGGCCGCGGTCGCCGTCACCGGAGGCGAAGAGTGTGTCGGCCGCCTCGACCAGCACGGGGGCGGCCCACGGCGGGGCCTGTCCGGCGGCGAGCAGGTGCCCGGCGACCGGCAGCGGCGCCGAGCCCTCCTCGTAGAGCAGTTCGGCGGCGCGCAGGTGCAGATCGGTCAACGCCTCCGGAGCCAGTTGCTCCAGTACGGCCTGTCGC
>KL571274.1:98939-99731 GCA_000715855.1 Actinoplanes liguriensis
AGCGCTCCGGTCGGCGGGTGCTCGTCGAGGACCGCGGCGGCCGAGATCACCCGGCGGATCATCGGGTCGCAGCGCTCGACGTAGCGGCGGATGGCGGACATGTAGGAGCGTCCGGGCTCGAAGAGCACCATCTGGTCGAGGGTGCCGAAGGCGCGGACGTCGGCGATCAGGGTCCGGGCGAGCAGCGGGTTGCCGCCGGAGGCCTTCGCGCACGCGTCCACCAGCGCGGCGGTCGGCGCGGTGCCCAGCGACCGGCTGAGCAGCTCGCCGATGCCGGCGCGGCTGAGCGCGGGCAGCACCAGCTGGTGCTCGGCGGCCAGCTCCATCAGCTCGGCGTGCAGGCGCGGCTCGGTCGGCGCGACCAGCTCGCCACCGGCGACGACCAGCAGGATCCGGGCCGTGCGGATGCGCCGGGCCAGGTAGACCAGGCAGTGCAGGGACAGGCCGTCGACGTGCTGGAGGTCGTCGACCACGATCAGCAGGGGGATCTCCCTGCTGGTGGCCAGCAGCGCCGCGCACACGCTGTGCAGCATCGTCGGCAGGCTCTGGCCGGGGACCAGTGCGCCGCGGGAGTGCCGTACCGCGATCCGGTGGGCCTCCCGGATCAGCACGGCGCGGTCCGCCTCGGGGATCGGCAGCTCGTGGCAGAGCTGATTGATCACGCTGAGCGGGAGCTCGCGCTCGGCTCGGGCGCCGGTGGCCTGCATGGTGACGAAGCCGGCGGCCGCGGCGCGCTGGACGAACTCACCCAGCAGTGTGGTCTTCCCGCTGGCCATCGGCCCGGTGACGGCC
>KL571274.1:99955-102302 GCA_000715855.1 Actinoplanes liguriensis
GCCATCAGAGATGTGTATAAGACGAAGCACCATGCGTGGGTTCTCCCCGAAGTTACCGCCCGTTTTTATCGGGCATATATTCCGCTTGGTTTGGCGAGGCGATTACGCATGCAGGTGGGCACGCCATTGTGCTGAGGCGGATAGCTGATAGCGGCATGTAAATGCCGCGGGGCGCCATGATCGGCGGCGTCAGTATGTCACCCGAAAGAGTCGGCAAGCAATGAAGTCGTTGCGGGGGTGGCGCGCTCTCCAGTCGCTCATAAGCCGCTGTTCGGGCATTTGGCCTGGGGGATAAGTAGGGAATGTCGCTATAAAGCCACGGTGACCGCAGGTCCGACGTGGCCGCTGGGCAGGGGTTCCGCACTTCTGTGAGAAACACTTCGACATTGATAACCGCTAAAACTGTTCGTGAGTGTCTTTCGCTTAACCGTAGTTTTCGCCGAGCTGTCGGGACAGTGTCCCGGGCCTGAAAAGAGCCACGTCACAAAGGAGTCCGCAAAGCCTATTGGTTCAGTAGGAATGCGGCCCCTGGGCCGGTAGGGGGAGCGCTGGGGTCGACCCGCCGAAAGGGTCTCCGTAACGTGCCGCGCAGTCTTGAGCAATGGCCCCGATGCATTCACGGTGAGGACGGGAAGCGTGCAGGAGAACGGCACGGACGACGTCTGGCAGATCCCGGTCGACCGCTCGCAGGCGCCGGCCCGGGAACCCGGCCCGATCGACCTGCGCCGCACGTTCCTGCAGCCGGCGTACTCGGGCATCCCCACCTTCATGGGCACGCCGATCTGCCTCACCCCGGAGGACCTGCGCGCCGGCGGGGTGGACGTCGCGGTCTTCGGCGTCCCGCTGGACTCCTCGTCCGGGCACCGGGGCGCCGCGTTCGGCCCGCGGGCCATGCGATCCGACGAGCGCTACCTGTTCAACACCCCGGAGCTGCTGATCAGCGCCAGCACCCGGGTCAGCCCGTTCAACCTGCTCAAGGTCGTCGACTACGGCGACGCGCCGGTCGACATCTTCAGCGTGGAGAAGTCGCTGCCGTCGATCGCCGCGACCGTCGGCGAGGTGGCCGACGCCGGCGCCATCCCGGTCATCCTCGGTGGCGACCACTCACTGATGATCGCCAGCGTGGGCGCCCTGGCCGAACGGTACGGCCCGGACAAGGTGGGCGTGGTCCACTTCGACGCCCACCCCGACTGCCACGAGCACGTCTTCGGTCACCGGATCACCCACGGGACCCCGATCTGGCGGCTCATCGAGGAGCACCGGATCCCGGGGAAGAACTTCGTCCAGGTCGGGCTGCGTACCCCGACCGGCCCGGACGATCAGCTCTTCAACTGGATGCGCCGTAACGGACTGCGGACCCACTTCATGGTCGAGATCGAGCGGCGCGGCTTCACCGCCGTACTGGATCAGGTGATCGAAGAGATCCTCGACGGTCCGGAATTCGTCTACCTCTCGCTCGACATCGACGTCCTCGACCCGGCCTACGCCCCCGGCACCGGCACCCCGGAGCCCGGCGGCATGACCCCGCGCGAGCTGTTCCCGGCGTTCCGGCGGATCTGCGCGGAGACCAACGTGATCGGCATCGACGTCGTCGAGGTCGCCCCGCATCTCGACCCCGGCTACACCACCACGATGAACGCGCGCCGGGCCATCTTCGAGGGCCTGACCGGGCTGGCCATGAAGAAGGCCGGCATGGCGAGCACCGACTACGTCAACCCGATCGCCTCCGGCCAGCTCAAATTCCCGCTTACATAGTCAGGGAAGGACGGCATCGCTGATGACCGCCACTGTCTTCGCTCCCGACTCGACCCAGTCCCTGGAAGCCCTGGAGCGCTCGGCCGCCCGGGTCGCCTCGGTGCTCGCCGGCCTCGGGGTCCGTCCCGGCACCCGGGTGCTGTTCAAGGCCGACAACTCGGCCGCCTGGGTGACCGTGCTGCTCGGCCTCGCCCACGCCGGCGCGTCCATCGTGCTCGTCGACCACCAGGACAAGGCCGACGAGACCACCCGCATCCACCGGCTGACCCGGGCCGCCCTGGCGATCGTCGACGACGACGCGGTGCCACCGGCCGGCGTCGACCCGGTCTACGTCTACGAGCTGCTCGCCAAGGCCGCGGCGGAACCCGTCCCGGACCTGACCGGGCCGCTCGACCTGGACGTCTGGCGGGCCCTGCCGGACGGACTGATCATGTGGTCGTCCGGCTCGACCGGGGTGCCCAAGGGCGTGGTCAAGACCGGCGCCCGATTCCTGAAGAACCTCGAACGCAACGCCGCCCAGATCGGCCACCACGCCGGCGACGTGCTGCTCCCGATGCTGCCGTTCTCCCACCAGTACGGCCTGTCCATGGTC
>KL571274.1:102543-104676 GCA_000715855.1 Actinoplanes liguriensis
ATGTGTATAAGAGACAGGTCCATGGTCCTGATCGCGTGGCAGGTCCGCTGTTCCCTGGTGATCGCGCCGTACCGGCGGGCCGACCGCGCCCTGCGGATGGCCGCGCAGACCGGGGCCACCGTCCTGGACGCGACCCCGGCCACCTACCGCAGCATCTACAACCTGGTGACCCGGCGGGCCGACCCGATGGCCGGGCTGCGCACCGTGCGGCTGTTCTGCAGCGGCGCCGCGCCGCTCGACCCGACGCTGGTCGACCGGTACGTGGAGCTGTGCGGCAAACCGCTGCTGGACAGCTACGGCAGCACCGAGCTGGGCAACGTCGCGTTCGCGACCGCGGACAACCCGGTCGCCACCGGACGGCCGGTCGAGGGCATGGGCGTACGGATCGTCGACGACCACGGCGTCACGCTCGGCGCCGGGGAGATCGGCGAGATCGAGGTCGACTCACCGGACCTGATGGAGGGCTACCTCGACGCGGACGGCGGGCTCGCCCTCGCGGACCGCGGCTGGCGGCGCACCGGCGACCTCGGCAAGCTCGACCGGGACGGGAACCTGTTCGTGATCGGCCGCAAGCTGGCGGTGCACCGGATGGGCTACACGCTCTACCCCGAGCTGATCGAGGCACGCGTCGCCGAGGCCGGCTGCTCGGCCAAGGTGATCGCGGTGCCCGACGAGCGCCGGGGGAGCTCGCTGGTCTTCTTCGTGGAGGACGAGAGCGGCGCCGGGGCGGGGACGTGGCGGGAGCGGATCTGTGCGGTGCTGCCCGCCTATGAGCAGCCCAACCGGGTCGTCGTCCTGGAGCGGTTGCCCCTGAACCGCAACGGCAAGCCGGACCGCAAGGCCCTGGAGACGCTCGCGGTGACGGCATGAGCGAGCTTGCTAGCCAATCATCGGGCTCGGTCCGATCGGCGGCCTTGTTTCCCGCGCTCTCCCCGGTCCGGCGGCGGGACCTCGGGACATTTTTGATGATTTTCCCGTACGCTCGTGAGCGTCTCGCCGAGGCGAACGACGCCCTGGGATATCACCTGGCGGACGCGCTCGCCGACGCGCCGGCGGACGACGACTACGCGGAGGCCGTGCAGGTGGCGTTCTTCGTCGCCTGCACGGCCCTGGCGGAGTGGGCTGCCGGTGAGCTCGGGGCGGAACCGGACTACTGCGTGGGGCCCAGTTTCGGGGAACGGACGGCGCTCACCTTCTCCGGGGCGCTTCCGTTCGCCGACACCGTTCGACTGGTCGCGGACATCGCCCGGGTCGAGCGGGAGTACTTCGCGACCGAGCATCGGGACGTCGTGACCCACTCGTTCACCCGGATTCCGCAGGAGCGGCTGGAGTCGCTGCTCGGTGGGCTGGACTGGCACGACACCTCGGGGCTGCTGGACACCGACTTCCACATGGTGTCGTTGCGGGAGGCGGAGCTGGACGCGTTCCGGGCGGCGATCAGCGAAGCGGGTGGTTACTCGCTCTACACGATGCGGCCGCCGGCGCATGCTTCGGTGCTGACCGGGGTTCGCCGGCGGATGGCGGAGATCTACGCGGGGTATCCGCTGGTGGCGCCACGCATTCCGATCGTCTCCTACCTGGACGGGTCGGTGATCACTGACGTGGAGCGGCTGCGGGAGAGCCTGCTCGACGGGTTCGTGCGGCCGATCCGGTGGCCCGACGCCGTCGAGTCGCTGCGGGGGCTCGGGGTCGAGCGGCTCTGGGTGGCCGGGCCGGACACGATGGTCTCCCGGTTGCGTGTCACCGTGGAGAGTTTCGCGGTGGAGGCCTGTGATCTGCGGCGGGTTCTCGTGCGGCCGCGCTCCTGAACCGCTGTCGCCGGTCGCGGCGGTTGCTTTCGCCGGGCGCTCACCGCCCGTACCGGGAAAGTTAATGGTGGTTCTAGGACGGCAGGTCGATCGGGGCGATCTCGTGGAACACGTCGCCCGGGCCCGGATTGGCCGGATGCGTGCGCCCGCCGAGGTGGTGGAGCACGCCCCAGACCGCGTTGAGCGCGGTGGTGACCGCGCCCTCGGCGAAGCCGCCGGTCCACGACACGTCGTCGCCGGCGAGGAACACCCCGCGTCGCCCGGGTGGCATGCCGTCCTGCATGAAGTGGGTGAACAACCGCCGCTGGTAGCGGTAGTGGCCGGG
>KL571274.1:104926-108616 GCA_000715855.1 Actinoplanes liguriensis
CCCGCCGCTGGTAGCGGTAGTGGCCGGGCAGGTTGCTCTTGAACGCGCCCATGAAGTGCGGCTCGTTCTCCCAGGTCACGGTGACCGGCGGGGCGATGATCCGGGAGCCGATGTCGACACCCGGGTAGATCCGGCGCAGGTGCCGCAGCATCACGTCGAGCCGCTCCGCGGCCGGCAGCGCCGAGACCTTGAGTGAATCGTCGTTCCAGGTGTAGGACAGGCACATCACGCCCGGACGATCCGGCCCGTCGTCGAACAGGTAGACCCCGCGTGGCGTCCGGTCGGTGAGCGTCATGCCCATCGCCGGCCGCCCGGTCCGCTCGTCCACGTCGTGCCAGAACGGCCGATCCACCAGCGCGAACAGCTTCGACCCACCCATGTAGTGGGTCCGTTCGACCGCCGACCACACCTCCGGTGGGAACAGGTCCTCGTCGGTGTCGATCCGCGAGGTCAGCAGCCGCACCTGCGGGGTCAGCACCGCCGCGATGAACTCGCCGGCGCCCTCGGCGGTCTCCACCCGGATCCAGCCGCGCGCCCGCGACAGCCTGTTGACCGCGGTTCGCGGACCGTCCGGATGCAGCGTGGCCAGCGAGGTGCCCGGCGGCCAGTGCGCGGACCCGGCCGGCGCGTGCCGCCACAACCGCAGCGGCAACTCCTGGGCGCCGCCGGCCAGTTCCCGATGATCGCCGTCAGCGTCGGTGTAGACGACCCGCAGGATCTCCAGGATCGAGTTCGGGAAGTCGGTGTCCCAGCCGCCCGAGCCGAAGCCGACCTGCCCGAACACCTCCCGGTGCCGGAACGAGGCGAACGACGGCGACGAGGCCAGAAACCCGTAGAACGACTGGTCGTCGAGCATCGGCACCAGCCGGTTCCAGATCGCCTTGATGGTCGGGACGTCCCGGTGCCGGATCGCCGCGTCCATCGCCGCGAGGTCGGCGCCCTCCTCGAGGGTCTTCCGCCACGCCTCGTTGACCTCCTGATACACCGAGGGAAGATCTTCGGAGGTACGGGCGTAGTGCCGCTCCCCGTTGATGTCCACCACGGTGTGCGGCGTCGCCGGGGCGAGGGGGTTGGGGAACGCCCGGGTCCGCATCCCGACCAGGTCGACGTAGTGGAACAGCGCGGTCGCCGACGGCGGGAACCGCATCGCCCCCAGCTCGGCCACCGTGCCCGGATGACCGGGGAAGCACGCGGTGCGCATCCGGCCGCCCAGCTGCTCGGCCTCGAACACCACCGGGCGCAGGCCCAGGCGCATCAGCTCGTACGCGGTGACCAGCCCGGCGATGCCGCCGCCGACCACCGCGACCGGTGTGCCGTGCATGTCCGGCGGAATCACGCCCAGCCCGTCGGGGTGGCTCAGCCAGCGGTCGTAGCCGAACGGGAAGTCCGGCCCGAACATGGTGACCGGGGGCGCGGTCAGGATCGTGGTCATCGGGCGCCGCCGTAGAGCTCGGGACGCCGGTCGGGCAGGTACGGCGTGGCCAGCCGCGCGGCGACCAGCGTCGCCCGGCCCGCGTCGGCGAACAGGAGATCGCCGGACACCTCGGCGCGGGGATGACCGTCCGGGCCGATCACCGTGCTCAGGCCGCAGTAACCGTCCGGGCTGGAGCTGTGCCAGTTGACGTACGCGATGAACAACTGACTCTCGAATGCGCGCGCCGGAATCAGCGTTCGCGCCACGAACTCCCACGGGCGGACCAGCGCGGTCGGCACGATCAGCAGCTCGGTGCCGGCCAGCGCGTGGGCGCGCACGGTCTCCGGGAACTCGACGTCGTAACAGACGATCAGCCCCGCCGTCAGACCGCCCACGTCCGCCTGCACCACCAGGTCGTCACCGGCCGCGAAAACCGTCCGGTCCACATCCGAGTAGAGGTGCGTCTTGCGGTAGCGGGCCGCGACCGTGCCGTCCGCGCCGACCAGGTGGACGCTGTTGTAGACGTCGTCGCCGTCGCTCTCCGGCCAGCCGTAGACGATCGCGAGCCGGTGCCGCGCCGCGATCCGGGCGACCGCCTCGGCGAGGGGGCCGTCGGCCGGCTGCGCGAGCTCGGCCGTGCGGGCCCGGCCCAGGTGGTAACCGGTCGCCGACATCTCCGGCGTGACGAGCAGGCCCGCACCCCCACCGGCGGCGGCCGCGGCGACCTGCTCCAGCCGGCCGAGGAATTCGTCATGATGCGCGCGGCCGGTCACCCATTCGGGTTGCCAGCAGGCGATGCGCACCGTTTCCGAAGCATTCACCGTTGGTTTGCCTCTCGCCATTCCCGTGGCCGGCGGAACTGTCGGGGAAATTGCTACCGGCACCCGGGGAAAGCGACAACCCCTAGCCGACCGGGGTGCCCCTGAATATTGCCGCTCGGACCGTCCGGACGTTTATGCTTCCGGCCGTGCGACTCCGGCCTCCCCGTCATCGCCTCGACCGCCGCGTGATCGGCTGGTGGAGCGCGCAGGCCGTGCTGCTCGGCCTGCCCCCGGTCGCGGTGCTGACCCTGCTGACCGTGCTGATCCCGCCGGCCCGCACCTGGCTCGGGCTGAGCCTGGCCGTGGCCGGGGCGCTCGCCCTGGCGTACGTGCTGGTGATGCCGTCCTGGCGGTTCCGGGTGCACCGCTGGGAGGTCACCGACGACGCCGTGCACGCCCGCTCCGGCTGGTGGTGGCAGCGCAGCCGGATCGCGCCGATGGCCCGCATCCAGACCGTGGACACCGCCAGCGGCCCGATCCAGCGCCTCTTCGGACTCGCCGGCCTGGTCGTGACGACCGCGTCGGCCGCCGGGCCGGTCCGCATCCAGGGCCTGGACCGCGACCTCGCCGCCGAGCTGGCCGAGACGCTCACCGCCCGCGCCCAGGCCGCGCCGGGGGACGGCCAGTGACCTGGCGCTCGCTCGAGCCGCGGTCGGTCGCCGTCAGCCTCACCTGGCTCGTCCCGCCGCTCGCCGGCACCCTGCTCACGCTGCTGCTGACCGGCGGCGAACCGGACCTGGCCGCGCTGATCACGGTCGGCTCGATCGGGCTGACGTTCGTGGTGATCGCGACGGTGTTCACCGTGCGACTGCTCACCACCCGGTACCGGATCGGCGCCGAGCGCGTGGAGTTGCGGTCCGGCCTGCTCCTGCGCCGCCATCGCACGCTGCCGCGGGACCGGATCCGCGGCGTCGACGTCACCGCCACCCCGCTGCACCGGCTGCTGCGGCTACGCGTGGTCCGGATCAACGCCGGGTCGCACGCCGAGGCGGACAACCGTCAGCTGGTCCTCGACGGGGTCGGCCTGGACCAGGCCGAGCACCTGCGCGCACTCCTGGATCCGGGGGACCCGGGGCCGGACGGCGTGCTCGCCGAGCTGAGCTGGGGGTGGCTGCGGTACGCCCCGCTCAGCGTCTGGGGCGTCGCCGGGGTCGGCACCGTCGTCGGCGCGTTCTTCCGGCTCCTCGACTCGCTGAAGATCAACCCGGCCGAGGTCGGGTTCCTCCGGACGATCTGGTTCACACTGGCCGGGATGCCCCTGTGGGCGGCGATCGGGGCACCCGTCCTGGTCGTGCTCGCTCTCGGCGCGCTGACCTCACTGTCCACATTTGTCGAGGCGTGGTGGGGTTACCGGCTGGAGACCGTCGGCAGCGCGATCGGCCTGCGCCGCGGGCTGTTCAGCACCCGCGCGGTGTGGCTGGACCGGCCCCGGCTGCGCGGCCTGCAGATCAGCGA
>KL571274.1:108767-109635 GCA_000715855.1 Actinoplanes liguriensis
AGCCGTTGCGGCTGGCCCGGGGCGCCCGGCTCAACGCGATCGCGGTCGGCCTGGGCACCGCCGAGGACCGGTCCACCTCGAACCGGACCTCGCTGCTCCCGCCGGCGCCGCGTACCGAGGCGCACCGGGTGGTCGCGACCGTGCTCGAGCTCGGTGCGGACCTCGGCAAGCTGGAGCTCGCCGGGGCGCCGCGGGCCGCGCTGCGCCGCCGCCTCGGCTGGGCGTTGTGGGCGTTCGCGGGGGTCGAGGCGCCGCTGGTCCTGCTCGGGGTCCTGCTCACCGACGTGCTGCTGCACCTCGCGTGGATCTCGGCCGTCGTGCTGCTGCCACTCGCGGTGGTCGCGGCCGTCGACGCGTACCGCAATCTCGGTTCGGGGATTCTCGGCGACTACCTGGTGACCCGTTATGGGACCTACAACCGGCGGACCGTCCTGCTCGACCGCGCCGGCATTCTGGGGTGGAGCGTCGACCAGTCCGCGTTCCAGCGCCGCGCCGGGCTCGCCACACTGGTCGCCATGGTCGGCGCCGGGCGGGGCGGCTACAAGATCCGGGACATCGCGGTCGCCGACGGGCTCGCCCTGGCCGCCGCCGCGACCCCGGGAATGCTCGGCGAATTCCTCGAAAAAGCGTAGGGGTCCCTTAGGGGATCACCGCTGATCAGCGCGTCGATAGCCTCCGCCAATAGTTTGGGCTATTGCTGTTCATTTCGCCGAATGGTGGACGCGTGATGATGAGTTCGTCCGGGGAATTCGCGGAATCCGGGCTGCGGGACCGACTGGCCGGCCTCCGGCCACCGGAAGCGCACCGGCTGCTCACCGACCTGGTCACCGGCCTCGCGGCGGCGGCGCTCCGGCGCCCGGCCGAGGAG
>KL571275.1:0-1097 GCA_000715855.1 Actinoplanes liguriensis
AGGAAGCCGGTCACCCGGCGGGCGGCGACCAGGCCGTACGTCACGTCGAACCCGCAGAAGATCAGCACGCTGACCGGGATGATCAGCATCGCGGTGTAGCCGTAGACCGCGACGAGCTGTCCCGCGCTGATCTGACCGGCCGCCGCCATCCGCGCGGCGACCCAGACGACGATCGCGAGGAACACCATCGGCAGGCCGTCGCCGAGCGCGTTCACCCAGCTCGACGGGCGGCCGACGCGGTAGCCCTGGTCGCGCAGGCGGGTGGACTCGCGGACGTACCGGTCCAGGTGGGTGGCGCTGCCACCGAGCCCGTTGAGCACCCGCAGCCCGCCGACCACGTCGACCAGCCGGGCGTTGAGCCGGCCCTGCCGCTCCCGGTATCGCGAACCGGCCCGCTGGGTGCCGTTGAGCAGCGGCCCGACCAGCACGCCGAGCACCGGCACACCGACCAGCACGACCAGCGCGAGCTGCGGCGCCGTGCGGTGCAGCAGGGTGGCGACGACCGCGCAGGCCAGGATCGAGGCGACGCCGACGCCGCCGACGTTCATCGCCCTGCCGATCAGCCACACGTCGGAGATCCCGATGGTGACCACCTCACCGGTGGTGACCCGGCGGGGCAGGGCGGCGCCGAGCCGGGTGGCGTGCGTGAGCACCTGGTCCGCGGCGCGCAGGGCGGCCGCGATGCGCAGCTTGGTCATGCTGCGGTGGCGCATGATGCCGAGCCCGGCGCCGGCCAGTCCGCAGCCGAGGACCGCGGCGCTCCAGACGATCAGCGGCCCGGTCCGACGCGGGGTGATGCCACGGTCGATCGCCTGCGAGATCAGGTACGGCATAGCGGCCAGACTGAAGAACCACAGCGACCCGAAGAGCGCCCCGAGCGCGACCCGGCCCTTCAACTGGCGTGCCATCCACCACAGGTATTGACCGGGTCCCCGTTCCACACCGGACATCCTGCCGTCGCGCACCGTCCGGCCGGAACCGATTTATCCGGCTTCCGGCAGTCCGGTTTGAACCAGCGCACACCGCATGCGCAGGCTCCGGATGTGGTCGTCGGTGCGGGACAGATCCGCCTGCACCTGTCTCTTATACACATCTCT
>KL571275.1:1335-4633 GCA_000715855.1 Actinoplanes liguriensis
CCGATCCCGGAGCCGTCGCCGAGGAACACCGACAGCCACACCTCGGTGCCGCCCGCCGCCCGGATCTGGTCGAGCACCCGGTTCAGCAGCAGGGTGCCCAGCCCGCGCCCGCGCTCGGCCGGGTCCAGGTAGATCAGGTGCAGCTCGCCGACGCCCGCGCTCGTCATCCCGCCGCCGGCCGCGCCGAGCAGCCGCCCGTCCTCCTCGGCGACCTGGTAGCCGAACCACTTCGGCGGATCGGCCGGCACCTGCCGGGCGACCCGCGCTGCGCCGAAGTAGATGTCGGCGGTCCGGTCGATGTAGCCGGCCGGCAACAACTCGCTGTACGCGGCTCGATACGCCGAGGTGCAGATCTCCGCGATCCGACCGGCATCGGCGCTGGTCGCGGAACGGGCAACGGCGGTCAATGATGATCGAGGCACCTCGACACCCTAGATCACGACGTGAGGGCCTCCCGGAGCACGGCGATCACCCGGTCGACGTCCGCGGCCCGCGTGCGCCAGTTGCTGAAGGCCGCCCGCAACGCCGGCACGCCGTTGTAGACGGTCGGGGTCAGGAACGTCTCTCCGGACGCGACGACCGCCTTCAGCACCGCTGCCACGTCACGGTCCGTCGCAAGACAGACAACATTGAGACGTACGGGGGAAAGGAGCCGCGCCCCGGGAAGAGTCGCCACCGCGTCGCCGAATCGGCGCGCCAGCGCGATGCTGCGCTCCACGATCTCGCGGTGGCCGTCCGCGCCGTAGGCCGCGAGCGCGAACCAGGCCGGCAGCGCCCGCAGCCGGCGCGAGTTCTCCGGGGTGAGGTGGAACAGGTCGGGGTCGGTGCCGGGCGCGGTGAGATAGGCGGCCGCGTTCTGGAAAATGCTGACCTGCAGATCCTGCCGGCGGGTGAACTGGATCGCGGCGTCGTACGGGACGTTGAGCCACTTGTGCAGGTCGACGCAGATCGAATCGGCCAGGTCGAGCCCGTCGACGAGATGCCGGTGCTCCGGGACCAGGGCCGCGAAACCACCGAACGCGGCGTCGACGTGCAGCCAGAAGTCGTGCCTGTGCTTCAGGGCGGCGATCGCCCGCAGATCGTCGAAGTCGACGGTGTTCACCGTTCCCGCGTTGGCGACCACGATCGCGGGGCCACCGGCCTCGGACAGGGCGGCGTCGAGAGCGTCCACGTCCACCGCTTCCCGGCCGGCCGGCACCGGCACGGTCCGGAGCTGGTCACGACCGATGCCGAGCATGGACAACGCCTTGTAGACGCTGGAATGCGGGGAGCCGGACAGGACCGTGACGTCACCCAGGGCGGCCACCCCCTGCCGGGCGACGCTGACACCGCGCCGCTCGCCGAGCCACTCCCGGCCGATCGCCAGGCCGACGGTGTTCGACATCGTCGCGCCGGTCACGAACGTACCGGAGAAATCGTCCTTCAATCCGAACAGCGAGCGCAGCCAGGCGACGGTCTCGCGCTCCAGGTCGACCGCCGACGAGTCCTGCCGGGTGCACGCGTTCTGGTCGAACGTGCCGGTCAGCCAGTCCCCCAGCAACGCGGCAGGGGTCGCCCCGCCGGTGACGAAGCCCAGGTAGCGGGGTCCGGCGCTGCCGGAGAAGCCGGGTGCCCAGCGGTCCCGGAACAGCTCCAGGGCCTTCGCGGCGCCGAGACCGCCCGCCGGGAGCGGCATCGGGACGGCGTCGGACGGCGGCACCGCGGCGGGCCGGTCGTCGAGCCCGTCCAGAATGCCGGCGGCGTAGTCACGAGCGGCGGTCAGCAGGTCGGGCAGGTCACCGAGGTCGGCGGCGAGGCGAGAGTCCACCAGGGCACGGTAGGCCGGTCACGGCGGGGACGTCGCGGTCCACTCCGGGATGCCTGGCCCGGGTCAGTCGTCGTCCCGCTCGTCGACGTGCGGCGTGCCGTTCACGCAGGTCAGTCTTACTTTCACCCGGTCGTGGTTGTCGCGCACGCTGCGGAACTCGCCCTCGCGTGCCTGCCGCTCGTGGACCTGGAAGCCGTCCGCGGGCGACATCGAGCTGATCCCGTCGCAGTCGGCGACCACCGTCCCGCCCCGGGTCCGGAAGGAGCTCGCGGCGTCGCTCACGGTCCCGCTCGCCGACGGCGACGGGCCGATCGCCGCCTCCGCGCTGGTGGGCGTCGCGGACACCTCGGACAGGGCGCGCTCCACGTCCGCCTCGCTCATCGTGCCGGACTCCCGGCCGGCCAGCCCGGCCAGGCCGATCCCGACCACCCCGACCAGCACGGCGAGGATCGCCGCCACCAGCCATCCCGCGACGATCACCACACGCTGTCCCGACTGACTCACCCGGCCACTATGCGCCCGCGAACGCTAAGCCGCCCCCGCGACAGGGATAAGAGAGGGTTAAGGAGGCCCTCGCGGATGCGAAGAGCGGTTAACTTGCAGCCGTGGCGAGACTCCTGTTGATCGAGGACGATCCGGCAATCCGGAACACGCTGCTACGTGCCCTGCGCGAGCGCGGGCACGCGGTGGCCGCGTCGCCGGCCGCGATGGACGGGCTGCAGACCGCGCTGGCCGAACGGCCCGACCTGATCGTGCTCGACCTGGGGCTGCCCGACCTCGACGGGAGGGAGCTGCTGCGGATGCTGCGGGCGGTCAGCCGGATCCCGGTGATCATCGCGACCGCGCGGGACGAGGAGACCGAGATGGTGCGGCTCCTCGACGCGGGCGCGGACGACTACGTGGTGAAGCCGTTCACCGCGGCACAACTGGACGCGCGGATCCGGGCGGTGCTGCGGCGCGGCGCCTCCCCCGACGGCGCCGACCCGGCGCTCGTGGTCGGCGGGCTGCGCGTCGACGCGGCCGCACGCGAGGTGACCCTGGACGGTGTGCCGGTCGACCTCACGCCGCGCGAGTTCGACCTGCTGCACCACCTCGCGCTGCGGGCCGGGCAGGTGGTCACCAAGCGGGAGCTGCTCAGCGAGGTGTGGCAGGTGCCCTACGGCGGCGCGGACAAGACCGTGGACGTGCACCTGTCGTGGCTGCGACGCAAGTTGGGCGAGACCGCGCTGGAACCCCGCTACCTGCATACCGTGCGCGGGGTCGGGGTCAAGCTGAGCGAGCCTTTGCCCCCGGCCCCGGGGACGGCGCAGTCATGAGGGCTCGGCTGACACTTCTGGTCGCGGCGACCACCGTGCTGGTGCTGCTGGCGTTCCTGGTGCCGATCGCGCTGCTGCTGCGGCAGGTCGCCCACGATCGGGCGCTGAACCGGGCGAACGCGGTGGTGCAGGCGATCGTCCCGCTCGCCGGCGGTGACGAGGGTCAGCTGCGGCG
>KL571275.1:4805-5362 GCA_000715855.1 Actinoplanes liguriensis
GGCCGTCACCGCCGCCGCCGTGCCGGTGACGGTCTTCCTGCCCGACGGCACTCCGATCGGGGCGCCGGCGACCGCCACGCCCGCGGTCCGGCTGGCCGCGGCCGGCGGGCGGGCGCTGACGGTCGCGACCGGCGGCGGGCGGGAGCTGGTGGTCCCGGTCGTCGGCAAATCCGGGACCTCCGTCGTACGGACCGTGGTGACCAGCGCCGAGCTCGCCCGCGGCGTGTCCCGGGCGTGGCTGACGCTCGCCGGGCTCGGCGCCGCCCTGCTCCTGGTCGGGCTGGTCGTCGCGGACCGCCTCGCGCGCACCATCGTCGCGCCGATCACGCAGCTCAGCGAGGTCTCGCACCGGCTCGCCGGGGCCGAGCTGACCGCGCGGGCCGCCCCCGCCGGGCCGCCGGAGCTACGCGAGGTGGCCGGCGCGCTGAACCACCTGGCCGGCCGCATCCAGGACCTGCTCGCCGCGGAACGCGAACGCGTCGCCGACCTGTCGCACCGGCTGCGCACCCCGCTCACCGCGCTGCGGCTGGAGGCCGAGTCGCTGCGTGACCCGGACG
>KL571275.1:5596-6253 GCA_000715855.1 Actinoplanes liguriensis
GGTGGCGGTAGCCGCGGACGACCTCGCGGCGGCGCTGGACGCGCTGCTCGGCAACGTTTTCGCGCACACGCCGGACGAGACGCCGTTCTCGGTCACGCTCACTCCCCGCCCGTCCGGCGGCGCCCTCCTCACGGTTGCCGACGAGGGCCCGGGCTTCCCCGCGTCGGCCGCCCAGCGCGGCGCCTCCGGCGGCGACTCCACCGGCCTCGGCCTGGACATCGCCCGCCAGGTGGCGACCTCGTTCGCGGTGAGCGCCGGCCCGGGCGGCGGCGCGGTGGTCACCCTCGAACTCGCCTGACCGAATCCCCGGCCGGGCAGGTCAGAGCAGGTCGCGCCAGAACGGGGCGGTCGCCTCGGGCTCCGCGTCGCCCCACCCCGCGCCGCCGAACTCGTGGTCGATGTAGTCGGCGAGGTTCAACCCGTAGAAGATGATGTCGGTCTGCCAGACGGAGAGCACCGGATGGCCCCCGTGCTCCCGGCCCGCCGGCAGGTAGCGGTGCCCGTAGACCGGCACCAGTTTCGGCACCTCCGCGAGCCTGCGCTTCGCGACCGCCACCGCCTCGGCTTTCCGGCGTGGGCGGGGACCCCAGCCGTCGTACCAGAAATTGTTGGTCCTGACGTCGAACAGCACGCCCTCGATCCTGTCTCTTATACACA
>KL571275.1:6488-6690 GCA_000715855.1 Actinoplanes liguriensis
GCTCAGAGATGTGTATAAGAGACAGGGCTCGGCGTGGGCGCGGATCACTCCCGGCTCGGTGGGCTCGGGCCGTGTGTTGACGGGTAGCCCGGCGGCCAGGAACGCCCGATGGTCCGGCGCGAACTCGAACCCGAGCTCCGCCTCGATCCGCTCGAACTCGGCGCTGCTCAACCCGGGGGCGATATCGCAGACGTCCCGGTCC
>KL571275.1:6888-8637 GCA_000715855.1 Actinoplanes liguriensis
ATCAGCCCTCATCGGACACCGGCCGCTCGAAGCCCGCACATTCCGCGGTCAGCCATCGTCGCCGCCGGCCGATGCGCCGAGGTAGGTGAGGACCGCCCGGACGCGGCGGTTGGTGTCGTCGTCCGGGAGCAGGTTCAGCTTGGCGAAGATCGACGTGGTGTATTTGCTGATCGCGCCCTCGCTGAGGAACAGCCGCGCGGCGATCGCGGTGTTCGAGATGCCCTCGGCCATCAGCGCCAGGACCTGCCGCTCGCGGTCGGTGAGGGCGGCGAGCGGGTCGGCGCGGCGCGGGCGGCCCAGGAGTTTGGCGACGACGGCCGGGTCGAGGGCGGTGCCACCGTTCGCGACCCGGGTCAGCCCGTCCATGAAGTCGTCCGCGTCCAGCACGCGGTCCTTGAGCTGGTAGCCGACGCCGCCGTGCTCGTCGGCGAGCAACTCCCGGGCGTAGAGCTGCTCCACGTGCTGGGAGAGGATCAGCACCGGCAGCCCGGGGATCTCGCGACGGGCCGCGAGGGCGGCCTGCAGCCCCTCGTCGGAGAAGGTCGGCGGCAGTCGGACGTCCACGATCGCGACGTCAGGCCGCTCCTTGAGCAGCGCCTCCAGGGCGGCCGGCCCGCTGTCGACCGCGGCGGCCACCTCGTGCCCGTAGGCCTGGACGAGGCGGACCAGCCCGTCACGGAGCAGGAACAGGTCTTCGGCGATCACAACACGCATGGCACCGACACCGTAGCGCGTGTCGGCCCACCGGCCGGACTGTCCACCTCCAGGCTTCCGCCGAACGCCGCCATCCGCCGGGCGATCCCGGCCAGCCCGGACCCGGCCGGCGTCGCCGGAATACCGCCGACTCCGTCGTCGGTCACCGTCGCGACCAGGGCATTTCCGGTGTACGCCAGGTCGGCCGTCACGTGGCCGGCATGCGCGTGCTTGGCGACGTTCGCCAGCAGCTCGGCCACCGCGAAGTAGATCGCCGACTCGACCGGCCGCTCCGGCCGGGACGGGACATCGGCGTGCACCACGACCTCGACCGGGACGTCCAGCGCCAGCGCCCGGACCGCGTCGACCAGCCCGCGCTCGACCAGGATCGGCGGGTTGATGCCGCGCACCAGCGACCGCAGCTCCGCAAGCGCGGCTTTCGAGGAGGCGCGCGCTTCGGCGAGGATCACCTTCGCCGTCTCCGGATCCGTGTCGACCATCCGCTCGGCCGCCTGCATGGACATGCCCATCGCGACCAGCCTGGCCTGCGCGCCGTCGTGCAGCCCGCGCTCGATGCGCTCCAGCTCGGCGGCCTGCGTCTGGGTCAGGTCGGCCTGGATCGTCTCCAGCTCCCGGACGCGCCGCCCGAGCCGGGACCCCGCGTTCGGCCCGAGGAACCGTTCCGCGACCGGCCGGAAGACCCGCCACGCGAACGGCGCCGCCACCACCGCCAACACCACGATCAAGATCCCGATTACGGTACGGCCGTCGACCGCCAGCCCGAGCCCGCCGGCCACGCCGAGCACCGGCAGCGCCGTCACCGGGAACACGGTCACGCCCGCCGCGAACGCCCACAGCCCGTCCCACTTGACCTGCGGATCGTGGAAGCGCGCGTTCATGCCCGCCCGCCGGCGCGCCTCCCGTTCGGACCTGTGGTACTCCACGCCGTCCCACCAGAATCCGGTCGCCATCCGCGTGACCGGCACCGGGTCACGGTAGGAGACGTCCAGGTCGAGGCCGAGCCACCGTCGCGATCGTCGCCGCGCGGCCTGGGCG
>KL571275.1:8922-13085 GCA_000715855.1 Actinoplanes liguriensis
CATCCACAACGCCCCGGCCAGCCACAGCAGCACCGCCCCCGTCTGCCCGAACCCGACCCCGATCCGCGCGATCAGCGACGCTCCCGGCCCCGGGCTCCACGTCGCGGCGAACAGCGTCCCGCCCCACACCACGACGACCGCGACCAACGGCAGCACACAGGTCAGCCCGGCCAGCACCAACGTCCGGTAGAACCCTTGAAACGCCCGCCTCACCACTGCTTTCCCCGTCCTTTCGGTGATACGGAGAAAGTACGGCCGCCGGGCCCTCGGGCAACACCAGGCGAGCCCCCGTCTCGGGTGGGGCTGTCCCCACCCCGACATGCGGCAGCGCCATGATCAACTTGTTTGGTCCAGTCTAACCTAGGTTAGACTGGACTATGTTTCTCGACATCCTGATCCTCAGCCACCTGCGCGGCGGCCCGATCCACGGCTACGAGCTGAAACGCAAGGTCTCCGACACCACGGCCCTCGCGCTGAACAACAACACGCTCTACCCCGCGCTGCGGCGGTTCGAGGCGGCCGGCGCGGTCACCAAGGTCGCCGAGCAGCAGGCCGGGCGGCCGCCACGGCACGTCTACGAGATCACCGACGTCGGTCACGAGCTGCTGCACGACATGATCGCCGAGCTGCCACCGGAGCTGGCCGGCGACGAGTCCGAATTCCTCACCCGGCTCGGCATGTTCGACGAGCTCACGCCCGACGAGCGGAACGCCGTGCTGGACGCGCGCGACCAGGCGCTGGCCACCGCGCTGGACCACCTGACCCGGCAGGCCGCCCGCGCCGAGGCCAGCCGCAACAACCGGGACTGGGGCGGCCTGGTCGCCGCCGAGCTGATCACCCGGACCGAACGCGAGCGCGCCTGGCTCGGCGAGCTGAAACGGAGATCCGCATGACCGCCACCGATCAGCGCCTCAGCGGTGTCGCGCAACTCGGGCTGATGATCGGCCCGGTGCTGACCATGGTGGACTCCAGCATCGTCAACGTCGCCGTCTCGGACATCGCGGGCGAGTTGCACGCCGGGCTCGACGACGTGCAGTGGGTGGTCAGCGGCTATCTGCTCGCCCTCGCCGCCGGCCTGGCCGCGTCGGCTTTCCTGGCGCGCAGATTCGGGACCCTCACGACGTACGGGATAGCTCTGATCGGTTTCATCGCCGCGTCAGCGGCCTGCGCCGCGGCGCCCACCGTTCCGATCCTGATCACCGCCCGTGCCGTGCAGGGCTTGGTCGGCGCACCGCTCGTGCCACTGGCGATGACGCTGCTGCTGGGCCGGCAGGGCGCCGCACGACGCATCCCGGTCGCGGCCGGCCTGCTGTTCTTCCTCGCCCCGGCGCTCGGGCCGACGCTCGGCGGCGTGCTCGTCGCGGCCGGCGGCTGGCCGTGGATCTTCCTGGTCAACGTGCCGATCGGCCTGGTCGGGCTGCTCGCCCTGCGCCGCGTCCCCGCCGCGATCGCCTCGCCCGCGGACCCGTCGGCGCGCTTCGACCCGTTCGGTCTCACACTGCTCGCGGCCGGGCTGACGCTGGCGCTCTACGGAGTCAGCCGCGCGCCGATCGCCGGCTGGCACAGTCCGATAGTGGTCAGCACGGTCGGCGGCGGTCTCGCGCTCCTCGCCGGCTATCTCGCGTGGGCGTCGCGCCGCGCGCAACCGGCCGTCGACCTCGCGCTGCTGCGAGCCGGCCAGTCACGGCTCGCGCTGCTGCTCAGCGTCGTGTCATCGGTCGTCGCATATGCCGCGGTCTTCCTGCTCCCGGTCTTCACCCAGACCGTGCAGGGGCACTCCACGCTCGCCACCGGCCTCGCGCTTCTCCCGCAGGGCCTGATCACCGGCGTCGGGACCGCTCTGGGGCAACGCCTGGCACACCGGATTTCGGTACGGACATTGGTGACCTGCGGTTTCGTCATGCTCGCCGGGACGAGCGCCGGCCTGCTGCTCCTGGAGGCGACGACGCCGCTCTGGGTGACCGCGGTGATCCTCTCCGGCCGTGCGGTGGCGATCGGTTTCGGGATCACGCCGCTGCTGTTCGCGATGCTCGGGCCGCTCGACGACACCCGGTTGGCGGACGGCAACACGGTCTTCAACATCGCGCAGCGGCTCGGCGGGGCGCTCGGCGTCAGCCTGCTCTCCACGTGGTACGCCGCGCAGGCTCGAACCACCGATCCGGTGACCGGTTTTCATCACATTGGAGTGATCCTCAGCGGAATCGCGCTCGGAGCCGCGGCGCTCGCGCTGTTCCTCGCTCCGATCCGGCAACCGAGGACGTAGGCGGCTCGTTCCGTACGTCGTGAGCCTCCCGATCTTGCTTGCCGCACTGCTGGCCGCCCCCCTGTCCCCCGCCCCGGCCGCACCACCGGCCGCGCCCCTGGCCGCCGCCCCGGCCGCCACGCTGTCCCCCGGCCCCGCCGCGCCCCTGGCCGCCGAGTCCGCAGGGCTGCACTGCGCCGGGGATCCCGCGGCCAGCGCCCGTGCCGGCCGCACGCCCGTCCTGCTGATTCACGGCACGACCTCCAACTCCCAGGCGAACTTCTCCTGGAACTGGGATCGCGCGTTCGACGCCGAAGGCCGTGCGCGCTGCGACGTCGACCTGCCCGACAGCGGCAACAGCGACATCCAGGTCGCCGCCGAGCATGTGGTGCACGCGATTCGCTATCTACACCGGCTTTCCGGTACGAGGATCGACCTGCTCGGGCACAGCCAGGGCGGCATGATCGGCCGGTGGGCGATGAAGTACTACCCGGACACCCGCGCGATGGTCGACGACTACGTGTCACTGGCCGCCTCCAACCACGGCACCCAGGAGTTCGTGGTCCAGTGCGCGGCGCAGACGGTGTGCTCGGCGGCATACTGGCAGCAGCGCGCCGGGTCGGCGTTCTTGACCGCGCTGAATCAGGGGCCGGAGACGTGGCCCGGGGTGAGTTACACGCAGATCTACACCCGGTATGACGAGATCATCCTGCCGTACCGGTTGTCGGCGCTGCCCGCCGCGCCGAACGTCACCAACGTCGCGGTGCAGGAGCTGTGCCCGCTGGAGACGGTGGAGCACTTCGGGATGGCGTACGACAACGCGGCATGGCTGATCGGGATGGACGCGTTCCGCCATCCGGGGCCGGCCCGGCTGAGCCGGGTGAGCCGGAGCACTTGCGGGTGGCCGTTGATGCCCGCGGTGGATCCGTTGCGGTTCCCGGCGAACTCGGCGGCGGCGCTGGCGCAGAGTGCAAAGTCGATGCTGACCACGCCGCAGCTCACCGCCGAGCCGCCGTTGCGGCACCCCTGAGTTCTCCGGACGGCTCGGTGGATGGCTGACCTTGCTCATCAGGCCGCCTGGCGGGTGGCTACGGCAACTGACGCCCGCTGCGGCTGCGTGGATGGCTGGGCATGGTCACCAAGCGGCCCGGCGGGTGGTTACGGCAACTGACGCCCGCTGCGGCTGCGTGGATGGCTGGGCATGGTCACCAAGCGGCCCGGCGGGTGGTTACGGCAACTGACGCCCGCTGCGGCTGCGTGGATGGCTGGGCATGGTCACCAAGCGGCCCGGCGGGTGGTTACGGCAACTGACGCCCGCTGCGGCTGCGTGGATGGCTGGGCATGGTCACCAAGCGGCCCGGCGGGCGGTTGCGGCAACTGACGCCTCTTCGGGTGAGCGACGGGTCCAAGTTTTTTGCCGGGAAAAGCATCTCCCCGTCGCCAGAATTAAAATTGTTGCTTTCGACACGACTCCAGGAATGCGGCAACGGATAGCGACCCGCAAGATTGGCATGATCGACTGCTGATACTTGCTTGCGGCGCGCGGGATGTCGCTCTCTCGGAGAGCGCCGCCGATTCGAGGCCGCCGGACGCCGGATTGCCCTCGGGTCCGGCTCCTCATGGCCGGGTCCGATGCCAGCACGAACGCCTTCGCGGCCGCGGCCGCGTCAGCGCAGCGCAGCGCAGCGGGAATTACGGTGTCGCAGGCGGGCGATTATGGTGACGGGCCGAAATGCGGCAACGGATCATTGTAAAACGAGCTGCGTGACATTCGAATCTCCCTGACGGACGGATTGGTCGGCGGCGCTTCGGGCTGCTGGCGTCCATTCTGCCGCAAACACAAAATCCTCGCTGAGGGCCTGTGGATAACTTCCGGAGCGGGTCAGGGTCTTGGGGTAGACATGGACCACCCACGGAGATC
>KL571275.1:13333-15984 GCA_000715855.1 Actinoplanes liguriensis
CCCCGCGGGAGCGGCGGCCCGGACCACAGCGGAGGTAGGACATGAGGCTCTTGAATGTGATCTTTCCAGTCGGATTAATCGACTTGACCTCAACCAAGGGTGAGGTGACACGGTGCCCGCATGAGTATGGAGATGGCGGCCTGGAACTCCATGTACCACGCGATGAACCAGCAGGACGACAAACGACCGTTCTCCCTGGCCACGCTCAGACGCATCGCCGGGTTCGCGCGTCCACACAAACGGGCCCTGACCGGGTTCCTGCTGGTCAGCGTCGTCACTGCGGTTCTTGCCGTGGCCAGCCCGGTGCTTGCCGGGCGGGTGGTGGACGCGATCGTGGACGGGGCCGACACCGATCTTGTGGTGCGGCTGGCGGTGGCGATCGGGGTGGTGGCGCTCGGCGAGTCCGGGCTGGGGCTGGTGCAGCGGTGGTTCTCGTCGCGGATCGGGGAGGGGCTGATCCTCGACCTGCGGACGGCCGTTTTCGATCACGTGCAGCGGATGCCGATCGCGTTCTTCACCCGGACGCGGACGGGGGCATTGGTCAGCCGGTTGAACAACGATGTGATCGGGGCGCAGCGGGCGTTCAGCGACACGCTGTCCGGCGTGGCGGGGAATGTGGTGACGCTGGTCCTGACCCTGATCGTGATGATCGGGATCTCCTGGCAGATCACGCTGCTGGCCCTGGTGCTGCTGCCGGTCTTCGTCTGGCCGGCGCGACGGATGGGCGGGCGTCTCGCGAAGCTGGAGCGGGAGGCCGCGGAGCACAACGCGGCGATGAACACCCAGATGACCGAGCGGTTCTCGGCGCCGGGGGCGACGCTGGTGAAGCTGTACGGGCGGCCGGATGCCGAGTCGGCCGAGTTCGCGGCCCGGGCGCGGCGGGTGCGGGACATCGGGGTGCGGACGGCGATGGCGCAGTGGATCTTCCTGACCGCGCTGGTGTCCGTTTCTGGTCTGGCGATCGCGCTGGTCTACGGGCTCGGTGGGTACTACGCGCTGCGCGGCACGCTCGATCCGGGCAACGTGGTGGCGCTGGCGATCCTGCTGACCAGGCTGTATGCGCCGCTGACCTCCCTCGCCAGCGCCCGTGTCGAGGTGATGAGCGCGCTGGCAAGCTTCGAACGTGTGTTCGAAGTGCTCGACCTGAAGCCGCTGATCGAGGAGCGGCCGGATGCACGAGAGGTGCCGGACGGGCCGGTGTCGGTGGAGTTCGACAGGGTGAAGTTCGCCTATCCGTCGGCGGACAAGGTGTCGCTCGCCTCACTGGAGGAGGTGGCGACGCTCGACACGCGGGGCGGGACGGAGGTGCTGCACGAGGTGTCGTTCACGGCCGAGCCGGGCCAGATGATCGCGCTGGTGGGGTCGTCCGGAGCCGGGAAGTCGACGATGGCGAGCCTGCTGCCGCGACTCTACGACGCGGGCGAGGGGTCGGTGCGGCTCGCCGGTGTGGACGTGCGGGACCTGACCGCCGCCTCGCTGCGCGCGACGCTCGGCATGGTCACGCAGGACGGGCATCTGTTCCACGACTCGGTGCGAGCGAACCTGCTGCTCGCCCGGCCCGAGGCGAGCGAGGCGGAGATCTGGGAGGTGCTGGAGCGGGCGCACGTCGCCGACCTGGTGAAATCGTTGCCGGACGGGTTGGACACGGTGATCGGCGAGCGCGGCTACCGGCTGTCCGGCGGGGAGCGGCAACGGCTCACGATCGCGCGGCTGCTGCTGGCCCGGCCGCGGGTGGTGGTTCTCGACGAGGCGACCGCGCACCTGGACTCGACGTCCGAGCAGGCGGTGCAGGCGGCTCTCGGGGAGGCGCTCGCCGGGCGGACCGCGGTGGTGATCGCGCACCGGCTGTCCACGGTCCGGGCCGCCGACCAGATCCTGGTGATCGAGGAGGGTCGCGTGGTGGAACGCGGCACCCACAGCACGCTGCTCGATCTGGGTGGGCGATACGAGGAGCTGTATCGGACTCAATTCGCCACGGTGTGATCCTGCGAGCCTCCGGGACGATCCCGCGAGCCTCCGAGTCAATCCCGGGAGCCTTCGGGACGATCCTGCGAGCCTCCGAGACGATCCCGGGGGCCTTCGGGGCGGAACCGGGAGTTCTCGGGGCGCTCCCGGGAGTTCTCGAGGCGGTCCCCGGAACTCTCGGATTGATCTCGGGAGCGGTCCGGGCGGTCCCGGAAGCCGTCGGGGCGCACCGGCACCCCGTCGATCACGTGACGGCGGCCGTCGTGGAGCAGGCTGAGGTCCAGCCCGGGCACACGGTCGCCGTGGTCGAGACCGGCCACCCGCTCGGCCAGCGCGCGGGCGTCGACCAGTTCGCCGAACACTTCGCGCAGCGCGGCCACGTCCTCGTCCGGGACGAACAGCACGCCCTGGGCGCGGCTGGCCTGCAACACGCGCGCGGCGACCGGGTGGCGCTCCGCGTGGTAGGTGTCGAGCAGTTCGTCGCCGGCCTCGCCGCGGATCACCTCGGCGAGCTTCCAGCCCAGTTGAACGCGTCCTGCAGCCCGAGATTCAGCCCCTGCCCACCGGCCGGCGAGTGGATGTGCGCGGCGTCCCCCGCCAGGAACATCCGCCCTGACCGATACTGCACAGCCTGCCGGGTGGTGTCCGTGAACCGGCTGGCCCAGCGCACCTCGCCCAGCCGGAGG
>KL571275.1:16267-17081 GCA_000715855.1 Actinoplanes liguriensis
CGCCGGGCCGGCCGCGAGCATCCGGAACACGCCGTCGCCGAGCGGGAGCACGGTCAGCATCCCGTCGCGCTTCGGGGCCGGCAACTCCCAGCCGGTCGGGCCCTCGTCGGCCAGTGTCACGTCCGCGACCAGCGCACACACTCGGGCGTCACGACCTTTGAAGTCAACACCCGATTGCTTGCGTACGGCACTGCGCGCCCCGTCGCAGCCGACCAGGAACGCCGCCCGTACCCCGTCGGCTGTCACGCCGGTCTCGTCCTGCCCGACCGCGGTCACCGCCGCGTCGTAGCGGATCTCGGCGCCGAGCGCGACCGCCCACTCCGCCAGCCGCTCCTCGACCCGGGCCTGCGGGATCCCGATCTGGTAGGGGTACGGCGTGTCCAGTTCTGAGTAGTCGAGCGGAATGCCGGCGAAGTGCCCGCGCGGCAACAGCACCGGCGCCTTCGCCAGGATGTCGTCGAGCAGTCCCCGCGAGGCGAGCACCTCCGCCGAGCGGGGCTGCAGGTTGAGCGCCTTGGACTGGCCGGTGCGGGCGGCCAGCTTCTCCAGCACCAGGACCCGGGCCCCGCCGAGCGCCAGCTCCCCGGCGAGCATCAACCCGGTCGGCCCGGCCCCCACCACGATCACGTCGTAACTCATGCTCAGCCTTCCTCGTGCGTCGATGCGGCGAGGCGCCGCGAAATGCAGACGGGCTGGCGCGAAGTAGAGGCGGTCCGGCGCGAGGTGCAGGCGGAGGGCCGCGAGGCACGGGCGGGCCACGGCGAGGTGCAGGCGGACTGGCGCGAAGTCGAGGCGGGCCGCCGCGAGGCACGGG
>KL571275.1:17344-21052 GCA_000715855.1 Actinoplanes liguriensis
CGGGCGGTAGGCCGGGCAATGCGGGCGGGGGTGCGGGCGGTAGGCCGGGCAATGCGGGCGGAGCTGCGGGTGGAAGGGCGGGAGGTGCGGGGGGAGAGCCGCGAGAAGTGGGCGGTCATGCTCGGAGGTTCGCCTTCTTCGTGTAGTAGAGGTGGAAGATCAGCGTCGGGGCGAGGATTGCCGGCCAGCTGGCGTTGAGCACGGCCGGTGCGAGGTCGAGTGGCACCAGGTATGCCGCGAGGAGCGTCACGATCACGTTGATCACGCTGGCGCAGCCCCAGACGAAGGTGATCACCCGTAGACCGTGCCGGAAAGCCGCGTCCGTCTCCCACCGGTTTTCCCACGTGCGAAGACCCTCCGCACCGACCTTGGTGAGCACGAACGCCCGGATCAGGTACATCAGCGCGGGCCGCCCGACCCAGACGGACGCGAGCATCCACACCCCGATCAGCCCGCCGAGCAGGCCACCCCACGCGTCGCGGATCAGCAGCGTGCGCGGGTCGCCGGTCATCGCCGAGATGCCGACGCTGAGCGCCACGGCGGAGAGCACGAACAGGGCCAGGACGTCGACCTTGCGGGAGCGGACGAACCGGGCGACCACCACGGCCGCGGGGACGACGCCGGAGAGCAGCAGCGACCACCACTGGTCGACGCCGGCGGCGCGCAGCCCGTAGAAGACCGCGAGCGGCAGCCCGAAGTCGACGACCATCGGAATGAAGAGGGCGAACCGGGTGGGGGATTTCATCGCAACCGCCGTGGTCATGAGGGGTCCTTCCGGATGGCTCGGGTGAAGAGCGCGACCAGCTCGGCCGCGTAGGCGTGCGGGTCGAGGTCGGGTGCGTTCGCCGCGGCGTCGATCGCCGAGCGCAGCGTGACCGCCATGACGACCGGGTCGAAGTCACGGAACTCGCCGGCCTGCTGCCCCTCGCGGAACATGGTGGCCAGCCGCGCGACCGGGTCGTCGGCGTCGCCGGGGCGGACCAGCGGAGTGCCGTCCTCGGTGCGGGCGGCCGCCGCGATCTCGATGACCGCGCGGATGGCGGTCGGGTGCTCGGCGATGAATTGAAGATTCGATTCGATGTACGCCGTGAGCAGCTCGACGCGGTCGCCGGCCGCCCGCATCCGCTTGCCCATGTGCTCCGCGGCCTCGGTGAGCACCGTCCCGACGACGGCCCGCACGAGCTCGGCCTTGTCGTCGAAGTGGTACGAGATCAGGCGGGTGCTGCTGATCCCGGCCCGTTTGGCGATCCGGGCGAAGGACGCGTTGCCGTAGCCCAGCTCGGCGATGGTGTCGATCGCGGCCGTGACGATCTGCGCCCGCCGGGCGCTCGCCGCCACCGTGTCGTTTACTCGCATGAGTAAATTCTTACTCGCTTAAGTAAGAAAAGCAAGTGAGAGCACTGCTCTTGACAGAGAGCGGCCGTTCGCGATTCACTGTTAACAGAAGAGAGCAGTGCTCTCAAGCGAACGAAGCGCACCACAGACCGAGGGAGAACGTCATGCGATACCTGGCCCCGAAGCGCGCGTCCAACGCCTTCAACGACGCCGCCAAGTGGCTCACCGCCCACGGCGTCAGCCTGCTGGGCAGCCGTGTCCTGGCGGTGCGCGGCCGCAAGAGCGGCGAGGTCCGCACCACGATCGTCAACGTCTTCGAGCACGAGGGCGAGCGCTACCTGCTCGCGCCGCGCGGCCACACGCAGTGGGTGCGCAACCTGCGCGCGGCGGGCGAGGGCGAGCTGCGGCTGGGGCGTCGCTCGCAGCACTTCGTCCCGGTCGAGATCGCGGACCCGGAGAAGCCCGCGCTGATCCGGCTCTACCTGCGCAAGTGGGCGTGGGAGACGGGCGCGTTCTTCGACGGGCTCAAGGCGGACTCCCCCGCGTCCGACATCGAGGCCGCGGCCCCCGGCTTCCCGGTCTTCCGCATCGTCGAGAGCTGAGCCGAAGCCGAGCCGGGAACTGAGCCGGAAGTCGGACCGGGAACTGACCGGCCAGAAAAGACCGCCTAGCAGACCGCGCTGACCTTGCCGTCGTTCCAGCGCCAGATCGTCCCGTGCTGGAAGTGCTGGAAACGCCCTCTACGGTCAGGCGTTTCCGACTCCTCGTCGATCGGGTAGCCGATGCAGCCGGCCTCCCCCTGGTTGCCCTGCCACAGGTCGAGGATCCGCCCGGCGACGACGTGCGCCCCGGTCCCCTTCGACCAGTAGACCGAGCCGCCGTCGAACTGCTGCATCCGCCCGCCGTGGTGCGCGGTCTGCTCGATGCCGAGCGGGCAGCCCAGCCGGCCCTTGTCCGCGCCGAGGACCTCGTACTTCGCCAGGATCCCGCCGTGCACCCGGAGCCGGCAGTACGTCGCGCTCTTGTCCGTGGATTCGCTCTCGTCGGCCCGCGCGGAAGCGACGCCGCACACCGTCACAGCGGCCAGACCGAGCGCGACCGCTGTCAATGCTCGCAGTTTCATAGCCATCCAGAGGGCTCGGCCGGTCAGTACCCGAATATTCGTACCATTCCCGATTTGTCGTAGTGCGGCTTTCGCCCCACGATCAGCCGGTCGCGGCCTGCCCGTGCCCTTCCGTCCGCGGCGCGCACCCGGGGCGGGGCCGGAGGCGCGCGGCGAGGAGACGTATGTCGTACCTGGGGAAGATCTTGTTTTTTGGGTTTGGCTATTAACATTGCCCGGTGCTCTCCCCCGGAATCGTGCTCAACGGCCGCTACCAACTGACCCAACGGATCGCGGCCGGTGGAATGGGCGAGGTGTGGCGCGGCGTCGACCTGCTGCTGCACCGTGACGTCGCGGTGAAGGTGCTGCTCCCGGCACTGATGAACGACCGGGAGTTCATCACCCGGTTCCGCTCCGAGGCCCGGATGATGGCGCAGCTGCGGCATCCCGGGATCGTGCAGGTCTACGACTACGGTGAGAACGCGGTCGTCAACGGCGAGCGCTTCGACTACCTGGTCATGGAGTTCATCGAGGGCACGTCGCTGTCCGCGAAGATTCAGCAGGCCGGGCGGCTGAACCCGGCCGAGACGATGTCGATCGTCGCCGGGATGGCCGACGCGCTGCACGCCGCGCACCAGTCCGGGATCATCCACCGCGACGTCAAGCCGGGGAACCTGCTGGTCCGGCCCGGTGGCGCGCTCGTGCTGGTCGACTTCGGCATCGCGCGCTCGGTCGGCGTCAGCGGCATGACCGGTACGAACGTGGTGCTCGGCTCGGTCAACTACATGGCCCCGGAGCAGGCCGAGGGCAAGCCGGTCACGGCCGCTACCGACGTGTACGCGCTGGGCGCGGTCGCCTACGCGTGCCTGACCGGCCGCCCGCCGTACGTCGGCGACAACCCGCTGGCCGTTCTCGGTCAACTGGTCCACGGGCAGCCGCCGGTCCTGCCGCCGGACGTGCCGCGCGGGGTCGCCGCGGTGGTGCTCCGGGCGCTGGCCAAGGACCCGGCGCAGCGGTTCCCGAGCGGGGCCGTCCTGGCCGACGCGGCACGCAACGCGCTGCGCGCCCCGGCCGCCCAGCCGTTCGCGCCGCCGCCACCGCAGGCCGCCCCGGGCAACTGGGGCACGCAGACGGTTCGCCGGCAGAACGAGCCGCCCACCTATCCGACGTTCGCGGCCGCCTCGGCCCGCCCGATGTCGCCCGCGCCGCTCCCCACCTCCTACGAGGCCCCGCTGCCGCCGGAGCCGGAACCGGCCCGCAAGCGCAACACC
>KL571275.1:21221-22036 GCA_000715855.1 Actinoplanes liguriensis
TCTGATCCTGATCGGCGGCGGCGTGCTCTGGGCGGTCACCTCCCGGACGGACAAGCCGGACGCGGCCGCCGCGTCGACCGCGGGTCTGCAGGCGCCGCCGAGCGGCAACGTGGCGCCCCCGACCCGCAAGGGCGGCAAGACCGGCGGGCAGAAGACCGTCGAACCGGTGAAGACCACCGAGGAGACCGACCCGGACGAGGGCGACACCGCCCTGCCGGACGAGGACGAGGTCACCCCGGACCCGGAGGAGACCGAGGAGACCAACAAGTACAAGGCGACCCAGGTCTGCGGCGACGGCTACGAGGAGCTCGACGCGCAGGCCCTGAAGTCGCCGGCCGGCGTGGTGAAGGGCCGCATCTTCTTCCTCTACCGGGACTCCGACGGGTCGAACTGCGTGGTCACGCTGCGCACCACCGGGCTGGCCAAGAAGGGTGCGGCGTCGTCCTTCCTGGAGGTCCAGGGCCAGGAGCGGAAGACCGACGCCGGCAACTTCCAGTACTACGCCGGGCCGGTCAAGGCGACCGCGCCGGACACCTGCGTGAAGTGGGGCGGCTCGGTCGGGGAACTGACCTTCGAGAGCGACTTCGAGCACTGCGGGTAGTTTTCCTCAACGCCGCCGCCCGGTCGCCGATCACAACCGGCATGACCGGCGGAGACGTACGAGGGAAGGCGATGGCCCGCACCGTGGTGCTCGGCCTCACGCTCGGCGTGTGCGCGCTGGCCGGCCTGGCCGGATCCGGCGTCACCGACCTGTGGGCGATCGGCAGCGTGCTCGCCGCCGACCTGGCGCTGCTCGCGACCTGTGCCCGCCTGCT
>KL571275.1:22270-22472 GCA_000715855.1 Actinoplanes liguriensis
CGATGATGGCCCAGGTCGAGCGGACCCTGCCGGTCGCCGACTCCGAGCAGGTGCCGGCCGGCCTGGTCGTGCTCGACCTGGACGACCTCGCCGACGTCAACGACACGCTCGGGCAGCGGACCGGTGACCTGCTGCTGCAGTCGGTGGCGGCCCGGCTCCTCGCGGCGGTGCGCGACACCGACATGGTCGCCCGGATCGGCGA
>KL571275.1:22744-24865 GCA_000715855.1 Actinoplanes liguriensis
GGTCGCCCGGATCGGCGACGACGAGTTCGCGGTGCTGCTCCCCGAGGTCGGCTCCGCCCCGGCGTGCCTGGAGACGGCCCGCCGGCTGCTCGACGCGGTGCAGGGGCCGGCCGACCTGGACGGCTTCCAGGTGCGGATCAACGCGGCGATCGGGGGCGCGGTCTACCCGGTGCACGCGGCGACGCCGACCGAGCTGTTCCAGCGGGCCGAGGCGGCGATGCGGTACGCCAAGCAGTCGCGGTCGCACGCCGCGCTCTACGAGGCCGGCATCGAGGGCGACCTGGCGCCGCGCGGCCGCGCCACCGCCGTCCCGGCCCGCGAGAAGCGCCCGGCCCTCCCCTTCCGCTGACCCGCCGGGTCAGAGACGGTCGATCTCGGTGAGGTCGATGTCGATCGGGAACGGAACGCTGAGGGTCACCCGGTCGTGGAAAATGCCGAGCGGCATGTACTGACGGGTGGCCGGGTCCAGCTCGTAGACGTAGAGGACGATCTTCCCGTCGGCGTCCTCGACCCGCCAGAACCAGTCGATACCGGCCTCGGCGTAGAGCTGCGGTTTCCGCTTGCGGTCGCGCTCCTCCGAGTCGGGCGACACGACCTCGATGGCCAGGAGCACGGCGTCCGCCGGGTACCACGTGCCTTCCGGGCTGATCTCCGCGCCCGCGTCGACCAGCATGACGTCCGGTTCCACACGCTGGCGTGGACCGAGCACGACCGACATCTCGCGTCTCACCCGGTACTGCTCGAAGGGCGCGAGCCGGAGCAGCGCATGCTGTAGCAGGCTGACCGCCTTCATGTGGAACAGTTTCTGCGGGCTCATCGTGATGATCGCTCCATCGATGAGCTCGGTGTGCGGCGGCAGATCGGGGAGCTGATCAAGGTCATCAGCGAAGTACCCCTCCGCCGGCGGCCGGTGCCATCCGGCCATCGGTTCGGCGCTCATACATTCGACCTCCTGATGAAGCGGCCCTCCGCCGCCCAGCCTAGACACTACGTGCGGCCTGTACGTCAGCCCAGGAGGTCGGGGCGCTGCCAGGGTTTGCCGTGGACGTGGTGGGCGAGGAACGCGAACGCCGTCTCGTACCAGACCTTGGCGTGTCCCGGCGTCAGGATCCAGTGGTTCTCGTCCGGGAAGAACAGGAACTTGTGCGGGCTCGACCCGTCCTCCGCCTTGGAGCGGGACAGCAGGTCCCACCAGAGGCGCAGGCCCTCGCCGATCGGCACGCGGTAGTCCTTGTCGCCGTGGATGACCAGCATCGGGGTGGTGATCTCGTCGGCGAAGCGGTGCGGGGTATTGACCGCGATCGCCTCCTCGGTCATCTCCCGCACCCAGTAGTAGGGGTGGTCGGTGGTCGCCCACATCTGGTCGAGCGCCCACAGCGAGGCGTGCGTGACGATCGCGGCGAACCGGTCGGTGTGCCCGGCGATCCAGTTCGCCATGTAGCCGCCGAAACTGCCGCCCATCGCCGCGGTCCGGGTCTCGTCGACGTCGGCACGCGCCTCCGCCGCGTCGGTCAGGGACATCAGATCGGTGTACGGCGCGGCCCCCCACTTTCCCCAGCCACGCCGCAGGAACTCGTTGCCGTAGCCGGTCGACAGCGCCGGGTCGGGCAGCAGCACGGCGTACCCCTGAGTCACCGCGAGCCACGGGCACCAGCGCCACGACCAGCCGTTCCACGAGCTGAGCGGCCCGCCGTGGATCCACAGCAGCAGGGGCGCGGGGGCGTCCGGCCCGGCACCGTGCGGCACGGCCAGCCAGGCCCGCAGCGGGGTGCCGTCCGCGGCCGTCGTGGTCACCTCGGTCAGCGTCCCGGGCAGCTCCGGCGCCTCGGCGGGACCGGCCAGGTGGGTGATCGTGCCGTCGAGCGCGACCCGGACCGGCAGCGGCGGGCTGTCGATGGCCGAGCGCAACGCGTAGACGGCGCTCCCGTCCGGCGCGACCTCGAAGTCGGTGTACGTCCCGTCGTCGCCGGTCAGCCGGGTGACCTCGCCGGACTCCGCGTCCACCCGCCACAGCGGGCCGCGCCCGTCGTGGTCGGCCTCGACGATCAGCGCGGACGAGTCGGGCAGCCACGAACCGCCGGACGGCCACCGGTCCCACGACTGTCTCTTATACACATCTCT
>KL571275.1:25054-25522 GCA_000715855.1 Actinoplanes liguriensis
GCGGCAGGACGGCCAGCCAGCGGTCGCCCGGGTCCTGCGGGGTCGAGCGGCGGTAGACGACCACGGCGACGCGGGTGCCGTCCGGGGAGATCCGGGGCGCCTCGAACTCGTGCGCCGGGTCGTCGGCGAGGGTGCGGCGCTCGCCGGTCGCCACGTCGATCGCGACGAGAGTGGCGCGGCGCGAGGCCGCGGGCTCGGCGACGGACCAGACCGCCACCGCGGTACGGCCGTCCGGCGCCAGATCCCAGCCCGACTCGGGCGGGAACGCGTTGCCCACGTGCCCGGTGAGGTCGCGCGGATCGCCGCCGCCCGTGTCCAGGGCGAACAGCCGGGTGCGCTCCGGGCCGAAGGCGTGATCCCAATGACGGATCGGGTAGTCCTCGTACAGCACCGCGTTGACGCCCGCGTCCTTGCGCCGGTCACGCAACTCCTTGTCGGCGGCCGGCGCATCCGTGGACGGCATCATCG
>KL571275.1:25794-26243 GCA_000715855.1 Actinoplanes liguriensis
GTGTATAAGAGACAGGAACAGGACCGTGCCGGACTCGCCGGTCACCACGCCGTGCACGCCTCCGGGCGGGGAGGCGATCACCCGGGCGTCGCCGCCACCGGCCGGGAGCAGCCACAACGCGGTCGTCGGCTCCTGCGCGGGGTCGGCCTCCGGGTCGGGGCGGGCCGAGGTGAACAGCAGGTCGCCGTCCGCGGTGAACCCGGCGACGGACTCGCCCTTGTCGCTGCGGGTCAGCCGCCGCGCCGGGCGGGCTCCGGCCGGGTCGACCTCCCACAGGGCGCTGGTGTAGCGGTTCTTCTTACGGTCGGGGGTGCTTACCCCGACCACCAGCCGGCGGCCGTCCGGGGAGATGCGCAGTCCGCCGATCCGCGGAAGGCCGACGTAAGCGTCGAGGTCATCGAAGATCACAAAAACCTTTCTATCATCGTACTGTCTCTTATACACATCTC
>KL571275.1:26532-28015 GCA_000715855.1 Actinoplanes liguriensis
GAGCGGGGCGTGGCGTGCGTGGAGGACGACGAGCGGGGCGTGGACGTGGCCGACGGGGAGACCCGGACGTCGGCGCCGCCCTTGATCCGGTGGCGCAGGACCGCACCGTTGGCGCGGTCCACGTCGACGTCGTGCTCCACCCCGCCGACGATCACGTCCACGCTCCACACCGGCCGCCCGTGCTCGGTCTCCCGCTCGACGGACTCGGCGAAGCCGCCCCCGGCCACCCGGATCGCGATCTCCTTGGCGGCTTCGGCACTCACGGCGCCGGCACCCCGTACCGGGGAAGAAGCAGTTGCCGACGGCGCAGCCGAGGCCGAGAAGCCCCCGTCGGCCGCGAGTGCGGTGCCGGCGACGCCCAGCGCGGCGAGGGCGCCGGTGGCCACGAAGACGGCGGTACGAATCTTGAACATGAGCGGA
This sequence comes from Actinoplanes liguriensis, assembly GCA_000715855.1. GTDB lineage: Bacteria > Actinomycetota > Actinomycetes > Mycobacteriales > Micromonosporaceae > Actinoplanes > Actinoplanes liguriensis. Next base: position 26,953 of record KL571275.1, read on the forward strand.
ACCTCCAGGTCGCTTCGGATGAGAAGACGATCGCGCCCGGAGGCCTATGCGCACGCTGTCCGATCGTTAAGGCCCGGCTAAGGCGGCTGGAGCGGCGCTCAAAAGCGGACATGCCGGGGACGAAGCCGGCCATCATCGTGTCCCACGTGGCGCGCCGGCCGGCGTCGAGGGCGATCCGCGCGATCGTTTCCGGCAGACGCGGGTCGCGCTCAGCCGGCATCCAGCGCGGCGAGCCGGTCGAGCAGGCGGTCGATCTCCCCGGCCGTGTTGTGCACGTGCAGGCTGACCCGTACCGAAGACGTCTTCTCGCCCTGTTCTCCCTGGCAGTGGCCGTCGGCGCGGACCAGGAAACCGTCGGCGGCCAGGATGAAGCCGAGGTCGTTGGAGCCGATCGAGCGGTGGCGGAACGTCACGATGCCCTCCCGCCGCTGGACCGCCGACTCCTCGGTCAGGCTCGTCTGACAGCCCAGCACCTCGTAGGCGTCGAGCGCCGCGAGCCCGCTCGTCAGCCGCGCGCCGAGCGCGCGGGTCCACCGGGCGATCTGATCAAGACCGGCCATGTCGAGCCAGTCGAGGGCGGCGGTCAGGCTGACGATCCCGGCGGTGTTCGGCGTGCCCTGCCAGCCGCCCGGCCGGAACGAGGGACCGCGCCGGTTGCGGGACCAGATCGCCCCGACGCCGGGCAGCGCCATCGCCTTGTGGCCGGAGAAGACCAGGAAGTCGACGTCCAGCCCGCCGGCCGAGATCGGGAGATGGCCGACGCTCTGCGCGGCGTCCAGGCAGATCGGCACGCCCGGGCCGGCCGCCGCGCGCAGCCGGGACACGTGCATGTCGTTGCCGTAGACGTGGTGCACGTGGGTGGCGGCGATCATCCTGGTCCGGGGCGTGACCAGGTCGGCGAGGCGGCCCGCGTCGTAGTCGTGGGCGCTGTCGTAGGGCATCGGGACCAGGGTGACCCGGTCGCCGCGGAGCCGGGCCAGGGCGGCCGCCTCCTGCCAGGGCGCGATGTTGGCGTTGTGGTCGGCATGCGGGACGACGATCTCATCGCCGTCCCGCAGCTGCG
>KL571275.1:28271-30800 GCA_000715855.1 Actinoplanes liguriensis
GAGCCAGTCGCGGGCGACCGCGCGCAGCCCCTCGGTGGTGCCGCTGACGAAGTGGACCCCGGTCCGGTCCGGCTCCGGGTCGCCGAGGAACCCGCGGATCCGGTCGCGGGCCTGCTCGACGCGGGTGGTGGTGCGGTTCGCCCACGGGTAGGTGCCGCGAGCGACGTTGGCGTTCTCGCTGGTCAGATACTCCAGGACGGCGTCCAGCACGGGTTGCGGCTTCTGGGCGGTGGCGGCGCTGTCCAGGTAGGCGACGTCCGGGTTGGCCATGATGATCGGGAACTGCGCGCGCAGCCCCCGCTGCCAGGCGGCCTGCTCAGTCGCGAACAAGCTCGGCTCCCGCGTCGCGCCAGGCGATGATCCCGCCGGCCAGGGAGTGCACGTCCGGGTGGCCCATCCGGCTGAGCAGGGCCGCGTAGCGCGCCGACTTCTCCCCGACCGGGCAGACCAGCAGGACGGGCCGGCGGCGGCTGACCGGCAGACCCGCGTGGAGCAGATCGGCGAACACTTCGTCGACCAGGTTGATCGAGCCCGCGATGTGCAGGGCCTGATATGCGTACGGGTTACGCAGGTCCACCACCAGCGCCGGCGTCTCGCCGAGCCAGCGCCGGGCGGCCTCGACCCCCATCACCGGCGCGGCGGTCAGCTCGGCGTCGGTCAGGGTACGCGTGGAGTTGTGCCGCGGCGGGCGGCCGAAGAGCTCGGGGCGGCGGTCACGGACGTACGACAAATAGCTCTCGACCCTGTCGCAGACGATGAACACAGCGCTCTTCCGGCTGGTCAACGTCGCGTCGACGGCTCGCAGATGACGGACCGCGCCGACGAAGGCGCCACCCCCGGTCGGCCCGGTCAGGATCCCGCAGCGCCGGACCAGGGTGAGCAGCCCGTCGATCGCGTCCTCCGCGGTGACCGCCGCCATCGCGTCGTAGACGTCCGGGTCGAAGAGGCCGACCTCGTGCACCTCGTCGAGCGTCCGGATCCCCGGGATGAAATCGCCCTTCGCCGCGACCAGGCCGACCACCTCCACGTCCGGGTTGTGCTGGCGCAGCACCCGGGCCACGCCGGTGGACGAGCCGGCCGTGCCGACGCAGGCGATGAACCAGTCGGGCGCGCGCCCGTCCAGGTCCTTGACGATCTCCGGGCCGGTGCCGTGCACGTGGGCGTCGACGTTCCGCTCGTTGAAGTACTGATCGGTGTGCAGATAACCGGTCCGGTCCAGGGCCAGCTGCCGGTGCATGAGGGTGAGCGGGTCGTCGGTGTCCGCCGGGTCGAGGCACTCCGACCGGCCCGGCAGCTCGTCGATCTCCGCGCCGAGCAGGAGCAGCAGCTCCTTGATCTCGGGGACCTTCATCCGGTTGGTGACGCTCTTGAACGGCAGCCCGTGCATCCCGGCCAGCAGCGCCAGGGCCTTCGCGGTGTTGCCGCTGGACAGCTCGACCACGGTGTCGCCCGGTCGCGCGCCGGCCAGCAGCGGGCGGGCCATGTGCCAGGCGGCGCGGTCCTTCACCGAGCCGAACGGGTTGAGCAGCTCCAGCTTGGCGTACAGGTCGATGTTGGCCAGACCGTGCACGGCCGGGTCGATCCGCACGAGCGGCGTGTTGCCGATCGCCTCGGTGATGTCGTCGTGTCTCATGAGGCCTCCTGCCGGGTGTGGACCGGCCAGTACTGCTCGTCCAGGCACCACCGGCGGACGCCGCCGGACCGGTAGACCGCGACCTTGCGGGCGATCGGCTGGCGCAGGGCGTGCGTGGCGCTGAAGTCCATGAAGTAGCCGGCGGTGTTGACGAAGGCGAGCAGGTCGCCGGGGCGGGGAACGATCGGCAGGTAGACCTGGCGGCGGGTGATCAGGTCGGACTCCAGGCAGAGGTTGCCGAAGAGGTAGACGCCGGCCGGGCCGGCTCGGCGGTCACCGGTTCGGGGGATGACGATCGGGTCCATGAGGACGCCGTGCTCTTCCAGGCTGACGTCACGCGCGTTGAGGTCGAGTCCTATTTTGTCGCCCATGACGGACAGGACTCTCGTCAGGACCAGCCCGCATTGATCCAGTAGCGCTCGCCCGGGCTCGACGTCCAGGTCGTACATGTGGTCCAGCAGCAGTTCGCCGAGTGGTCTGCCGCGTTCCGGGGCCGGTGTGCCGAGCAGGCGGTCGAGGTAGGCGGCCCCGGCTATGGAGCGATATGCCGGATACAGCGCGACGTTGCCGCGCAGGGTGCCCTGCTCCGCGCGCAGGCCGTACCCGTGGTTCTCCCAGGTCATCGGCGCCCGCCGGCCGAGCACGGCCTGCCCGAGCTCGGAGGTCCAGCGATCCCACTCCGCGCCGTCGGCCAGGTAGTTCACGCCGAAGCCGCCGCCGATGTCCAGCGACCGCGGCCGCAGCCCGCGCGCCCGGCACTCGTCCAGCGCGACCAGGCAGCTCTCCATGGCGACCGCCTTCTCCGGCAGGCCGATCGTGTCCAAGTGGTACGCCACCCCGGTCAGCTCCAGCTGGTCGGCGCGCTTCTCCAGCAGGTCCAGCAGCTGTCTCTTATA
>KL571275.1:31023-31739 GCA_000715855.1 Actinoplanes liguriensis
TGACCGGCCACGATGCCGGCCAGCTCGGCCAGCTCGTCGTAGGAGTCGGCGCTGACCGTCACCCCGGCACGGGCCGCCAGCCAGAGGAACTCCCGGCTCTTCGGCCCGGTGGCGACGATCCGGTCCGGCGTGAAGCCGGCGCCCAGCGCGTGCTGCAACTCGCCGAGCGAGGCCACGTCGACCCCGGTGTCACCGGCGGCGAGCTCCCGCAGCAGAGCGCTGGAACGGTTCGCCTTGTGTGCGTAGTAGAGACGGCCGGACAGGTGGTGCCGGCGGAACGTCTCGCGGAAGGCCGTGACATTTTTCTGCAGTCGTTGCGGCAGGACCACCGCGAGCGGCGAGCCCAGGGCATCGAGCAGTTCGGCCAGGTAGTCGCGGTCGTCGAGCAGGGACTGAATGGTCGTGTCGATTCTCGGCGTGAGACTGAGCATCTGTGTCTCCCGATTTCACCGGCGCTTTTCTCAACGTATCCGACAACTGCTTTCGGGGCCAGCCGGGAAAGGGGTGAAAAAATGCGTCAACCGTTCTGTCCATGATTTGTTATATGAGCATTTGACAATTCATTCATTCTCTCTCCGCCGGCTGCTCGCGTCCGCGGCCGGCTCCCGCTCGCCTCCTCTACGCCCCGCTGACCCGCTGGGCCGCCGCTGCCCGGCGGGCGCAGCCACGCCGTCCGGGCGTCGGTCGTCTACGCCACCACCAGCCCGGCTCCGGCT
>KL571275.1:31918-32086 GCA_000715855.1 Actinoplanes liguriensis
CGCACTCCCCGGGCTGGTTCTCGCCGTGGTTATTCGTGCCTCATAACCACAGTGAGAACCAGCCGGGAGAGCGGGCCGCGCAGCGAGCTGTCACGACAGCGGCCTCGCGCCGCCCCGTGCCGCGAGCACTACGACGGCCCACAAGCACCGCGACTCACGCCAACAGCG
>KL571275.1:32376-36340 GCA_000715855.1 Actinoplanes liguriensis
CAGCGGCTGGCTCTCACCGTTGTTATTCGTGCCTCATAACAACGCTGAGAGCCAGCCGGGGAGAGCGCTCGATGGGGTGGTCTAGCGCGTTCGGTGGTAGGCGGGTGAGAGGACCTGGTGGACCGGGACTCCGCCGCGGACGTTGTGCAGGGTGGTGAGCTGGACGTTCTCCAGCGTGGTTCCGCCGTCGCTGGTCACCGCCAGGGACAGCGTGTTCCGGCCGTGAGTGTTCAGGATGCCGTTGGGCAGGGTGAACGTGTGCTGCGGGCCGACGTCCGCGATGTACTGCCCCATGTTCCAGCCGTTCAGGAAGATCAGTACCCGGTACTTGCCGCCCTTCACGCCGGGTGTCCCGATCGTCAGCCCGATCGAGGTGTCGTCGGCGGCGGGGACGTGCAGGTCGAAGCCGGTCCGGTACCACGACGTCCCGGCAGGTGACGTCGCCGGAGGCGTGGACCAGGAACGGTCCGGATAGCCCGGCAGCGTCCAGCCGGCCCGTTCGCCGTAGAGGCCGCCGTTGTTGAGCGGGCCGCGTACCGGATCGAGTTTCGCGCCCTGGATCTTCCAGGTCGTGGGCGGCAGCCCGCTCACCGAGATCAGCCCGCGCCCCTCCTTGTGGGCGTCGTTCACCCCGCCGTCCTCGTTGTGCGAGTCGTTGCGGACCATCACCGAGAGCTCATGTGAATCGCCGTTCTGCAACGGAACCGGGATTTCGAAGGTCGCGGTCCCGCGGGTGGGCGGCGAGGAGACCCCGGTGGCGAGCACGTTCTGCCCGAGGTAGGTGCCGTCGAGCCACGCCTGCACCATCCCGGCCCCGCCACCGCCGTAGTCGAGGGTCACCGAGGCCGCCGACCCGGTGAAGTGCCCGCGATACCAGATGTCGCCGTGGTGGAAGCCGTAGTCGTCGGCGGTCAGCACGGGTTGTCCGGCGGGCGGCTTGGTGGTGCTGTTCGTGCTGGTCAGCGTCGCATCGGTCCAGCCCGCGTCGGTTTCGTAGGGTTCCGCGGACCACTTCCACCGGTCGAGCGCGGGCAGCGTGACCGGCGCGGGCCCGGGAATCGCCCCGGTGACCCGCCGCCCGTTCCACGTCAGCGACCGATGGCGGGGCGCCCACACCCGCAGCTCGGTCGGCTGGGCGGTGTCCCCGGTCAGCCGCAGCTCCCCGCCGACGAGCCGGGCGTCGCGGAGCAGCGACGGCCCCTGGACGAGCACGTCCCCGGACTTCCAGAACGTGTCGGCGGTCGTCTGGTCCGCGATCAGCAGCGTGACCGCCGTGCGCCCACCACCGGAGATCCGGACCTCGGCGAGCCCGGAGTGCGTGTAGGAGAGCTCGAGATCCCCGGTCGACGGGTCGTAACTGCTGCTCACCGGCCCGGTCACGACGGGCGCGGACGGGTAGTTCAGCACGGTCTCGCCGCTCTCCCCGTCCCGGCCGTACAGGAGAAGGGTGTCCGCCGTGTGGGTCATCAGCTCCGACGTGGAGTAGACGAGCCGCTGCCCCGCCACGTCGTAGCCGGCGACCAGGATCTTCGCGTCCTGCCCGTTGATCCGCAGCGGCACCGTGTAGTCCCGCCCGTCCACGCTGATCGGGAAAGTGAATCGATCATCCGATCGCGAACTGGACGGGTTGTGCATGGCGATCAGGAACTGGGTGCCGTCGTCCGGGTTGACGGGGTGGTAGACCTTCACGGCCGGCGAGGACGGCACGATGTCCGGCCCGCGGTCGATCTTCGTGATCGGTTCGGTGCTCTGCAGGAAATAGCCGAGCTGGCGCATGGTGTTCGCCTTCGGCCGCAGGGACCGGTCCTCGGCGATGGCCGCGCCGTAGTCGTACGAGGTGTAGACGACGGGTGCGGGCAGCCAGCCCCACGACGTACCGCCGAAGGTCATGTAGAAATTCTGGATGCTGAGCCCGTTGGCGATGTTGGTGCCGTAGAACACCCGCTCGTATCCGGAGCCCTGGCGTTCCGCGGTGCAGGGGTACGTGCCGACGCTGCCCCAGTAGTCGAACCAGCCGCCGCCGAACTCCGCGACGAATCCGGGCGTGTTCGGGGACGCGGTCGCGCCGCCCTTCGCGCCGCCGGTGCCGTACATCCCCCAGTCGGGTGCGACCGACGGTGAACCGACCGTGCCGTCGGTGCGGCAGGTGCCGCCGGGGTAGCCGTCGAACGCATACATGTCGACCGCGCCTTCGACGGTGCCGGTCACGCCGGAGCCGGCCGGCACCCAGTAGCCGTTGCGACCCTTGTCGTTGTGGAAGATGGGCACGGTGATGCCGTCGGCGCGCACCGTGTCGTAGAGGTGCTGCATGTACCGCTTCTGGGAGTCGCCGACCGCGGCCAGCTCGTTCTCGATCTGGTACAGCACGATCGAGCCGCCACCGTCGGTGAGCTGGTGTTTCCTCAGGATCGCGTCGATCGCGCCGAGCCATTCGTCGCTCGCGGCGAGGTAGTCGGGCGCGTCGGTGCGGGCACGGCCGGCCTGCGTGGTCAGCCAGCCGGGGAAGCCACCGGCGTCGACCTCGGCGTTGATGTAGGGGCCGGGCCGGGCGATCACGTACAGCCCGACCTCCTCGGCGATGTCGAGCAGCCGGTCCATGTCGCGCACGCCGCGGAAGTCGTAGACGCCGGGCGCCGGCGAATGGTAACCCCAGTCGAAGTAGATGCTCGTCGCGTTGTACCCGCCGGCCTTCATCTTCTGCAGGATGTCGCGCCACAGGTCCGGGCTGGGCAGCCGGTAGGCGTGGAACTCGCCGGACCAGACGAAGGTCCGCTTCCCGTCGATCATCAACGAGTACTTGTCATAGGCGATCGTGTGCGAATCGTGCTTCACATGCGCGGCCGCCGGCTGCGCCAGACCCATCAAGATCAAAAGAATTGCGGCGGTACGGGCGATGAAGCGCCTCATCCCGCGACCGATCCGCAGCTCGGCGTCCAGTCGTCGGAGCCCCGCAGGAAGTCGCTGATCTCGTTCTCGGCGGCCTGCTCCCGGGTCAGTTGCGGACGGTCCGCCGAGGTGCGCGCGCCGGGGCCGTAGTTACGGTATTCCGCGAACCGCGCTTCACTCCACGGCCAGGTCCCGAAGTCGCTCCACGCGGGCGTGCCGATGTGGTCGCCGATCCACGTCTCCCGGATGATCGCCTGGCCGATCGCGTTCGGGTCGTTGCTCGGGTGCCACGGCCGCCCGAGGAACACCGTCCCGGCGGGCGCGTCCGACGTCAGGCGGCACCGGCTGAACAGGAACCCGTGCGGGTTGGTGATGTCCGTGCTCGGTGCGGTGACGTACCCGTTCGGCACGCTGCCCCGGTCCAGCGAGTGAATCCGGCATCGCGCGAAGACCGCGGTCGCCCGCCCGAAGATGAAGTCGACGTCGCCCTCGACGTAACAGTCGCGGAAGTAGGCGCGGGCGATCACCCCGGCCGCGGTGCTGTTCACGTACAGCGTGTCCTGGTTGGCGATGAACCGCACCCGGTCGAAGACCAGCCGGTCGGCGCGCGTCAGCACCGCCACCGCCTGCCGGTTGGCGATCTCCGGGTGCGCGGCCTCGTCGAACAGGTTCGCGAAGGTCAGGTTGGTCGCGCGGAAATCGGCGCCGTTCAGCGTCACCGAGGCGCTGCCGGAGGTGCCCCACGGGGTGCCGTCCGGCTTGAGCGTCCCGTTCGCACGGTCGTCGGCGATGACCACGTCCTCCGGCCGCCGCCCGAGCCCGCGGAATTCCAGGAAGGTCTTGTCGGCCGGCACGATCACCTGGCCCGAGTAGATGCCGGGGCGAATGCCGATGACGTACGGCGTGACGGCCCCGGCGGGCGCGGCGTCCACCACGGACTGGATGCTCGTGCCGGGTTCGACGAGCACGTCCGGCCGACGTGAAGCGGCGTTCGCGGAAGCGGGCCAGGCAACCGCGCCCAGAGCCGCTGCGGAGAGGAGAGTTCGTCGGCGCATCGTGGCCTCCGGCTGGGGGAAAG
>KL571275.1:36485-45644 GCA_000715855.1 Actinoplanes liguriensis
CCGCTGCGGAGAGGAGAGTTCGTCGGCGCATCGTGGCCTCCGGCTGGGGGAAAGGGCTTTCCTCCGGACGACCGTAGGCGACCTCATCCAGGATCGTCAATCACCTTCGGCGTAACACGTCGGCAATGCCCGTGATAGCTTGGGGCCACATCACATCGAGCGGCGCCGATGACCCATCCCCCATCGTCGAAGCGCTTCGACGAGGCGATCGCCGGCGCTGCCGTCCCCCGAGGAGGGCGCTTCATGCGCAAACTACGGATCACGCTGGCGGCCTGGCTCGCCACCGCCGCGCTGCTGTTCGCCGCCCCGCAGGCCGCGCACGCCGCGGTCTGGGGTTCGTCCGACCAGTGGGCCAGCTGGAGCAACGGCGGTTACACGCTGTACAACAACATCTGGGGCAGCGGCGCCGGCCCGCAGAGCATCTGGGCGAACTCGTACAGCAACTGGGGTGTCTGGGCGAACCACCCGAACACCGGCGGGGTGAAGGCGTACCCGAACGCCAGCAAGAGCGTGAACAAGAAGCTGAGCGCGCTCGGCAGCGCCACGAGCAGCTTCAACGTGACTGTTCCGAGCAGCGGGGCGTACACCACCGCCTACGACATCTGGGCCAACAGCAACGCGTACGAGATCATGTTGTGGATGAACAAGACGGGCGCGGTCGGCCCGATCGGGTCACTCCAGGGCTCGGTCACGGTGGGTGGCCACTCGTGGAACGTCTACAGCGGATCGAACGGCGCGAACGCGGTCTTCTCGTTCGTGCGCACCAGCAACACCAGCTCCGGCACGGTCGACATCAAGGCGATCATGAACTGGATCAAGGGCAAGGGCTGGTTCGGTGACGTGACGCTGGGCAACATCCAGTTCGGGTACGAGATCACGTCCTCCAGCGGCGGCCTGAACTTCGTCACCAACAGCTACTCGGCGTCCGCGAGCTGACCGGTCCGTCAGGGGTGTGCCAACCCGGGTACGCCCCTGACCACCGCTCGCGAACGTGCTGTCCGTGACCGGCGACCCGGCCTGGCGCAACCTCGTGGTGCCGGAGCCGCTCACCCTGACGGTCCGGCTCACGGCCTGACTCTCGATGGTGCGAGCCGGGCCGGCTCGCACCATCGCTCAGGCGGGGCTGAAGACCAGCGCCGCGTTCTGACCGCCGAAACCGAACGACGTGCTGACCGCCGGGGCCCGGCGTGCCTGCCGCGGACGGCCGGTCACCACGTTCAAGTCGATCGCCGGGTCGAGCTTGTCCAGGTTCGCGACCGGCGGCAGCAGCCCACGTTCCAGCGACAGCACAACCCCGGCCGCCTCGATCGCGCCGGCCGCGCCCATCGCGTGCCCGATCACGCCCTTGAACGCGGTGACCGGCGGCGCCAGCGATCCGAAGACCGCGCCGAGCGCGGCCGCCTCCACCACGTCGTTCATCGGGGTGCTGGTCGCGTGGGCGTTGACGTGCCCGATGTCGGCCGGTTCGAGCCCGGCGCCGGCCAGCGCGGCCCGGACCGCCCGGACGGCGCCGCGGCCCTCCGGATGCGGGGCGGTGATGTGGTGGGCGTCCGCGGACGCGCCGTAGCCGGCGAGGTACGCCCGCACCCGCGCCCCACGCGCCCGCGCGTCGCAGGCCCGTTCCAGGATCAGAACCCCGGCCCCCTCGCCGAGCACGAACCCGTCCCGGTCCAGGTCGAACGGCCGGGAGGCGAGGTGCGGCTCGTCGCCACGCGTGGAGAGCGCCCCGATCCGGGCGAAGGACGCCGCCGACGTACGGCTGCGGCCGGACTCCGCCCCGCCCGCCACGACGACGTCACACGCCCCGGAGAGCAGCATGTCGCGGGCCACCCCGATCGCGTGCGCCCCGGACGCGCAGGCGCTGCTCACCGTGAAGCACGGCCCCTGCGTCCCCAGGTCCAGGGCGGCCTCGGCCGCGGCCATGTTGGGCAGGGTCCGCGGCAGCGCGAACGGCGACACCCGGTCCGGCAGTCCTTCGAGGACCATCTCGACCGCGGACTCGGTGCCGCTCATGCTGCTGGCGCCGACGCCGAGGACGACCGCCACCCGCTCGGGCGCCCAGAGCGTCGGGCCGAGACCGGCGTCGGCGACCGCTTCCCGGGCGGCGGCCACGGCGTACCGGCCGAACGGGTCGAGCCGCCGGTTGAGCCGGTGCCCGAGCAGCGCCACCCCGTCGAAATCGGCGACCCGGCAACTGAACGCGACCGGCAGCCCGACCAGCTCCGGGTCCGGCGCGGCCACCGACCGGCCCGCGATCAGCCCCGCCCAGGTGGCCTCGGCGCCCACGCCGGCCGGGGTGATCAGGCCGAGCCCTGTCTCTTATACACATCCCCGGCCCGGTGCCGCCGCAGCACGGCGGCGATCTCGCCGATCGTGGTCCGGAACGTGAGCACGCCGTCGTCGAGCCGGATCCCGGTCGCCTCCTGGAGCAGCAGGCCGAACTCGAGGATCGACAGCGAGTCCCGGTCGAGCTGCCCCAGCGTGGTGTCGGGGGTGACCAGCGCCGGGTCCACGCCGAGATGGTCCTTCAGGTGGCGCACGACGATCTGGTATGCGGAGTCCATACTCCAGCACCTTTCCGTTGGATCGAAGGAAGTCCCTGGTCACGCCACGTGACCAAGGCGGTGCAGCGGAACCTCGTGGGCGAGCACCGCCGCGGTGAACCGGCCGGGCAGGAACGCGGGGAGGTCCTCGGGCAGATCGGCCGTTGCCCAGCGGCGGCGGCGCAGCTCAACGGTCTGCGCACCGATGGCGAAGGCCGGGTGGCGGCTCATCGACAGCGCGATGTCCCGGCCGTCCCGGTGCAGGTGGCGACCCGCGCGGCGGGAAAGAAGCGCAGCAGGCCGCCGAGTCTCCGCGGCGAGCCGTCGCCGCGGTCGGCGATCACCCGGCGGCCGAGCCGTGGGCCTGCAGCGGAGGCCATGGTGGAGCCGCAGCGTCCGGTCCCGGTGACGATGACCGGGGGCGGGCAGGCGGAATCGGTACGGCGCATCGGCGCTCCTGGAGAAGCCGGAGAACGAGTGACAGCCGGACCAGTATTGCGATACGGACATAACGTGACAAAGCAGACACGCCGTGCGGCGAAGCCTGGCATGCGCCCCGGTGCAGGGAAAAGCCGCGGCAGACCCTCGGAGGGGTGACGCCCACGGTCGCCCGGGAGGACGCACGAGAAAGCGCGGCGGTCGCTCGACAGGAGCGGACCGCCGCGACAATCATCCGATCACCAGAGGTGAACCGGGTTACTCCGCCGACCGCCCCTCGGCGCTCGGCGCGTTCCGGAACGACGGAGTGTTCTGCCAGCGCCCCTCGGGCGGCAGGGTGTTCTGATCCTGCTCCTCGGGCGCGCGATTCCTCCGTACCTCCGAATGCTCCTCGCTCGAAGGCGAAGCCGGGAGAGGGGCCGGAGGCGGCTGCGGAGGGAGCGCCAGACCGGGAGGCGGCGCCGAAGCCGGATAGGGAGCTGAGGGCTGCGGCTCGGGAGAAGTCAACGCCGGTTCGGATTCCGAATCCGGGTTGACCGCCACGTCCTCCGGCTCCGGGTCGCTCGGCGCCCAGGCGAACGACAGAGCCGCCCCCACCAGTGTGAACAGCAGCCCGACGATGAACCCGCCCATGTTGGACGTCAGCCAGGATCCCAGCGCGCAGATCAACGCCATCAGCGAATAGAAGATCCGCTGAGCCGGGTTGAACCAGAGCAGCGCCCCCAGCACGACGATCACCCACGGCACCAGGTAGCCGATGAAGTTCTGCATCCCGACGTGCAGCACCACGCCCAGTGGCGCCCACACCGTGAACAGGATCTCCGCCCCGCCGAGCAGGACGAACAATCCACCCCAGAACGGCCGGGTACGGCGCCAGTCGCGGAAGCCCCGCCAGGCGCGAGCGCCCGGCGAGGCCCGGTGGTGCGCGATGCCGGACATGGCTAGCAGCCGGCGCCGGTGAACGACATGTGCAGGCTGGGCAGCTTGAACGTGGCCGCCGTGGTGGCGTAGTTGTTCTGCCGCAGGTTGGTCAGCGTGACCTCGTCGGCCTGCTGGCCGAAGACCCCGATGGCGCCCTTCTTGCCGGGGACCGCGTCGAGCGTGCTCGAGTCCCGGCCGATCTCGATCGCCTTGAAGTCGGCGTTCGCGGTGATCAGGTCGGAGTCGACGACGAGCGTGTCGGCGGTGACCTTGTTGGTCGGGCTGCCCGCGGTGATCTTCAGGTTGATGCCGCCGAGCGCGATGCTCTGGCACAGCCCGTCGAGCTCGGCGTCGCGGATCGCGGAGACGATCACGAGCACCTGGCCACCGGTGTCACCCTCGTTGGGGCTGCCCGGTTCCATCTGGTCCATCTCCGCGTACTGCGCGAATCCGTATCCGTGCAGTTTGGGCGAGGTGACCACGAACGGCATGCCGGAGATCGAGAAGGAGGCCGCGAGCACCCCCTGACCGGTCAGCAACACCAGGCCGGCCGTCGCCGCGAGGCCGCCGAGCAGCATCGCGGTGAACCGGCGCCAGCGGGTGCGGCCGTGACGTGTGGAGGACATGCACTCTCCTTTGCGGGCGTTTTCGCCGGTCCCGGCACTGCGGATGCCGTTCCGGCGAGGCTATTTGCGCATCTCGATGGATTTCGGCGAAGTTACGCCGGAGTAACCAGAGGCGTCAAGCGGAGAGCGCCGCATTCCAGTCAGTGAAAAACCTCGTCGGTATCTGATGCGGCGCACGGCGGCACGACCCGCTCGCCGCCGGGCCGCACGGTCAGCTCGGCGGCGGCGCCCTCACTCCCCAGGAACGGCGCCATCATGAAGTAGCTCAACATCGGCAGCAGCTCGGGCAGATCCGCGACGCGACCTGCGGAGACCCGGCTGTAGATGGTCGCGTAGACGCCGCCCACGACGGTGTCGACCAGACCGTCCGGCACGTCCGGCGCCTCCGCGAAGAACCGGGCGAACCGGCCCAGCAGCTCCGCGCGCTCACTGCGGGCGAGCGGGCCGGCCGCATCGATCTCCACGATCGCCATCGCCGCGAAGGCCGGCACGCTGGCGAGCACGTCGAGCAGCACCTTGAGCGCGGCCCGCGCGCCGGTGCGCCAGTCGTCCGCGTCGGTGTACGCCTCGTCCATCATTCGCAGCACCACCCCGGTCCCGTGCCGGTAGGTGTCCAGGAACGCGTCCTCCTTGCCGGCGAAGAGCGCGTAGAACGCTGGGCGGGTCACCCCGGCCGCCGTGCAGATGTCGCTGACCCGGGCGTTCACGTAGCCCTTCTCGGCGACCGTGTGCACCAGCGCGTCGAAGAGCCGCTCCCGCTGGGTCGCGGCCACGGCCTCGGGCGTCATCGAGCGCGGACCGCGTTTGATCGCGCGGGCCGGGTCCCGCCCGGCCCGCGCGCCGGGCAGCGGGCTGATTACGGAATTCGTCATCGTCGTCCCTCAATGTCTTGACATGACATACCGCTGGGGTTTCTCATACGTCCACGGATCTCGATGGTGCGCGATGCGGGTCACCCCAGTATCACCTCCCGCTCAAGCCCCCGGAACGCTGCGGAAACGTCCGGGCCCCGATCCCAACGAGGTTTTTCGAAGGAGTGACGCCATGACAGCGTCACGGCTGAAATCCGCCCTCGCCATGATCGCCACCGCAGCCGCGGTCGTGGCACTGACCCCCGGGCTCGCCCAGGCCGCCGCCTACGACGGGCTGGAAGCCTGCCCGCTCACCTCGGCGACCATGAAGGACCCGACGAACCTGCAGGTCGGCTGCGTCCGATCGATCACCAACGGTGGCAGCGTCACGATCGGCTCGAACGTCGTGCCGTTCGACAGCCCGATCACCGTCCAGTTCGGCGTCTACTGGCCGGCGTCCGCGCCGACCCGCCAATTCCCGGACGGCTCCGAGGCCAACGTCTACTCGACCGTCCCGGCCGCCAAGGGCAAGACCCTGGTCGCCAAGCCGCTGCAGGTCACCATTCCCGGCATCGCCAACATCATCCCGGGCGTGACAAGCGTGTTCGCCCAGGTCGAGCTGGCCGGGGAGATCACCGACTTCGTGCCGCTGGCCACCGGCGAGGACACGCCGGTCTTCGTCCTGCCGATCAAGCTGCATCTCTACAACGCGCTGTTCGGCGCCAAGTGCTACATCGGATCGGACAGCAGCCCGATCAAGTTCAGCCCGACCACCGGGACGACCCATCCGCCGGCGCCGAACCAGCCGGTCACCGGGAACGCCGGGAACATCACCATCGAGCCGGACGCGAACGGCTACCAGACGCTCGGGGTCGGCTTCACCGGCGCCACGCTGGTCGACAATGCGTACTCGGTGCCGAAGGCGAACGGCTGCGGCCTGATCCCGGGCAGCCTCGACGCGCTGATCAACCTGGCGTTCGCCCTACCCAGCGCGGCCGGCAAGAACGCGGTGGTGTTCAGCGACAACAACACCACCTTCGCCCTCTCCCCCAGCCTCGACGACCTCACCCAGGCGCTCGCCGCCTCCTAGGAAAGGTGCACCCCCATGCACAAGAACCTGCTCGCCGTCGCCATCGCCACCGGAGCGGCCGCATCGCTGCTGCTCACCGCACCGGCGCTGGCCGACGACGCCACCGTGCTGACCACCGACACCCTGGCCGGCCCGGCCGTTGCCGTCGGTGACACCATCTCGGCCGGCATCCCCAGCGGCAGCCAGGCCGTCTTCGCCACCGCACCGGGCGGCGCCAACGGCATGAAGTGTGCGGCGTCCAGCTTCAGCGCGGTCGTCAACGACAACCCGGCCGCGCCCGGCGCCGCGGCGCTCGGCTCCACGCTGGGCGTCTCCAGCTGCACGATCACGGGCGTGCCCGGGGTGACCGGCGTCAACAGCGTCACGATCAACAACCAGCCCTACGCCACCACCGTTGCCAGCGACGGCACCGTCACGGTCACCGGCACCGACGCGGCGCCGATCTCCGCGACGCTCAACCTGAAGACCCTGCTCGGCTCGGTGACCTGCGTCTTCGTCGCGAACGGCAATGCCATCGCGGCGGTCGCCGACAACACCGACAACTCGATCACCTTCACCGACCAGCAGTTCAACAAGAGCACCGGCCCGGCGGCGTGCGTCGCCAACGGCTACTTCTCCGCGAAGTACACCCCGGTCGTGACCTCCGCGTCCGCACCGGTCTTCGTCAACTGACCGGCCACCGGCGGCCGTCGTCCCCCACGTCGGCCGCCGGTTCCCACCCCATTTGCGCGTACGGCCGGAGCAGTCCCGCCGCGACCCCCGTCCCCCGGGCGGGAACAGGTCGTGGCTCAACGGCCCGCGCTTTCCGAACCGGCCCGGCGTTCGACGGCGCCCCGGGCCCGGGCCGCCAGACGCACTGGCGGGCGCTCAGGGTTTCCTCCACGGCCCTGAACCGGCCCCCGGCATCGGCCGCACCATTCCGGCCGGCGCCGGGGGCCGCCTCCGCGTCCGGAGCGCGCTGCTCACGACGTACGGGAAAAGCGGGTTTCAGGGTTTCTCGGCGACGCCGCCGTAGAGCGCCACCTGCGCGTCGGTGAACGGCGTCTCCTCCTCCGGGCGCCAGCGCAGGATCGGCACGACGCCCGGCTCGACCAGATCCAGCCCGTCGAAGAACGCGGTCACCTCGTCGCGACCGCGCAACCGGGTCGGGATGCCCTGCCCCCGCATGATCTCGGCGAACCGGCCCCACGACTCCGGGTCGTACTCCGCGGTGATGTGCGAGAGCACCAGGTAGCTGCCGCTCGGCAGCGCGTCCATGATCGTCCGGACGATGTCGTAGGGGCGATCGGAGTCCTCGATGAAGTGCAGGATCGCCAGGAGCAGCACCGCGACCGGCTCGGACAGGTCGAGGGTCTCGCGCAACTCGGGCGCCGACAGGATCTCGGCCGGCCGGCGCAAATCGCCGTTCACATAAGCGGTCCGGCCGGTGCGCGCGCTGGTCAGCAGCGCCCGCGCGTGAGCCAGCACGAGCGGGTCGTTGTCGGCGTAGACGATCCGCGCCGCCGGCTCGGCCTCCTGCGCGACCTCGTGCACATTCGGCGAGGTGGGCAGGCCGGTGCCGATGTCCAGGAACTGGCGGATGCCGCGCGCGGCCAGGAAACGCACGGTCCGGCGCAGGAACGCCCGGTTCTGCAGCGGGGCGGTCGCCGCGTTCGGATTCACCTGCAGACCCTGCGCGGCCGCCGCCCGGTCCGCCGCGAAGTTGTCCTTCCCGCCCAGCAGCACGTCATAGACGCGAGCCGGATGCGGCCGCCCGGTATCCAACGGCTCCGTCACGGTCCCCTCCAGACAGATCGACTGCCCTGGAGGATAGGCGCAAAATGCGTGGCGATGGGTTGCACGACCGTGGGATACCTGAGCGCATGGCCGACTTCGACATGCGAACCGCGGATCTCAAGGCGCTCAACTCGCTGACCAAGTATCCGTCGATCCCGACATATCACGAGCTCGATCCCCGCAACGGCGGCCTGACCGAAACCGTCATCCCGTTCGCGGGGCCGGTCCTCGGGACCGAGAAAGTTGACGGCACGAACTCGCGGATCGTCGTGCTGCCGGACGGCAACTACCTGCTCGGGTCGCGTGAAGAGCTGCTCTATGCGCGCGGCGACCTGATCGGCAACCCGGCCCAGGGCATCGTGGCGGGCCTGCGCGAGGTGGCCGACGCGCTGCCCGACCAGGAGCTGCCCGCGGACACGCTGCGGGTCTACTACCTCGAGCTCTACGGCGGCAAGATCGGTGGACAGGCCAAGCAGTACAGCACCCGGGGCGCGATCGGCTGGCGGCTGTTCGACGTGGCCGAGGTCGGGGATCTCCAGGAGCGGCTGGACTGGCCGGCGCAGCGGATCGCGGCGTGGCGCGACGGCGGCGGGCAGAGCTATGCGACCGAGGAGGAGCTGCAGGCGGTGACCGCTTTCGACCTCACCCCGCGGCTCTTCACCGTCGACGGGGCGCAGCTGCCGGCCGACGTGGCCGGAATGCACGCGTTCCTCGGGGAGCGGCTGCCGGAGACGCTGGTCGCGCTCGACGACAGCGGGCAGGGGCGGCCGGAGGGGATCGTGCTGCGCGCCCCGGACCGGTCGGTGATCGCGAAGGCGCGGTTCCAGGACTACGAGCGGACCCTCAAGCGCCGCCGTTAGTCAGCTCGCCCCCGGCGTCCCCTTCGCGGCCGCTGTCAGCGCCGCCGGCTTCCT
>KL571276.1:0-711 GCA_000715855.1 Actinoplanes liguriensis
GATGTGTATAAGAGACAGAGCCACGTCCGCGTCGGCTTCCTCGCAAACCGGGCACACGACCGTCCCTTCCGCGGCCGTACCGCTCGCCTACCCGGGCGCGACCGGCATGGCCGTGCAGGGATCCGGGCCCGCGGGCACCTCCGAACCGTCCACCCAGCGGCTGGTGCTCATGGCCGCCTTCGGGCTGCTTGCCGCGGCCGGGATCGCCGGGGCTGCGGCGCGACCCGGGCCCTTGCTGACGGCATTTGCGCTGGTAGCCGTCGCCGGTGCGATCATCGGCGCCGCTGCACGGGACCTGTCGAGCCGGGTCGCCGGTTGGGTCGGCGCGTGTGCGGCCCTGGTCGTTGTGGCCTACATCGGAGCGAACGACCTCGTCGACCTCGAGCCCGGCGGCGTCGCCCTGACCGTGCTCGCCGCCGGAGCCGTCGCCATGATCCTCGAATGGATCCTGGCCACCTACCGGCCGCGCGAGGCGCCCCCGGTGACCGCGGTCGCCCAGACCTCCGCGGTGATCGCCCTCCTGATGTCCGGAAGCCTCAGCCACGCGGCGCTGATCGCCACGCTGTGGGCGGCCGTTCTCGCCGTTCGAGCGCTGCGACCCGACGAGTCGCTGAAGGTCCGCTTCGGATACGCGCTCGCCGCCGCCGGCAGCGCCCTGCTCGGCTGGTGGTTGATACTTTCCGCCAGGCAGGCCGGAACGGCGGAGCTTTA
>KL571276.1:903-1291 GCA_000715855.1 Actinoplanes liguriensis
CAGAGATGTGTATAAGAGACAGGTACGGAGCAGCGCTCGCGGCCGGTTTCCTGCCGACCCTGGCGGTAATTGCCAACAGCACCGCGGACGAGCCGCAATATGCCCGGCGCTTGCTGCTCGGCCTGGCCGGCCTGGCGGTGCTTGTCGCCGGCGCGCTCGCGCGACTGCAGGCGCCGACCGTCTCCGGCGGCATCGTGGTGACAATTACCGCCCTGCACGAGCTGGCCCAGGTGTGGGACCTGGTGCCGCGCTGGGTACCTCTCGCGATCGGCGGCCTGCTCCTGGTCGGCATCGCCACCACCCTCGAACAGCGCCGCCGCGACCTGACCCGCCTGCGAGAGACAGTCGCCCGAATGTCGTGACCCGCCCGGCCGGCCCGACAAAACCC
>KL571276.1:1598-5060 GCA_000715855.1 Actinoplanes liguriensis
CGCCCGGCCGGCCCGACACCACTCCACCGCCCGGCCCGGCAACAGGCGACTCCACATCATCCTCCGCCCGGAACGCCCGATCAGCGACAAGGCGCGTACCGCCTGGCGGGTCGCAGCGGCCGGACCGGGGACTTGCTGAGACGGCGCGACACGGTCGGCCGGATGAGTTGAACGACGGCAGCTTCAGCCGATTGAAGTGCACGGACGACAACGCGTTGGATGGATGGTATGAGCGACACGGGTAACGGCATGCTGGCACGGATCCGCGAGGGTCTCCTCGGTGCTGGGCACCTCCTGGACGGACCGTTCGGTCCGCGCCGGATCACGTACGCGGACTACACCGCATCCGGGCAGGCGCTCGACTTCGTCGAAGATTTCCTTCGCGAGCAGGTGCTCACCCGGTACGCCAACACGCACACCGAGGCCTCCGCGACCGGCGCCCAGACCGGAGCGCTGCGCGAGGAGGCCCGGGAGATCATTCACCGCAGTGTCGGCGCCGGGCCGGACCACGTCGTGATCTTCTGCGGGTCCGGGGCGACGGCCGCGGTGGGCAAACTCGCCGGGCTCCTCGGACTCCGCATTCCGGAAAACCTCGACGACCGGTACGGCCTCAGCTCGCACATCCCCCGTGCCGAGCGACCGGTGGTTTTCGTCGGCCCGTACGAGCACCATTCCAACGAGCTCCCGTGGCGTGAGTCGATCGCCGACGTCGTCGAGATCGAGTCGGACCACACCGGGCACGTCGATCTCGGCGCTCTGCGGGCGGCGCTGATCGCGTACGCGGACCGCCCCGTCCGGATCGGCAGTTTCTCCGCCGCGTCGAATGTCACCGGCATCCTGACCGACACCGCGGCAGTCTCCGCCGTGCTGCGCGAACACGGCGCGCTGTCGGTCTGGGACTACGCGGCCGCCGGGCCGTACGTGCCGATCTCGATGGCCGACAAGGACGCCGTCTTCCTGTCGCCGCACAAGTTCGCCGGCGGCCCGCAGACCCCGGGCGTCCTGGTCGTCGACCGCAAGCTGATGACCAACCGGGTCCCGGTTACCCCGGGCGGCGGAACCGTGGCGTACGTCGACCCGACCGGCCACCGCTACCTCGAGGACCCGGTCGTCCGCGAGGAGGGCGGCACCCCGGCGATCGTCGAGTCGATCCGCGCCGGGCTGGTGTTCGCGGTGAAGGACTCCGTCGGCACCGACGTGATCACCGCCCGCGAGCACGCCCTGTGGCAGCGCGCCAAGCAGCGCTGGACCGCCGAGCCGAACATCGAGATCCTCGGTGACGTCGACGCCGACCGCCTGTCGATTGTTTCCTTCCAGATCCGGGCCGGCGAAAAGCACCTGCACCACAACTACGTGGCCGCGCTGCTCAACGATCTGTTCGGCATCCAGGCCCGCAGCGGCTGTTCCTGCGCGGGCCCGTACGGGCACCGGTTGCTCGGCATCGACGAGGCCCACTCCCGCGAGTTCCGCGACGAGATCCTGGACGGCTGGGAGGGCATCAAGCCGGGCTGGTCACGGCTCAACTTCAACTACTTCATCTCCGACGCGGTCGCGGACTATCTGATCGAGGCGGTGCTGCTGATCGCCCGGCATGGCTCGCGCCTTCTGCCGGACTACCGCTTCGACCCGCGGACAGCGCGGTGGACCCACGTGCGGCTCGCCGATCTGCGGCTCTCCGCGGACGGCACGGTCACGGCGCCACCCGCGCCGACGGCCACCGTTGGTGAGGACGCGCTGGCCGGCTATCTGGAGGAGGCGCGCGCGGTGCTGGCCGCTCGCACCGAGCCCGCTGACGGCGTACGCCTCGATCTGCCGATGGGTTTCGAGAAGCTCCGGTGGTTCCTTCTACCGGACGGGTGCCTGGGCTAGGCAGGCGCCACCGGAGCCGGACCGGGCCGCATCCGGTGGATAGATTCCTGCCGCCGCGAGGCAACGACAGTTTCCAACGCTCCGCGGCGGTTAGTTTCCACCAGCCTCCGGCGGTCGGTTTCCACCACTCTCCGCCGGTCAGCCGGAGCCCCGATCACGGCTGCCCCGACCAGCCCGCCAGCCAACGAAACTTCGATCGCGACTGCCCCGATCAGCCCGGCGACCACCGAAGCGCCGGTTTCACCGCCGCGCCCGGTCGGCCAGCGTGTTCAGGAGAGCGGCACCGGTGCTCGCGTCGTCGACCGTCACCACCAGCGAACGCCCACCGCTACGCTCGACGAGCAGTCCGGCCCCGAGCGGAGCACCACCCCGATCCTGCGGCAGACCGGAGGGCCGGCGGCAAAGTAGAGGGCCGGCGGCAACGGCATCTGGCCGCCAAGCTCAGCCCCGCGCCGCCGGTACTCCGAACACTACCCAACGGAGTCGACCCCACACCTATCCGTGACGGTCGACATCGGAATCATCCGATTCCGAACAGCCGCCGGCACCACCTCCGGGCCGTTCAGCTCAGCGAAACACTCGCCGCCCGCAGCTCCTCAAGGGCCGCCACCGCATAGGGAGCAAACTCGTCCTCCCGATCACTTTCGGACCACGCGGTGTAGCCCCGCTTGAAGGCCAGCAGTCCCAGCTCCCCCGCCAGCGCCGCGGTCGCATCCGGCACCCCCCGCGCCACCAGCGCCCCGGTCATGGCCGCCGCAAGGCTCACGCTCTTCAGAGCGTCCCGCTCCCGAAGCTCCGCACTGGCCGCCACCGCCGCTTTCAACCGCGGCGCGATCTCCTTGCTCATCGGCCCGATCGCCCCTGACGCCCGCTCGAGCCCCGCGGCGACCGCCGCCAGCGGACTTACCCCGGCCGGCGCCTCGGTGATCCCCTCGGCCAGCAGCCGGCTCAGCGTCTCCTGCCCCGCGACCAGCAGTTCCCGCTTGTCGGGGAAGTGCCGGAAGAACGTGCTCTTGGCAACCCCGGCCCGCTCGGCGATCTGCGCCACGGTCGTCGCGTCATAGCCCTGCTCGGTGAAGAGGTCGACCGCGGCCACGACGAGTCGTTCGCGCGCACCGGGTTCCCATCGAGCCATGACCCCATCATAGGTGACGGGACTTTTATCCCGTCACTCTGGTACGGTGACGGGACAGAAGTCCCATCACTTCGGGAGAGTGTCATGCACGTCTTCATCACCGGCGGCACCGGCCTGATCGGCACCGCCGTCGTCGCCGAGCTGATCAGCAACGGACACACCGTCCTCGCGCTCACCCGCTCCGACGCCTCCACGAGCGCCGCCGAGGCGGCCGGCGCCACCACGCTCCGCGGCAGCCTCACCGACCTGGACGTCGTCCGCGCCGGCGCCGCCCAGTCCGACGGTGTCGTCCACCTGGCGTTCGGCAACGACTTCAGCAGCCCGGAGGCGGTCGCCCGCTCGGTCGCCGAGGAGACCGCCGCCCTCACCGCCCTGGGCGAGGAGCTGATCGGCAGCAACCGCCCGCTCGTGACGGTCTCCGGCACACCGTGGGTGCCCGGCGCCTTCTCCACCGAGAA
>KL571276.1:5088-5770 GCA_000715855.1 Actinoplanes liguriensis
TGTGTATAAGAGACAGGCCACGCACGGTCCACAACAACGGCGAGGGCGGTTTCGCCGGCCTGCTGACCCAGATCGCCCGCCGGTCCGGAGTCTCCGGCTATCCCGGCGACGGCACCCAGCGGTGGCCGGCCGTGCACGCCCTGGACGCGGCGGTGCTGTTCCGGCTCGCCCTGGAGGCGGCGCCGCCCGGCACGGCCTGGCACGCGGTCGCCGACGAGGGTGACGCGGTCCGCGACATCGCCGAGGTCATCGGCCGCCGCCTGGGCGTGCCGGTCCAGCAGGTGCCGGAGGAGACGTTCGGCCCGCTGGGTCCGATCTTCGCCACCGACCAGCCGTCCACCAGCACGTACACCCAGGCGGAGCTGGGCTGGAAGCCCACCCACCCGAGTCTCCTGGAGGATCTGGAGAACATCCGGCCGTGACCCGTTCGGGCGCGACGCCCATCACAATTCGCCCAAATCGCGGATGCCGGCGGATCGTCGCCATAGCTTTCTAGGGGAACCACCCCTGACACAGAAAGCTGTTTCCTTGCCCCACTCGCTCGCCGTCGTTGCCGTCAGCCTGTCCCTCTGCGCCCTGGTCGCCGCGCTGCTACCGCGCGCCGTCCGGCCCGCCGTGGAGGCCGCCTGCAGGGCCGCCCTGGCCCGGCTGAGGCCGTATCTGCCGGGTCGGCTGCGACGGC
>KL571276.1:6032-11134 GCA_000715855.1 Actinoplanes liguriensis
TCGCCTGGGCTGCCGCCGGGACGCTGCACCTGGCCGGCCCGGCGGTCGCCGCGGTCTCGGCGACGCTGTCGGTGCAGATGAGCTCGCACGCCTCGGTCCGGGAGGGCGCCCAGCGACTGCTCGGCACGCTCGCCGGGATCGCCGTCGCGATCGTGGTGTGGGGCGCGTTCGGTCTCACACCATGGTCGATCGCGGTCATCACGGCGTGTGGGCTGGCCGCCGGCCGCCTGCTGCGCCTGGGTGACAGCTCGGTGTCGGTCCCGGCGACGTCGCTGGGCATCCTGGTCGTCGGCAGCGCGGTCACCGAGGCGTTCGTGTGGCAGCGGATCGCCGCGACGGCGCTCGGCATCGTCGTCGGGGCGATCCTGTCGCCGCTGGTCGGCGGCATGACACCGGTCGAGCGGGCGCGCTGGGAGCTGGCCCGCCTCTCCACCGAGATCGCCCGGCTGCTCGACCGGCTCGGCGCCGGGGTGCGCGACGGCTACAGCCGGGACCAGGCGGCGCAGTGGCTGGCGCGCTCGCGGGAGCTGGCCGACGACCTGGACGACGCCGCCACCGCGGTCGACGAGCTGCTGCGGCAGGCCCGCTGGTCGCTGCGCACACCGGTCACCCGGGTCACGCCGCTGCAGCAGACCCTGCGCGCCCTCGATCACGGGGCGCAGCAGGTCAACTCGGTCGCCCGGTCGATGTTCGACGCCACCGCGACGCCGCGTTCGGCCGCCGTGCCGGAGCAGATCGCCGCGGTGCTGACGACCGCCGCGGAGGCGTTCGAGGCGCACGCCGCGCTGGTCGCGGACCCGCGCGCGGAAGCCGAGACCGGCACCCTGCACGAGCTGCTCGAATCGTTGCGCGACGCGCGCCGGCGGACGCTGCGCACGGTCCGCACCGAGGTCGACGACACCGGCGTGCTGGTCCTCACCGGCTCGATCATCACCGACATCGACCGGATGGCGGGCTCGCTGGAGCGCTCCGCCCCGGCGCTCACGGTCGGCGTCCGCGAGCCGGGCCCGGGCATCCCGGCCGTCTCCGAGGTGCTGCCGGCGGTCCGCCTGATGTGGGAGAAGGCCAAAGCCCGATGACCTCCGCGGCAGCGTCGCGCCCGGCCAGGTGCCGGGTCCGAAGGGCGGCCTATGCCGCGGCGTCGCGCTCGCGCCGGCGCCCGGCCAGATGCCGGACCCACTTGATCGCCGAGGACGCCATCATCGCCTCCAGCTCGGCCCGGGCGTCCGGCGCCGAGACCACCTCCCGCCGCCGCGAGGCCGGCCGCGTCCGCTGCGACTCCAGCGCGACCAGGCACGACGCGACGACGGCGTCGAAGGTGGCCCGGTCGGTCGCGGCCATCGCCAGCAGGACCCGGTCGAGCACGTCCTGCCCACCGGCCTCCGGCGGCACGTCGAGGATCCACGCCCGCTGCCGCAGCTGACCAGCTTCGGTCAGCGTGTAGGTCCGCGGCCCGCGCCGCCCGCCGGTGCGCACGTGACCGAGCCGCTCCTGCCGGGTCAGCGCCGCCACCACCCGCAGCACGTCGACGGCCCGGTCCGCGCCGAACGTCCGTGCATGGCGTTGCCGCAGCTCATAGGCGCTGCCGGGACCGTCCGCCAGGAAGACGAGCAGGATGTCGCCGAGCGTCGCGGTCATGGTGATACGCCGCCCCTCTGGTCGGCACCAACTTCTACAAGAAAATAGAAGCTAGCACGTCACCCGGCGGCGTAGATCGCCTCCGCGATCGCCCGGTGCCCGGCCGCGTTCGGATGGTCGCCGTCCGCCGCGAGCAGCGCCGTCGGGTCCCCGGTCCGGTCCGCTCCCTTGAACGCCGGCCCCGTGCTCACGAAGGTAGCGCCGGTCCGCGCCGCCGCCGCACGCAGCGCCTCGTCGCCTGTCTCTTATACACATGTCCTTGACGACGTTCCAGTAGCCCACGACGAAAATTTTCACCGGGGTACGACGTCCTCGCCGCACCGCGGTGACAATCTCCGCCACCGACGTCCGCACCTCGGCGGCGGCCGCCGGATAGGCCGTGCCGTCGTCGAACGCCGCGGCCATATCGTTCGCGCCGACCATCACGATCACCACCGAAGCCGCGTCGAGACCGGCCCTGATCCCATCTTCAAGAACCTGATGGTGTACGTCCACAGCGGTATAACCGGCCCGCGCGAAGTTCACCGATCGCGCCTGCGGTGACAGCATCCGTGCGTACAGGCCGGGAACTGTCTCTTATACACAGGAACCGAGTCGCCCAAGGTGACCACCAGCGGCACCGGCGAGACCGGCGACGGAGCCGGCACCGCCGTGACGAGCCCGGTCACGCACACCACGGTCACGAAGCGGATCGCCCGGGCGAAAGTCACGGTCAGGCGGCCACGGTGGTGACCGGGGCGACGACCATCGCCGGCGCGGACGCCCGCCCCGACGGCAGGAAAGCTTCGGCGGTGAGCGCGGCGACGGCGATCCGCGGCAGGTCCCGCGCGGTCGGGAAGCACAGGTAGCGGGGCTGCCACGTGGGCAGGTACTTGGCGTTGGCCCGGTAGAGCGACTCGATCTGCCACAGCCCGGACGCCAGCCGCAGCAGCCGGTGCCACAGCCGCAGCACCGGCCCGGCCCCGAGCTCCTCGGCCCGGGCGAAGACCGAGCGCAGCACCGCGAAGTTCAGCGACACCCGCCGTACGCCCAACTCGTTCCCCGCCTCGATGGCGGTGACCACCATCAGCTCGGTGAGGCCGTTGTCGGCGCTGCGGTCGCCGCGCATCAGGTCGAGCGAGAGCCCGTCGGCGCCCCACGGCACGAACTGCAGCACCCCGCGCAGGTGCTTTTCGCCGTCTCGGGCCAGCACCAGCAGACAGTCGCCGTCGCGCGGGTCACCGAGCCGGGACAGCGCCATCGAGAAGCCCCGTTCGACGTTGCCGTCCCGGAACTGGTCGGCCGCCCGCAGCACCGCCGCCAGCTCGTCCGGCGGTAAATCTTTCTGCCGTACGACGGTGCAGGTGTAACCGGCGCGGCGCATCCGGTTGACGGCCTGCCGGACCGCACGCATCGGCCGCCCCTGCAGGGTGAACGCATCGACGTCGATGACCGCCTCGTCCCCGAGCTCGATCACGTCGAGTCCGTGCCGCCGGTACGCGGTCCCGCCGGTCCGACCGCAGCCCAGCACCGCCGGCGTCCAGCCGTGCGCCGCGCAGTCCGCCAGCCACACTCCGATCGCCTCCGGCCACGCCGCCTCCACCCCGATCGGGTCACCGGCGGCCAGGCTGACGCCGCGCACCACCCGGTACGCGACGGCGGCCTTGCCGGACGGCGCCCACAGCAGCGCCTTGTCCTCGCGCAGCGCGAAGTAGCCGAGCGAGTCGTTGCCGCCGTAGCGCCCCGAGCAGGTCGCGCAGCCGCTCGTCGTCGGCCTCGGTGCGT
The DNA here is from genome assembly GCA_000715855.1 of Actinoplanes liguriensis. GTDB lineage: Bacteria > Actinomycetota > Actinomycetes > Mycobacteriales > Micromonosporaceae > Actinoplanes > Actinoplanes liguriensis. The sequence continues at coordinate 9,435 of KL571276.1, forward strand.
GACGGCCGGCGTTCGGCGGTCTGCAGCAGCAGGACGGCGGCGGCAATCACCGCCAGCAGACCGAACGTGCCGGTGGTCAGGCTCACGGTGTCGGCGGCCCACGGCCGGACGAAGCGCACCGGCCCGGTGACGCCGATCAGCCCGAGCGCGGAGTGCCGCAGCCACTGCACGACACCGGGCGCGCCGACCAGGTGGTCGGCGCGGATCGCGATCTCGGCCACGCCCAGCACGAACCCGGTGCCGGCGAACCCGGTGAACGCGGTCACCGCCCGCCAGCGGCTGCGCGGATCCGGCACGGCCCGGAATCGTCCCCGCACCACGATCAGCATCGCCAGGAGCGCCGCGGAGACCACGGCCGCGGCGAAGTCGAGCCCTTTGAGGACGTGCAGCAGCACCGCCGCGCCGGACAGGACGACCGCGAGCTGCCAGGCACGGTGCTTGCCGCGGCGCAGCCCGTTGCCGAGATAGACGAGCAGCACCCCGGCGGCCGCGGTGGCGGCACGCGCGGAGAGGATCCCGGCGGCGGGCATGAACTCCACCAGTGTCGCCATCCGCTCGCGCTGCTCGGGGAAGACGGCGGTCACGACGTCGAACAGGCCGGCCAGTTGCACCAGGCGGGCGATCGCCGCCCGGGACAGCGGCGGCCGGGAGTTCCAGGCTGCGGTCATGACCGCACGCTAGGCCGCCGTCCGTGAGAGGAGGATGAGAGCGACTCTCACCGATCTCTCATCGTCGCCGCGCCACTCTGACGCCATGAGCCTCACCGGCATTCCGCTGATCGTCGTGGCGGTCCTGGCCACCCTGCTGGCCGCGGCCGGCACCGTCGTGACCTGGCGGTGCGGCGGGCGCCTGCGGGTCCTGTCGCGGTCCGGCGCCGTGCTGCTCACCGAGGCGTTGCTGCTGCTCACGGCAGGTGTGGTGGTCAACCGGTCGGAGCAGTTCTATCCGACCTGGGCGGCGCTGTCGTCGTCGGCGCGGACCAGTGGGACGACGTTCGCGGTCACCCCCGGCAACCTGGACGGCTGGCTGCGCGGAAACGGGCCGGCGTTCACCTGGAAGCCGCCCGGCTGGACCGGATGGCACCTGGCCGGGGCGCCGCTCGTGGTCGTACCGCAGGGATATCTGGACCATCCGAAGTGGCGGTATTCGGCGGTGGTCGTCGCCGGCGACAGCGGCTCGGGGTGGACCAGCGCCGGCGACGCGGTGGTGGTTTTCGCCCGGACCACCGCCGCCACCCGTGCGGAGGTTCTCGCCGACGAGTTGCCGGCGGCGCTGGCGCACGATCTGCGGGTCACCGGGCAGCGATGGGCGCTGGTCGCGGGGCCTTCCGAAGCCGGGCTCGCCCATCAGGCGGTGCTCGCCGCGCCGGCCCGCTATCCGGCGATCGCCGTCCTGCCCGGCACCGGGCAGCATCAGACGTCGCCGCCGCTGCCGGTAGGTATCACCGTGGCGACGGCGGCGGATCGCCCCGCCTCTCTGCAGGGCGCGCTCACCTGGGCCGCCGACCAGACCCCGCCCCCACTGGCGGCCTCGACGCCCACGGTGGCCGCACTGCCGGTCCAGCACCCGAAACACCACCACCGGCCGAAACTTTCCTCCTCCCGTACCGGAGAAATGAATGTCCCTCGACAGCCCGGGCACTGAGATCGCGGCGGTCGCCGTCACGGTGCTCGCCGCGGTGCTGTTCAGCCTGGTCTGGG
>KL571276.1:11373-12070 GCA_000715855.1 Actinoplanes liguriensis
CTCCTGCGCACCGCGACCGCCGCGCTCTGCGTGCTCAGCGCCACCGCGTCAGGCCTGCTCTGGGTGAACCGGCAGGTCGAGATCTACCCCACCTGGTCGAGCCTCGCCGGCGACGCCGAGGCTCCGATCCCGGCCGCCGCTGCCCCGGCCCGTGACCACCGGCGCGGCCAACTCGTCAACATGACCGTTTCCGGACAGGCGAGCGGTCTGACCATGCCGGTCTACGCCTACCTGCCGCCGGGGTACCGCGACGACGCGAGCACCCGCTACCCGGTCATCGAGGCGCTGCACGGCTATCCCGGCTCGCCGACGCACTGGATCAAGGGCCTGCACGTCGTCACGATCCTCGACCACGAGATCACCGCGGGCCGGATGGCGCCCACGATCGTGCTGTTCCCCTACCAGACGCCCGAGCCGCTACACCGAGTGCACGAATCTGACCGGCGGCGCGGCGGCCGAAACGTTCCTGACCAGGGACGTTCCGGCGGCCGCGCGGGCCCGGTTCCACGTGCGCGCCGACGCCGCCGGGTGGGGCCTGATCGGCTACTCCGCGGGTGGCTACTGCGCCACGGACCTCGCGCTGCGTCACCCCGGCCAGTACACGGCCGCGGCCAGCCTCTCCGGCTACGCCGAGCCCGGCATCAAGATCGGCAACGGCACCGAGAACACCCTGTACAACTGTCTCTTATACACATCT
>KL571276.1:12279-13129 GCA_000715855.1 Actinoplanes liguriensis
CTGCGGCACCTGCCGATTCCGGCGGTCGCGCTCTACCTGGCCAGCGCCCGCTCGGACGGCGCGCCGCTGCGCGACACCCGCGCTCTGGCCCGGGCCGCTCACACTCCGCTGTCGGTGACCACGTCCTACATCGATGGCGGCGGCCACAACGTGCAGACCTGGCAGGCGATGGAGGCGCCCGCCTTCGACTGGCTCTCCACCCAGCTCGGCCGCCCGGTCACACCCCCGCCACCCGCCGATCATTTCCAGCCACCGCCGTCGCTCCCCACCGCCCCGACGATCTAGGTCCGGACCATGCCGAGGTACGTCATCAACCGCCCGCCTCCGACCCGGCGGCGCCCGCCCGGCGCCACGGGGACCGGTGGAAAGTTTCAGGCACTACGGGAACCGGCGGAAAGTGCCAGGCGCGCCCGGGAACGGACGGAAAATGCCGGGCACCACGGGGACCGGCGGAAAGTGTCAGGCGTCCGGGTCGAGGCGGTACCCGGCGCCGCGAATGGTGCGGATCGTGTCCCGGTCGAACGGCCGGTCCACCTTGTCCCGCAGGTAGCGCACATAGACGTCGACCACGTTGGAGCCACCGTCGTACGCGAAATCCCAGACATGCTCGATCAGATAGGTCCGGGTCAGGGTCTCGCCCGCTCGGCGCATCAATTCCTGGAGCAGGGCGAATTCTTTCGCCGACAGCGGGATCGGGGTGGTGCCGCGCCGCACCGTGCGGCTCGCCGGGTCCAGTGTGAGGTCGCCGACGCGCAGCACCGACGGGCGCTGGGCCGGCTCGCGGCGGGTCAGCGCCCGCACCCGGGCCAGCAGTTCCTCGAAGGCGAACGGCTTGGTCAGGTAGTCGTCG
>KL571276.1:13335-14087 GCA_000715855.1 Actinoplanes liguriensis
CGGCTTGGTCAGGTAGTCGTCGGCGCCGGCGTCGAGACCGCGCACCTTGTCGTGGATGCCGTCCCGGGCGGTGAGCATCAGCACCGGAACCCAGCGATCCTTCTCCCGGATCTGCCGGCACACCTCGAAACCGTCCGGCGCGGGGATCATCGCGTCCAGCACGACCACGTCGAAATCGGTCTCGACGATCGTCCAGACCGCGTCGGCGCCGGTGCCGACGGTGTCCACCGCGTAGCCCGCCCGCCGCAGGCCACGCCCCACCATGGCGGCCATGGCCGGATCGTCCTCGACCACCAGCACCCTCACCGCGCCAGCATAAGGTCGTGCGAACCCGTCGGCCCGCACCGGAACGCCGATGCGGGCCACGTCACGATCACTCGCGGTCATCACCTCATGCTGGGCTGGGCATGATGAGAGCATCGTGAGGACCGGGGAGGTGACGTGCGCAGGCTGATCCCGACCTCGTTGCGCGCCCGGCTGGCGCTGGTCTTCGGGATCGGCACCTCGGCCGTGCTGCTGCTGGCGTTGTCGCTGCTCTATGTCGCGCTCGACCACCAGCTGGACGCCGCCGTCGACCAGGACCTGTCAGCGCGCAGCGACGACCTGCTGGCCAGCGTGCGGATCCACGACCTGGGCGCGGTGCACGGCGACCCGATGGCACAGCTCTTCGGCGCGGACGGCACGCCGGTCGCGACCGCCGCCGCGATCCGCGGACGGGTCCTGCTGACGCCGGAGCAGGCCCGCGCGGTGCA
>KL571276.1:14327-20157 GCA_000715855.1 Actinoplanes liguriensis
CCGATGCCGGTCCGGCTGCTGTCCCGGCCTGTCGGCAGCTCCGGTCAGGTGCTCACCGTGGCATTGCCGCTGTCCGCTATCGATCGGGCCGGCTCACGGCAGTTGATCGTGCTGGCGGTGGCCACCCCGGTGCTGATCATCGCGCTCGTGGCGCTCGGCTGGTGGCTGCTGCGGGCGGCGTTGCGCCCGGTCGGCGTGCTGACCCGGGAGGCCGCGGCGATCTCCACCCTCGACGCCGACCGGCGGTTGCCCGAGGTGCCCGGCGACGACGAGATCGCCCGTCTCGCCGCGACGCTCAGCGGCATGTTGTCCCGGTTGTCGGTGGCCATCGACCGGGAGCGCGCGTTCGTCGACGACGCGAGCCACGAGTTGCGTACCCCGATCGCGGTCCTGCGCGGCGAACTCGACCTGGCGCTCGCCGCGGTCGACGACCCGGCCGAGGTCCGCGAGTCGCTGGTCGCCGCGCAGGGTCAGGTGGTCCGGCTGGGTCGGCTCGCCGAGGATCTGCTGCTGCTCGCGCGGGAGCGGGCCGGCACCCTGGTCGTGCTTCGGGCGCCGGTCGACTTGACCGATCTTGCCCAGTCCGAGGCCGCGGTTCTTTCCAAGATCAAAAGCCTGACGATTGAGGTGTACGGCGATCCGGCGCCCGTCGAGGCCGACACCGACCGCCTGCGCCAGGTCCTCGGCAACCTCGCCGCGAACAGCGCGGCAGCCGGAGCCTCCACGGCCCGGGTGACCGTAACCCGCAACCGCACGCCCACAACCCGCGACCCGCTGACCGTGACCCGCGGCCGGGACCGGGACCGTAGCCGGCGACCGAGATGACGCGACTCGCGACCGGCGGGAGAACGTGACCCGCGACCGGGAGTACGTCCAGCTGACCTGGGCCGACGACGGGCCGGGCTTCCCGCCCGGGCTGCTCGAGTCCGCGTTCGAGCGGTTCGTCCGCGGCGACGCGGCCCGCTCCGCGACCGGCGGGGCGGGACTGGGCCTGTCCATCGTGCGGGCGATCGTCACCGGTCACGACGGGACCGTCGAACTGCGCAACGGACCACCCCTGGGCGGCGCGGTCGTGACGATCCGCCTGCCGGCAGGCGGCTGACGACGTACGCAGGAAAGCTCTTTCGGCATTTCACCACCGCACGGACAAAAGTTGCGGCGCCCGGCCGCGCATCAATCCCCGCCGCCTCGCAAGAGCAGACGGAAAGTTACCGACCCTCCGGAAGAACCGGCGAAAGTTTCCGCCGGGCAACGCGTCGACCCGGCCCTTCCGTGAGACCCGGCGAAAATTTCCGCCGGGTCGCGCGTCATTCCAGGCCGTCTCGGGAGATCGGCGGCCCGATCCGGAAGTCGCGGAAGGTGGCCTCCGGGGAGCAGCACATCACGCCGACGTCCACGGTGGCCGGCAGGTCCAGGTGCCCGAGAAGGTTTCCCTCCAGAAATCGGTCTTCCATTCGGTGACCGCCCGGAGCACGCCATTCTCCAGCGACCATTCACGAGACTCGTGGAACCAGGACATGTTCGTCAGCACGGCGACGAGCCTAATGGTTAGGAAGCGCGGCGACCGGGCACTGTGTGGGGTACAGCGCCGCCCGGGTTCGACGGTAACAATCCCCGTGCCCGGTCGAGAGAATGACAATGGCCCCACCGCGCGACCAGCGGGTGAGGGCCATTGTCATGGGGTGCGCGGTTCCGGCACGTAGGCGGCGGCGATCGGCGCCCGCACCGCCCAGCCCAGGCTCCGGTAGAGGTGCCGGCCGTCGCCGGTGGCCACCAGCACGCCCCGGTGAACGCCGAGGTCACGGGCGTGGTTCGCGAGCAACCGCATGACGATGCTGCCCAGCCCGCGGCGGCGGTGGGCCGGCTCGGTCTCCACCTGGTCGACGATCCCGAAGTCCCCGACGGTCACCAGCTTGGCCGACGCCGCGATCCGCTCCTCGCCGTCGAGCACCGCAGCGGTGACCAGCGCGCCCTCACCGGTGAGCCGGATCGTGTACGGCGGTGGCGGCGCCGTAACCTCACCGGCCACGAACGTCGTGGTCATGAGGTGCAACGTTTCGCCGTGCTCCCATCCGGGCGGAAGCGCCGCGCGCAGCCGGCCCGCCTCACCCGCGATCTTGATCCAGGTGCCCGGAACGGCCTGCTCCCGGCCGAGCCGGGTCAGCGTCTCGTGCCGGGGATCGTCGAGCACATACCGGCGGCGGTGATTCTGGAGACCCACCTCGATCCGCCAGCCGTCGTCCACCGCGACCGGTGCGGGCGTGCCGCGCGAGATCGCCCAGCCGTGCACCCACGCGTTCAGCGTCATAACCGTCCTCACCCTCGGCGCAGCCCGGCAATCAGGACACCGACCAGGTGCCGGGCGTCATAGCGGGGCTTGCCGCCGCCCGCGCAGAGGCTGCCCACGGCGCGCATCAACTCGTACGGATCCTGCCCCGCGACGATCTCCCCGGACCAGACCGGCTCGAGACGCTCCAGGAAGTACGCGTGCAGCGGGTCGTAACACGGGTCGGCGGACTGCAGCACCGCCGCCAGCCCCTGCTTGGTGACGACGAAGCCCACGAACTGGTCGATCCACTGCCGCAGCGCCGCATACGGGCTGTCCGCCGAGGTCACCAGCTCCGGCCCGGCCGCGGCGAGAATTTCCACCTGGTGCCGGTAGACGGCGACGATCAGGTCCGCCCGCGTCGGAAAGTGCCGATAGATGGTGGCGGTGCCGACACCGGCCTCGGCCGCGATGTCCCGGATCGGCGCCTCCACGCCCGAGGTCACGAACACCGTCGCGGCCGCGTCCAGCAGCGCCTGCTCGTTGCGCCGCGCGTCGGCGCGCCGGGGCCGGACCGCCTGGTGATCAGGGTCGCTCACCCGCACGCCCTTCCCGTCGTTGCTAAACGGGACAGCGTCCCGTATACCTAACCGGGACAGCGTCCCGTTTCCATGAATGCTACCGGAAGGATCCTCCGATGACCCCGATCGTCTCGGTGAAACCCATCGTGCTGCCCGCCCCGGAACGCGGCACCGACCTGCGCGTGAAGGTGACGGCACCGGTGACCGGCGCCGAACTGCCGGTAATTGTCTTCTCGCACGGCTACGGCTCCTCCCTCGAGGCCTACGGCCCGCTCGCCGACCACTGGGCCGCCCAGGGCTTCGCCGTCGTCCAGCCGACCCATCTGGACTCCCGTACCGTCGGCCTCGCCCCCGACGACCCGCGAACCCCGGCCGTCTGGCGCATCCGGGTCGACGACGTGCGACTCGTGCTCGACTCGCTCGGCACCCTGGAGGCCGCCGTCCCGGGGCTCGCCGGGCGCCTCGACCACGGCCGGATCGCGGTGGCCGGCCACTCGTTCGGCGGCCAGACCGCGGGCAACCTGCTCGGCCTGCGCGTCACCGACCCGGTCACCGGCGTCGCACAGGACCTCGCCGATCCGCGCGTGACCGCGGGCGTGCTGCTCGCGACGGCCGGGCGCGGCGGCGCGGACCTGACCCCGTACGCGGCCGAGCACTTCCCGTTCATGAACCCGGACTTCACCCACATGACCACACCGGCCCTGGTCGTCATGGGTGACAAGGACGACCTGCCGCTGACCGTGCGCGGCCCGGAGTGGACGGCCGACCCGTACCACCTGAGCCCCGGCCCGAAGAGCCTGCTCACGCTCGCCGGCGCGGAGCACTCGCTGGGCGGGATCGCCGGTTACGAGGCCGCCGAGACCACCGACGAGAACCCGGCGCGGGTGACGCTGCTGCAGCGTCTCACCACCGCGTACCTGCGCAGCGCCCTCCACCCCGGGGACGACGCCTGGACGAAGGCCACGGCCGGGCCCCTCGTCGACGCGCACGTCGTCACTCGTGGCGCAGCTCCCCCGTCCGTGTGACCCGGCGGACCGCCGCAAGCGGCACGGCGACCCTGCCGGTCAGCACCTGAGCACCACCGGCGACGATCGGGCCTCAGCGGCGGACCGCCCAGGCGATCGCCCGCTCGATCAGATCCCAGGCGAAAAATCCCGCCACCGCCAGCGCGAGCAGCACATACCACCGGCCCAGGACGCCGAAGTCACCTGAGCGGCCCATCGTGTGCAGCACGCTGACCGCGGCGAGCGGCGCGCAGGAGACGGCGATGACCAGCCGGCGCAGCCAGACGCGGGCCGGGGAGGCGGTGGTCACGGATTCCGTGTCGCTTTCCATGCCGGAAGTCTGGCAGCGACCGCCTTCCGCCGAATCCCGCCGCGGACCGAGTCCGGCCTATGTCTCCGGATATAGGCCCAGCGCCGGAAACACGCTGTTTTCCCAGATCAAGAGCGAGGAGATTTCCGGGTACGTCGTGACGGCGTCCACCGTGTCGAAAATTTTCGTCAGACGCCGGTCCGGCGTGTGCACCGGCCACCCGGGATCACCGGTCGCGGCGAAGCCGGTCCACGCGGCCCGCATCCGCCCGGACAGCGCCACCGCATCCGGGCCGGGCTCCGCCCCGAGCAGCAGGCCCGGTTGTCCCGCGGTCAGGTTGCCGAACACCAGCGGCACGTCCAGCCCGTGACACGCGCCGAGGACACCGCCGAGCCCGGGCGCCGGCCAGGTCAGCTCGTACAGATAGGACCGTCCGGTATGCGCCTCGGCCAACCGCACGCTGGGCATCCGGAACAGCCAGTCGGAGTGCACCAGCTCGTACAGCAGACCGGGGCCGGCCTCCGGATACGCCGCCCGGTAACGCTCGGCGCCGTCCGTGCCGGGCGCGAGCCGGTCGAGCGCCGTCTCCGCCTCCTCGGGCGTGACGCCGCCGGTCCGCCCGCTGAACACGTCGAAGAGCCGGTGCTCGTCCCGGGTGTGCCCGGCGACCAGCACGACGTCGCGGGACGCGCCCGCGGCGAGAGCCTCCCACGGCGTACCCGGAAGAATGTCTCCATCGACAACCGGTGAGAACAGGATCGTCCGGTAGGCCGCCAACCCCCACCGCTGCGGGGCAACGACCGCCGACAACAGGGCCGGATCGTCGGCGGTGTGCCGCACCTCGGCCGCGATGTCGGCGGCGAGCTCCGGGGTGAAGAAAGTTCCCGTCACACTCTGCGCCACGGCCCCGCGGAACAGGCCGGCCGCCCGTGGCATCGCCAGCAGCGCCGCCACCGAGCCACCACCGGCGGACTCGCCGAAAATGGTTACCTTCGCCGGATCGCCACCGAACGCGGCGATGTTGTCCCGGACCCACTCCAGCGCGGCGACCTGATCGAGCAGGCCACGGTTCTCCGGCGCGCCGTCGACGTGACCGAAACCTTCGAAACCGACCCGGTAGTTGAAAGTCACCACCACGACGCCGCCGTCACGGGCGAGGTGGCCGCCGTCGTACTCCGGCCGGTCCGACGAGCCGATCATGAACGCCCCGCCATAGATCCACACCAGCACCGGCAGTCGCGCCGCCGGATCCGGGCCGGGCGTCCAGACGTTGACGGTCAGCCAGTCGTCGCGGGTCACGCCGGCCGTGCCACGCCCCAGCACGTCCGACTGGGGAGGCTGCGGCCCGAAGGTTTCCGCCGGCCGCACTCCGTCCCAGCCGGGCGCCGGGCGCGGGGCCCGGAACCGATCCGCACCGACCGGAGGAGCGGCGAACGGTATCCCGCGGAACACGGCGATCCCTGACTCGTGGAGACCGCGCAGCGCTCCGCCCTTGACCTTCACCTCGGGTGACATAGGCGGCATCCTCACGCGGGCCCGCTCTCCGAGCCAACCCATTTTCGCCGTACGTCGTCAACGCGCCCGCCTCGGCGACGAGTCCGCGCGCCGCTCCCTCGTCATCCCCTGCTCCTCGCCGCCCGCCGCCCGCCGCCATGTGCGCCCGCCTCGG
>KL571276.1:20393-23890 GCA_000715855.1 Actinoplanes liguriensis
AGAGATGTGTATAAGAGACAGCTGGTGGCGGGTGCTGGTGACGGGTGCTGGTGACGGGTAACGGGTAACGGGTAACGGGTCAGCACATCACCGCGTCGGCGGCTTGCGGGCGTGCAGGCGTTCGATACTGCCGGCCTTGAGGCGGGCCGCTTCGACGATCTCGAAACCGGCCGCCTCGACCAGCGGCCGTTGCCTGCGGGTGAAGTGCTCCCCCACCGTCGGCACGGTGACCCGCTCGATCAGCCACTGTGCCGTCCGGACCGGCGGCCAGGTACTGCCGATGTGGTCCAGCAGCAGAAACCTTCCACCCGGCACCAGCACCCGCCACGCTTCGGCGATCGCCGCCCGCGGGTCCGGGATGGCGCACAACGACAGGGCGCAGACCACCGTGTCGAAGGTGCCGTCACCGAACGGGAGGCTCTCCGCGTCGCCCTCGCGCAGGTCGGCGACGAGGGTGAGGGCGGCCGCGCGCCGACGCGCGTGAGCGAGCATCTCCGGGCTCAGGTCGATGCCGGTCAGCATGGCGCCGGCCGGATAGTGCGACAGGTTCCGGCCGGTGCCGACCCCCACGTCGAGGATCCGGCCCTGGGCCCGCGCGCCGAGCCACTCCCGTCCGCCGGTGAACCAGTGGCGCTCCAGGAACGCGATCTGCCGGTCATATCCAGGCGCGGTGCGATCCCAGACCCGGCGTGCCTTGGCGGTGGCTTGCGACTCGTCCACGACGACCCTCCTCGGGCGAACACAACTCTCCCGGACCTCCCCATCCTGACCCGCCCCGGCCAGCTTCCGGCCCGGACGAGCCAGCTCTCCGCAATCCCACAGCCACGCCCTGGTGTCTTCGTCCACATCAGATCGCCGAGCCGCGCCCGCCGAGCGCTGCCCCGCTCCAGCCCGCCGGTCTGGCCGCGCTGGTCGCCAGCCTGGTCCAACTGTTCGTCAGTGGACTCCGCCGCAGCATGGCGGTGACCCACAGCCCAGCTCGTAAAGCATCCTAGGAACCTGGGTTGAAAGCTCAGACACGGATCAAGGGGATTCCGAGGCAGGGGCTGAAATCGAGCCGGTCGCCGAACCGGGACCGGCTCGGTACAGGAGAACTATCCGGCGCCACCGATCGGCACGTCACCCGACGCGCCGACCTGGGCCTCCGAGTAGATCAGCCGCCGAGAACGGTGACCTCGGCCCGGCCGGTCGCGGTGCCACTCTTCTGCACCACGACAAGATCCGGCCGCTTGTCACCGTTGAAGTCGCTGATCAGCAGCTCATGGCGGTCGTCAGCGGCCTGCCCGGTGCTGGTCTGGGACAGGTATCGACCCAGCGACGACGAGCCGTCCAGAACGTGCACGTCGGACTTGGCGGATTTGCGGATCGTCACCAGGTCCGGGTGCTTGTCGGCGTTCCAGTCGGTCACCGCGACCTGCAGACCGGCCGCAGCCGGCTCCGCGGTGGTGATTTTCGCCGTGCCGAGCGGCTGCTGGAAGTTCGAGGCGCCGTCCAGCACCTGAACCTCCACCTTCTTGCTCGTGGTGCCGGCCGTCTGCGCGCTGATCAGGTCGGGCTTGCCGTCGGCGTTCCAGTCGGCGATCGCGTACTGGAACCGGTCGTCGGCGGGGGCCAGCGTGGTGGCGGTCTCGACGAGCATCTTCTGGAAGTACGACGCGCCGTCGACGACCCGGATCTCGACGTGCCCGCTCGCGGTGCCGGACCGCTGCACGACGACCAGGTCGGGCTTGCCGTCGGCGTTCCAGTCGGTGACCGAGTATGCCTGGGTGCCGTCCGACGGCCCGAGCGCCGTGGCCGTGTTCAGCAGCAGGGACGAGAAGCCTCGGGAACCGTCCATGATGCGCAGCTCGGTCTTGCCGGTGACGGTGCCGGCGGCCTTCACGACCACCAGGTCGGGCTTGCCGTCACCGTTCCAGTCGGCGAGCGTCAGCGCGTGCGCGCCGTCCAGCGGGCCGAGCTCGGTGCCGGCGGTGACCAGGGTGCTCTGGAACGGGCCGGTCGGCGTGGTGGTGGTGGTTTTCGCCGCGCTCGGCGCCGGCGCCGCGACCTGGGTCCACAACGCGCCGACGATGAGCGCGGCGTCCGGCACCTCCGGCGTGTAGGCCCCCGGGGTGGCGGAAACCTGCACCCGCTGGCTGATCGCCCCGATGTCGCCGGTCCTCCAGGCCCCGTTCGGATATTTGCGGAACATGGCGTTCAGGAACGCGTTCGTCGCGTAGATCGGGTCGACCAGCTGCCCGGGACTCCCCCAGCCCTGCGACGGCCGCTGCTGGAACAGGCCGAGGCTGTCGTGGTCGGTCGCCTCGGTGTGGTTGGTCAGGGTGCTCTCGGCGATCGCCGTGGCCACCGCGATCACCGCGGCCCGCTCGCCGAGCCCGCGGTCCTGCACGGTGCGGACGATGATCCGGGCGCAGGCGACGCGCCTGCCGGTGATGTACGAACCGAGCCGGCGGCCGGTCATCAGCGGGCGGATCTGGTCCGCGATCACCCGGTCGGCCGAGGTCACGTCACCGGGGCGGCAGTTGGTCGGTGCGACGAGCGTCGCGGTGTCGGGCTGGGCCTGCGCGGCCGACGGCATGAGAACCGAACCGGCGATGAACGTCAACGCGACCGAACCGGCGTAGATGCTGGTAAATCGTGGACGTCCCCGCTTGCTCTGATTCACCGTCGGTTCCCCGCTTTCCTTGGCCGCGCCGCATCAATCTGCCACACACCCCGGCGAATGCGAAAGGCATTCGGGCGCGGTGATCTTTCACTCGTCTGACCGGAATGAACCGACCTGTACTGAAGCCGTCAAGGAGTAGTCGGAGTTCCGAGGAGTCGAAGGAGCAGGTAGATGGCGGACACGGGAAAGACACTGGACCAGGACCGGGTGACGGCGTTCCTCGGCCGCGTCGTCGCCGACAACGCGGCGGCTTTCGCGGGGCTGTCGACCTCGCTCGGGGCGCGGCTCGGGCTCTACGCGGCGATGGCCGGGGCAGGGCCGGTCACCACGGCGCAACTCGCCGGCCGGACCGGCCTGGTCGAGCGCTACGTCACCGAATGGCTGGCCGCGCAGGTGGCCGGCGAATATGTCGAGTACGACGCGGTCGCCGGCACCTATCTGCTGCCGGACGAGCATGCGGCGGTGCTTGCCGACCCGCACTCGCCGGTCAACGTGACAGGCGGTTTCACGATGCTGCAGGCGCTGTACCGCACCGAGGACGCCCTTGCCGAGGCGTTCCGTACCGGTGACGGGCTGGGCTGGGAGGCGCACGCGCCGGAGCTTTTCGCCGGGGTGGCGGCCTTCTTCCGGCCCGGCTACGAGGCGTCGCTGGTCGCCGAATGGCTGCCGGCGCTCGACGGCGTGGTGCCGAAGCTGACGGCCGGCGCGTCGGTGGCCGACGTCGGTTGCGGGCACGGATACTCGACGTTGCTGATGGCGAAGGCGTTCCCGCACTCGCGGTTCCACGGGTTCGACTTCCACGAGCCGTCGATCGAGGCGGCCCGCCGGGCGG
>KL571276.1:24109-28980 GCA_000715855.1 Actinoplanes liguriensis
GGGTCACCTTCGACGTGGCCTCCGCGAGCGACTTCCCGGGCAGCGGCTACGACCTGGTCACCTTCTTCGACTGCCTGCACGACCTGGGCGACCCGGCCGCCGCGTTGCGCCGGACCGGGAGCGCGCTCGCCCCGGGCGGGTCGGTCATGGTCGTCGAGCCGAACACGTCGGCGGACGTCCTCGACAGCCGGAACCCGATCGGACGGTCCTTCGCGTCGACGTCGGTGGTGCTCTGCCTGCCCGCGGCCCTCGCGCAGAAGGGTCCGCACGCGCTCGGGAATCACGCCGGGGAGCAGGCGCTGCGCGACATCGCCGCCGGCGCGGGCCTGCGCACGTGGCGGGTGGCGGTGGAGACGGTCACCAACCGGATCTACGACGTGAAGCCCTGACGCGGTCTCCGGGCCGGGCTGTTCGGGCAGCCCGGCCCGGGATCAGCGACGCGACCGACCGGCCCGGAACACGAACCGCCAGGCCACCGACGCACGCCGTGGGCCGCCACGGGGACGTCGACGCCTGCTCAGAGGAGCCTGGCCAGCGCGTCCGCGGACGGCGATGACGGATCGGCCTGGTAGACGATGATCACCTGGCCCTCCGCGCCGGCGATCGACAGCGCCTGCCGCCGCAGCGCCAGCTCGCCCACCGCTGGGTGGTCGAACCGTTTCAGCTCGTCACGCACCGGCCGGACGTCATGGTTCGCCCACAGTTGGCGAAAAGAATCTTCGGCGGAAAGTTCCGCCACCAACTCCGCGGTCGCCGGATCACGCAGGTCGGCTTCGGCACGCAGCGCCGCGACGGTCTGCGCGGCGATCGCCGTCCAGTCCGGAAACAACCGCCGCGCCGCGGGATCCAGAAAGATGCCGCGGACCAGGTTCTGCCCCGGCGTGTAGATCGGGCTGAGTGCCATCGCCGGCTTGTTCGCCGCGAGAACATCAAAACGACGGTCCCGGACGTACGCCGGGGTCCGTCCCCACGAGTCGACGAGCTGCCGGATGTCCTCCGATACCCCGGCGTTGCCGACCGGCGCGAGCGGACCGCCAAGGGTGTCCGAGCCGGCGTTCCCGGCCGGCGCGGGCAAACCGGCAAGAGAGTGCGAGTGAGCGTTCCCGGCCGGCGGGGGCGGACCGGCAAGGGAGTGCAGGTGAGCATTGCCTGTCGGCGCGGGCGGACCGGCCACGGTGGGCGGGTGAGCGTTGCCGGCCGGCGCTGGCAGACCGGCCAGGGTGTGCAGGTGCGCGGTCTCGTCCGGGTTCAGGCGCAACGCTGCCGCCAGCGCGTCCAGCACCTGCGCCGACGGGTTACGGTCGACGCCCTGCTCCAGCCGTGTCAGGTAGGCCACGCTGACCCCGGCCACCCGGGCGAGCTCCTCGCGGCGCAGCCCGGGAACCCGCCGCCGCCCGTATGACGGAAGCTCCGCCCGCACCCGCCCCCGGCGTGCCTTGATGAAGTCGCCGAGCAGGTTGTCACCGCCCATGACCGGTCAGCCTAACCCTGGCAGGGTGCTGGTTGCCGGTCGGCGATCGCGGGACGGTCGAGGCATGAAGACATGGTTCATCACGGGCGGATCGCGCGGCTTCGGACGCGTCTGGGCGCAGGCGGCACTGGAGCGCGGCGATCGGGTCGCGGTCACGGCGCGACGGAAAGAAACCCTCGAAGACCTGCTTACGACGTACGGCGAAAAGGTTCTTCCGCTGGAGCTCGACGTCACCGATCGACCGGCGGTTCTCGCCGCCGTCTCCCGCACGGTGGAAACCTTCGGCGTCCTGGACGTAGTCGTCAACAACGCGGGCTACGGCCTGTTCGGCATGGTGGAGGAAACCACCGAGCAGCAGGCCCGCGCGCAACTGGAGACAAATTTCTTCGGCGCCCTGTGGGTCACCCAGGCGGCGCTGCCGGTGCTGCGCGCCCAGGGCAGCGGGCACATCGTGCAGGTCTCCAGCATCGGCGGGATCGGCGCGTTCCCGACGCTCGGGCTCTACAACGCGTCGAAGTGGGCCCTCGAAGGACTCAGCGAGGCCCTCGCCGCGGAGTTGGCGCCGCTCGGCCCGAAGGTGACGATCGTGGAGCCGGGTCCGTTCGGCACCGACTGGTCCGGTGATTCCGCGGTGCACACCGAGCCGATCGCCGCCTACGAGCCGGTCCGCGAGGCACGGCGTGCCGGCGCGGCCGCGCGCACACCGGTGGATCCCGCGGTCACCGCCGGCGTCATCCTCCAGCTGGTCGACGCCGAGCAGCCCCCGTTGCGGTTGTTCCTGGGCCCGTACCCGTATCCGGTCGCCGAAAGTCTTTACCGCGACCGCCTCGCGACGTGGCGCCAGTGGCGCCGGCTCGCCGAGCAGGCCCAGCCGTGACAACGAACGCACAGGGCGAAGCCGGGATCAGAGGCAGGCGGCAGCTTGCCGAAGGGACCGGGCGTGACCATGATTGCTATTGGCTGTAGGAGATCGCCTAATGGGTATAGGCTGCGGAGGTGGAACGTGCCCCGCTCAGCTCGAGCGCCGTCATCGCCGCCGCGGCCGAGCTCGCCGACGCCGCCGGTTTCGAAGCCGTCACGCTGTCCGCTGTCGCGCGACGGCTCGGCGTGCAGGCGCCCAGCCTGTATTCGCACGTCAGGGACCGGGAAGCGCTGCTCGACGGCGTGGCGGCCCGGGCGCTCGGGGAGCTGTCCGAGCGCATCGCCACCGCGATCGCCGGTCGAGCCGGGCGGGATGCGCTGGACGGTTTCGCCACCGCGCACCGGGAGTTCGCCCGGGACTCGCCCGGCCGGTGGCAGTCACTGCAACGGCGCGCCGGCGACGCGGTCGTGCGGTCCGACGCCGCGCGGCACATCGTCACGCTGAACAAGGCCGTGCTGCGCGGCTACGACGTGCCGGAGGACCAGCACGTCCACGCCGTCCGCCTGCTCGGCGCCACGATCAACGGCTACCTCGCACTGGAGCGCATCGGCGGCTTCGACCACAGCGCCCCCTCCCCCGAGGTGTCCTGGCGCAAGACCGTCCAGGCCCTCGACGCGCTCCTGCGCGCCTGGCCCACCGACCCCGGGGAGAACCCATGATCACGACTCCGATCACCGCCGAGCTCGTCCACGGCGCCGACGGGCTGGAGGCGACCGGGCGCGGTCTCCGGCCGCATCGCCTCCCCGCGTGGGTGCGGGCCCAGTTCCCCGATCCGCAGCTCATGATGGTGGAGGCTCAGCCGTCCGGGGTCCGGATCAGGTTCGGGACCACGTCGCGCACGGTCGAGCTGGCCTGCCATCCGTCCCGGGTCGGCTATCGGGGCGCGGATCGGCCGCGCGGCAGCATCGACCTGGTGATCGGTGCCGACATCGTGGCGAGCGACCTGCTCGGCGACGGCGACCTGGTCGAGGTGGACCTACGGACCGGGGCGACCGAGCTCCGGCCCGGCGGGGCGCACACCGCGGCCTTCGGGGACCTCCCGGCCGGCGACAAGGTGGTGGAGCTCTGGTTGCCGCACAACGAGTCGGTGGACCTGATCGAGCTGCGCACCGACGAGCCGGTCCGGGCGGTCCCGCCGGCCCGCCGGCTGTGGGTGCACCACGGCAGTTCGATCAGTCACGGGTCGAACGCCACCACCCCGGGCCGGACGTGGCCGGCGGTTGCCGCCCGTCGCGGCGGGGTTGACCTGCGCAATCTCGGGCTCGGCGGCAGCGCGCTGGTCGATCCGTTCACCGCCCGGGTGATCCGGGACGCGCCGGCCGATCTGATCAGCGTCAAGCTGGGGATCAACGTGGTGAACCTGGACGGGATGCGGCTGCGGACGTTCGTGCCCGCGGTCCACGGGTTCCTGGACACGATCCGGGAGGGCCATCCCCGTACGCCGATTGTCTTGATCTCTCCGATCTTCTGCGGCATCCACGAGGACACACCCGGGCCGGGGGCGGTGGATCCGGAGTCGCTGGGCACCGGGCAGGTCCGGTTCGTCGCCACCGGCCGGCCCGGCGATCGCGAGCTGGGGCGCCTGTCGTTGCAGGTCGTCCGGGAGGCGCTGGCGGCGGTGGCGGAGCGCCGCGCGGACGATCCGCACCTGTATTACCTGGACGGGACGGTGCTCTACGGCGAGAAGGACACGGCCGCGCATCCGCTGCCCGATGCGCTGCACCCGGACACCGCGACGCATCAGCTGATCGGCGAGCGTTTCGCGGAGCACGCGTTCACGGCGGGCGGTCCGTTCCACGCGCACCAGGGAGATGCCGCATGAAAGAAACCTACATGGGATGAACCCTCGGGTCTGGCGTCCGTCGTCCGAAATGGATCACGTGATCCACCGACGAAGGAGGACGCCAGACATGGCCAAGAACTTCACCCGTGTCACCATCGGCCTGACCGTGGCCGCCGCGACGGTCGGCCTCATGGCAGCGCCGGCGAGTGCCGCCACGACCGATCCACAGACCGGGCTCACCTTCTACAGCGGAACGTTCAGCACGCCGGTGCTCAATGTCGCCCACCCGGACGGCGCCTGCACGGCGCTGCCCGCGGCCGCCGATTCCCTCGTCGGCTGGAGCAACGTCACGACGGTCACCGCCTACGCCGCGAAGGACTGCTCCGGGACGGCGGTCGGCCTCGGCACGCTGCGCACGTTCCGGGCCGGCGAGTTCGCCGCCTTCCGCGCGTCCTGATTCACCCGGGGGTGGCGGTGCCGCCGCCACCCCCGATCGAGGGGCAGCAATTTTTGAGGTTTCTTAACAGATACCTTGACTTCGCTCGCCGGTATCTAGTTGAGTCGATGTACCTCTCATCCCCCTCGCACCAGTGCGTCCCCCGACGTACGGAAGGTGAACTATGCCCAGAAGACGGCTCGTGTCGATCCTGGCGGCGGTAACTGTCGCCATCGCCGGCGCCGCGGCGGCGCTGCTG
>KL571276.1:29209-36755 GCA_000715855.1 Actinoplanes liguriensis
TGCCGATGACCGCGTCGAGCGCCGCCGAGGCCTGTGTCACCGCGTACAGCAGCTCACAGGTGTACACCGGTGGAATGACCGCCTCCTACAGCAGCCACAACTGGACCGCCAAGTGGTGGACGCAGGGCGAGGCGCCGAGCACCGGCGGCTCCGGCGTGTGGAGTGACAACGGCGCCTGCGGTGGTGGCGGTGGCACGACGACACCCCCGGCGAGCTGCAGTTATCCGAGCTGGGTGGCCGGGCAGTACTACGCCGCCGGCGCGATCGTCCGCTACACCAACGGGCTCTACTACCAGGCGTCGCACGAGAACCCGGGCTACGACCCGGTGATCAGCACCTGGTACTGGTCGCCGTACACCTGCACCGGCGGTGGCACCACGAGCCCGCCGCCGACCAGCGGGACCAGCGGATTCCCGGTCACCGAGGCGCAGTTCAACCAGATGTTCCCGAACCGGATCGCCTTCTACTCCTACGCCGGGCTGATCGACGCGGTGAAGAAATTCTCCGCCTTCACCACCACCGGCAGCGACACCGTCCGGAAGCAGGAGGCCGCCGCCTTCCTGGCGAACGTCAACCACGAGTCCGGTGGCCTGGTCTACGTCGAGGAGATCAACCAGGCGAACTGGCCGCTCTACTGCGACTACAGCCAGTCCTACGGCTGCCCGGCCGGCCAGAGCGCCTACCACGGACGCGGGCCGATCCAGCTGAGCTGGAACTTCAACTACAAGGCGGCCGGTGACGCGCTCGGCATCGACCTGCTGAACAACCCCGACCGGGTGAAGAACGAGGCGTCGGTCGCCTACCAGACCGCCGTCTGGTACTGGATGACCCAGCGCGGCCCGGGCACGATGACCCCGCACGAGGCCATGGTGAACAGCCGCGGTTTCGGCGAGACCATCCGCAGCATCAACGGTTCCCTGGAGTGCAACGGCGGCAATCCCGCCCAGGTCCAGAGCCGCGTCGACGCCTACAACCGGTTCACCGCCATCCTCGGAGTGACCCCGGGCGGCAACCTCTCCTGCTGACAGTTTCTTACCAAAGACGATGGGGGGTACGGCCGTACCCCCTCGTCGTCGGTGACCACGGCGACCGATCTCCCGGCGGCACCCCGTCGGCGGGCGCCAGACGCAGCGTGGCAAAAACCACCGAAGCCTGAAGCGGGGCACGGGAAAAGCGCCGACGCCTCGGGCGAGCGCCCGAGTCAGAGGCGGAACGGATTGCTGGTCTGCGCCGCCAGCAGGTACCAGGCGGTCGCGCCGGTGTGGAAGCTCCGGTAGTAGAGATCGCCGAAACCGGTGTCCAGCCCGTCACTGGACGCCGCCGGAATGCCGCCCCCGTCCCCCTGCGCCTGCTCGATGTTCCACAGCAGTCTCTTGCTGAGCAGCCCGTCGCCCTTGCCCCGCCGCACCGCCAGCGCCAGCGCGGTCTGCCCGGTGCCCTCCAGCCACACCTTGGTGGTGTCGGTGTCGCTGAAACTGACGCCGTGCACCCCCGCGTCGTACGCGGAAAGGTTGTCCAGAACCCAGGAGACCGACCGCCGGTAACGCTCGTCGAGCGTCGCCAGGAACGCCCACACCTGCACGTCCTCGGGGATCGGCGACCGGTTGGTGGTGACCCCGTCCGGGTCGGTGCCGGTCCACAGATGACCCGACGCCCGGTCCTGCATGGCGGCCACGAAGGAAAACGCCGTTTTCGCCCGGTCCCGCCAGACCCGGTCCCCGGTCAGCGTGGCGACCATCGTGAAGAACGCGCCGACGTCGATGTTGTGCTCGGTCGCCTTGTAGGTGATCGGCTGATCATCCGCCGTCCGGCCGCCGGTGTAACCGTAGGGCGCCCGCGACGCGTCGTGCGTGGTGGAAAATATCCACCGGGCCAGCAGCAGGGCGCCGTCGAGGAACCGCCGCTGCCCGGTCCGCGCGTAGAGGTGCGCGAACGCCATGCCCGCCCACGCCTGATTGCCGGTGTAGGCGGCCGGCGACCCGATGTCGAGCGTCCCGTTCAGCACCGTGAACGAGTCCGGCTGGTACGAGGCCCGGGTCCGCCCGTCCCCGATCGGATCGTGCTTCTGCGCGTACAGCAGCGTGTCGCCCAGCAAAGTAGCCCGTTTGACGTCCCCGTGCGCCAGCCACGCCATGATCATCAGCGCGTCGTCGTACGTGAAGGAGCTGACGAACGTCCAGGTCGGCGTCTCGAAGAAACCGCCGGTGTAACTGCGCGGCACCCGGAGGGCGTCCCCACTGCCGTACTCGTCGAGTTTCGTGTTCAGGAAGGCGAAGGCGGACCGTACGGACGCCGGGCTGCACCCGGCCGTCCAGCGCGGCGCGGCGGAGGCCGGACTCGGAAGATAAGCACCGGTCAGCAGGCCGGTGAAGGCGCTGGAGGCGCCGATCAACAGACCTCTGCGGCTGGCGGAAAGTGTCATGCGGCGTCCTCAGGAGGCGATGTTCTCGACCAGCCGCGCGATGTGCGCGGCCCGTTGCTGCCGGGTGTCCGGGCGTCCGGGCACCCCGGGCCGGCGCTGCCAGGGCAGCGGGCCGTCGGCGTGGCGATATTCCACGCCGAGCGCGTCGAGGCGGGTCAAATGGTGGGTGAGGCGTGCGGCGAAGTCGGCGTAGTCGCGGCCGGCCGGGCTCCAGAGCGCCTCGGCGACCGCGCACAGCCGGGGAAACGCCAGGTAGTCGACGGTCCGCGGGGAGTCGGCGTGCTCGGTCCAGATGTTGGCCTGCCCACCGAGGACGTGCCGGGCCTCGTCCGGGGTGAGGCCGTCCGGCACCGGGTCGAACGCGTAGACGTCGGCGACGGTGAGCGGGATGGAGACCGGGATCGGCTCGTCCGGCGAGTCGGACTGCCGGTAGTCGAGGTAGACCTGGTCGTCGGGGCAGGCCACGACGTCGTAACCGCGGCGGGCGGCGGCGACCGCGCCGGTCATGCCGCGCCAGGAGACGATGGTGGTGCCGGGCGCGAGGTCGCCCTCCAGGATCTCGTCCCAGCCGAAGAGCCGGCGCCCGGCGGCGGCCAGGTGCTCGTCGAGCCGCCCGATGAACCAGGACTGCAGCTCCTCCTCGCGGGTCAGTCCGAGCTCGGCCATCCTCTGCTGGGTGCGCGGGTCCGCGCGCCACTGGTCACGCGGGCACTCGTCGCCGCCGACCCCGATCCAGCGCGACGGGAAGAGCTCGACCACCTCGTCGAGGACGTCGCGGAAGAAAGTTACCGTCGACTCCTCGACGTTGAGGATGTTCGCGTTGATGCCCCACCGGGTGTAGACCTCGACCGGCTTGCCGGTGACCCCGAGCTGCGGGTACGCGGCGAGGGCGGCCTGCACGTGGCCCGGTGACTCGATCTCCGGCACCACCGTGATAAAGCGTTCGGCGGCGTAGGCGACGATCTCCCGCACGTCGTCCTGGCTGTAGAAGCCGCCGTGCGGGCGGCCGTCGCCCGGCGCGTCGCGGACCGCCCCGACCTGGCTCTCCCGGCGCCATGCCCCGACCTCGGTGAGCCGCGGATACTTCGTGATCTCCAGACGCCAGCCCTGGTCATCGGTCAGATGCCAGTGCAGGGTGTTCAGTTTGTGCAGCGCCATCAGGTCGAGGAAGCGCAGCACGTCGTGCTTGGGCATGAAGTGCCGGGCCACGTCGAGCATCGCCCCGCGCCAGGCGAACCGTGGTTCGTCGAAGATTTCCACCGCCGGGATCGCCCAGCGGCGCCCGGTGACGGCCGAGCGGCGGAAAGAAGACGCCGGCGGGGGTTCCGCCGGTGATGACGGCCCGGTCCGGGGTCACCGAGAGCCGGTAGGCCTCGGGCTCGAGGTCCCCGGCCAGCTCGAGGTGGATCGTGGCAGCCGCGCCGTCGGAAACCATCACCGCAGGGGCGTCCGTGCCGGTGGAAATCTCCGCCATGGGACCGGACCGGGCGACGGGAACCTCCGCCACCGGCTCGGACCAGGCGGTGGAAACCTCCGCCCCGGGATCGGACCCGGCGGTGGAAACCCCCGCTGCCTCCCTCAGGGGCAGGCCCGTCGCCGGGCGCAGCGCCTGTTGCAACCAGGCGAGGACACCGCCGAGCTGACCGGGAGCGGACACGGTGGTGCCGGAGTTCAGGACGAGCTCTCCCTCGCCGGTGGTGAGCGAGAGCGGGCGGGGGATCAGCCGCTGGGCGGGCCGGCGGGAGTCGAGCACGGTGGAACCTAGCCCTTCACAGCGCCGGCGGACATCCCGGCGACGAGGTTGCGCTGAATGATCAGGAAGAACACGACGACGGGGATGGAGAACAGGACGGACGCCGCCATCTGCCCGCCGAAGTCGGTGCCGGTATGCGGGTTGGTGAAGGACGCGAGCCACACCGGCAGCGTGTACCGGCTCTGGTCCTGCATGAACGTGTAGGCGAACAGGTAGTCGTTCCACGCGGCGATGAACGCGAAGATGCCGGTCGAGATGACACCCGGCGCGACCAGCGGGAACAGCACCCGGGTGAGCACGCCCCAGGTGGTGGCCCCGTCGAGCTGGGCAGCTTCCTCGATCTCGGCCGGGATGGCGACGAAGAATCCGCGCATCACCCAGATCGAGAAGGGAAGCACCGTCGCGACGTAGGCGAGCACCAGGGCCGCGTACGTGCCGAGCAGGTCGAGGCTGTTGAACATGACGAACATCGGGATCAGCAGCGCGGTGCCCGGCAACATCTGCACGGCGAGAATCACCACCATGATCGTGCGCCGGCCGGGGAACCGGAACCGCGACAGCGCGGCCGCGGCGAAAATTCCCAGCACGATCGAGGCGAGCACCGTCAACGCCACGACGACGACGCTGTTACGCAGGTTGACCAGGAAATTCTCCTGGGTGACCGCGTTGACGAAGTTGCTCAGCGTCGGGTGGTACGGCACGAAGTGCGGCGTCGCCGTCATGACCTCGGGCCGCGGCTTGAACGCCGTGTTGACCATCCAGTAGACCGGGAAGATCCACACCAGGCAGAAGACCGCCGCGATGGTGTTGACCGCCCAGCGGCTGCGGTGCCTCACAGGTCCTCCCCCGATCTCAGCAGGCGGCGGATGTAGAAAGCGGTCAGCCCGAACAGCAGCAGCGTGGTGACGACGGAGATCGCCGCGCCCTGCCCGATGTGGAAGCCGACGAACGCGGTCTTGTAGGTGAACACGCCCAGCGTCGATGTCGAGTCGCCGGGCCCGCCGCGCGAGATCAGCCAGATCTGGTTGAAGACGTTGTAGTCCCAGATCACCGACAGGATCGTGACGAGCAGCAGGATCGGCCGCAGGTGGTTGAGCGTCACGATGCGGTAGACGGCGAGCTCGGTCGCGCCGTCGAGCCGGGCGGCCTCCTTGTACTCCGCCGGCACCTGGGTCTCCGCGGCGTTGAGCGTCAGCGCGATGAAGGGCACCGCCTGCCAGACGATCAGGAGCCAGATCGCGACGTACGCCCGGGCCGGGTCCTGCGCCCAGTTGAGATCGGTGGTGTCCCCGAAGACGCCGACCCGGTCCAGCCCCCAGTTGACGACCCCGTATCCGGGCTGGAACAGCCAGTTCCACACCAGCGACGACGCCACGTTCGGCATCGCCCAGGCCACGATCAGCACGACCGTGACCGTGTACCGCCACCACAGCCCGAGCCGGGTGAGCAGGTGCGACACGCCCATCCCGATCAGCACGCTGCCGGTCACCATCGCGGCGGTGAAAAGCACCGTCCGCAGCAGCGACATCCAGAACGCGCCGTCCGACAGCAGCTCGGAGAACTGGTCGAAGCCGACGTAGGAGTACCGGCCGGTGAACAGCGTTCGCTGGTTGTAGTCGGTGAACGCGGTGAACAGCAGGAACCCGATCGGCGCAAGCGTGACGACGGCCAGCACCAGGCCGGCCGGACTGAGCAGCCACAGCGGCGCCAGGTCCCGCCGGCGACGGCGGCGGGACCTCTGCGGAGGCCTCGGTGGTGCGGCCGGATCGGCGCCGGCCGCATCATCGAGGAGCTCGGTGGAGACGGGCACGACGGTCACTTGCCGCCGGCGAGGGTGGACTCGAGGTGGGAGTCGAACTCCTTGGCGGCGTCGGCGGACGATTTGGCGCCGGAGACCACGGTGGAGAACACCTGGTTGATGCTCTTGTCGCCCTCCAGGGTCGGCCACTCGGCGGCGGCCGGGGTCGCCTTCGAGGTCAGGGCCGCGGTGAAGAAACCTTTCTGCTGCTCGCTGAGGCTGGGCTGGGCGGCCTCGATGCCCTGCGTGCTGTTCGGGATCCAGCCGTCGTTGCCGAAGACGTTCTTGTCCTGCACGGCCGGGCCGGCGGCAATTTTCACCCACTGCAGGGCCAGCTCGGGCGTGTCGCTCTTGGTGGCGATGCCCCAGTCGGAACCACCCAGCATCACGGGCTGGGCCTTGCCGGAGACGCCCGGGAGAGGGAACGTACCCAGATCCTCGGCCTTGATCTTGGGGTTGGCCTTCTGGATCAGACCGATGGAGCCGGCGGTCGACAGGATGGCCGAGGTCTTGCCGTCGGCGAAGACCTGGTTCTGGTCCGGGGTGATGGTGTCGATGGCCTGCGACGCCTTGGTGGAGTAGGTGTTCTGGAACGTCTTGAAGTCGTTCAGGCCCTTCTGCCCGGCCGCGCTGGAGAAGCCGCCCTTCCAGGCGCCGCCCTCGTTCGCGGCGATGTCACCACCGGCGTCCCAGATGAACTGCATGCCGGCGTACCAGTACTGCCCGGGCAGGTAGAACGGGGCGAAGTCGGCCGCCGGGTTCTTCGCCTTGACCTTGTCGAGAGCGGCGGTCAATGCGGCGTACGTCGTGGGAGCGGCCGTCACACCGGCGGCGGCCCACGTCTTCTTGTTGTAGATGACCGCGCGCGCCCCGGCGAAACCGGGCACCGCGTAGAGCGCCTTGTCGACCGTCGCCGGCTCCTCGAGCCCGGCCAGCCAGGTCCGGCCCTGCTTCAGGTCGGCCGAGTACGACGTCAGGTCGAGCAGACCGCCGTTGGCCGCGAAACCCGGCACCTGCGTGTTGCCCAGGTCCAGCACGTCCGGTGTGCCGCTGGTCGACAACGCGGTGGAGATTTTCGTCGTGATGCTCTCCCACTGCTGGATCTGCACGTCGACCTGTGCGCCGGTCGCCTGCGTGAACTGGTCGTTGACGGCCTTGATCGTCGCGTCGGTGTAGTCGCCGTCCATCACCCAGACGGTCAGCGTCTTGCCCTCGCCGCGGGTGTTCGGCACGGTCTTCGGTGAGCCGTCGTCACCCTGTCTCTTATACACATCTCTTAAGAGACAGGTGAACAGGGTCGCGGCGCACAGGGCGGCCGCGGCGATATAGCGACGTTGGCGCATACAGGACTCCTCGGTTATTTGTTCCGGCCCCGGTTACGGGTCGGGTTCTTCTCGGGAAGGCGATGGGCGTCCACGGCACGGACCGTCAGCTCCAGGGCTTCGGCGGTCCGCTCGTAGGTGCGCTGGGCGACCGCGACGTAGATCATGTCGAGGACCAGCAGCTGGGAGTGCAGGGCGGAGAGCGCCGCCAGCCGGAACGTGGTCTCCTGCACGGCGGTGGTGAAGACGAC
>KL571276.1:37012-46134 GCA_000715855.1 Actinoplanes liguriensis
GACGACGTCGGCCACCTCCGCGAGCGGCGAGCGGCTGTAGCTGGTCAGTGCGACGGTGAGCGCGCCGTGATCGGCCGCCTCGGCGAGCGTCTCGATCACTTCCCGCGTACGCCCGGAGTGGGACAGGCCGATCGCCACGTCCCCGGGCAGCAGCAGGGCGGCGTTGGTCAGCGCGGTGTGCGAGTCGACGCGGTGCCAGACGGGGACGCGGATCCGTTCGAGCCGGAACGCCATCTCCCGCGCCGAGGTGCCGCAGCCCGGCCGCGGTGTCCTGGATCGCGCGGGTGTCGGCCGCGGTGACCACGCCGAGGACGTCGGTGAGCGGGTCGTCGGGGGCGATGTCGCCGCTGATGTCGGTCTCCCACCGGGCCTGCTCGGCGCGGCCGGTCTCGGTGGCGACCGCGACGCGCAGGTTCGCGTAGCCCTTGAAGCCCAGCGTGCGGCTGAACCGGGTCACCGTCGCCGTCGACGTCCCGGACCGCTCGGCCAGGTCGACGATGCTCGCGTTGGCGGCCGTCTCGGGGTCTCCCAGGATCGTCTCGGCGATTCTCGCCAGGGCCTCCGGCATGGCCGGCCCCTCGATCCGGAGCCGCCCGAGCAGCCCACCGCTCTCACCCGTCACGTTGGTCATCCTTTTCATCGCCCGCCGTTGCTGATGAAAATTACGACCGTCGCGTGGTCTAGTCAATAAGTCTTTCCTATGTTTCGATCTCGTTCATGGAACTGGCGGTGGGCGTGGACGCGGGCGGCACCGCGTCGACCCCGTTCATGGAGGTGGCGGGCATGAGCGCAGCCGGCACCGCGTCGCCCTCACCCACGGAGCCGGTGAGCGTGGGTAGGGCCGCGTCGTCAGCGCCCACAGAGCTGGTGGGCGCGGGTAGTGCCGCGCCGGCATCGTCCATGGAGCCGGCGGGCGTGGGTAGTGCCGCGTCGGCATCGTCCATGGAGCTGGTGGTCGGCGTGGACGCGGGCGGGACCGCGTCCACCGCCCTGGTCGCGACGACCGGCGGCGTCGTCGTCGGCCGGGGGCGCTCCGGCCCGGGCAACCCGTTGACCGCGGGCGCCGGCAAGTGTATAAGAGACAGACCCTGGGCATCGCCGGGCCGGCCTCCGCGGCACAGTTCACCCCGGCCCTGCAGGCTCTCGGCGTGACCGGGCCGGTCACCGTCGTCGGGGACGTGGTCACCGCGTTCGCGGCCGGCAGCCCGGCCACCTCGGGCGCCGTCCTGATCGCCGGGACCGGCGCGATCGCGGCAGCCGTGCACGCCGGCGCGGTGGTCCGCACCGCCGACGGCCTGGGCTGGCTGCTCGGCGATGAGGGCTCCGGCCGCTGGCTGGGTCTGCAGGCGGTCCGCGTCGCGGTACGCAACTGGTCGGCGCCCCTGGCCGGGCAGATCGCCGCCCGGGCCGGGGTGACCAGCGCCGACGAGATGGTCTACTGGGCGCAGGCGCTGCCCTGGGAGGAGATCGGCGCGCTGGCTCCCCTGGTCTGCTCGGCCGCCCGCGCCGGGGACGCCCACGCCTCGGCGATCGTCGCGGAGGCCGTCACGCACCTGGTCCAGACCCTCGACGACCTGGGAGCCGAAGGTCCGGTCGTCCTCGGCGGCGGCCTGCTCGCCTGCGACACCCCGGTCCGCGACGGTGTCCTGGCCACCCTGCGCGCCCGCGGCCGGCACCCCCGCACCAGCCACGATCCGGCCGCCGGGGCCGCCTGGCTGGCCGCGCGCCCGCTGACCACCCTCACCCCGGCCGCCCTGCACGAAACCCTGCTCGGTAGCCCCTGAACCATCCAGCAGCAGCCAACGCCGGTCGGTGCCGGCTGGCGCTCACGGCTCTTCCCGGCCTGAAAAAGTGCCGTGAGTGCCAGCCGGGAGCGTGAACCGGCGGGGTGGGCGGGACCGGCGCGAGTGGACGTGGGGCGGCGCGGCCGGGTGACTGCGGGTCAGCTCTGGTAGATGTCGGGGATGTCGTCCTGGTTCTGGTCCTCGCGCTCGGCCTCGTACAACCGGCGGTAGGTCCGATTGCGCAGCCGCAGCACCACGGTCGCCAGTACCGCCGCGGTCAGCGAGCCCAGCAGCACTGCCACTTTCACGTGCGCGTCCCGCGAGCCCCCGGCGCCGAACGCGAGCTCCCCGATCAGCAGTGACACGGTGAAGCCGATGCCGCCCAGCACGGCGAGCCCGGCCACGTCGATCCACGCCAGCCCGTCGTCGATCTTCGCCCGGGTGAACCGCGCGGTCAGCCAGGTCGCCGTCAGGATCCCGACCGGTTTGCCCAGCACCAGCCCCGCCATCACCCCGATCGCGACCGGATCGGTGAGCGCCGACCGCAGCCCGGTGAGCCCGCCGATGGTCACCCCGGCGGACATCAGGGCGAAGACGGGCACCGCCACCCCGGCGGAGATCGGCCGGAACCGGTGCTCGAAGTGCTCGGCGAGCCCGGGATCGGGTCGGGGCGAGCGCTCCGACACCAGCACCGGCACCGCGAACCCGAGCAGCACCCCGGCGACCGTGGCGTGCACCCCGGACGCGTGCACCAGCGCCCAGGTGGCGAAAAGGGCAGCAGCAGCCACCAGGAGCGCACCCGCCGCTGGACGAGCACCGCGAACAGGCCCAGCGGCACGAGCGCGGCCAGCAGCGGCAGCACCGACAGGTGCGCGGTGTAGAAGACCGCGATGATCACGATGGCCAGCAGGTCGTCGACGACCGCCAGGGTGAGCAGGAACGTGCGCAGCGCGCTCGGCAGGCACCGCCCGATCACGGCCAGCACCGCGAGGGCGAACGCGATGTCGGTGGCGGTCGGGATCGCCCAGCCCCGGACGGCGCCGCCGAGGTTGACCACCGTGTAGACGATCGCGGGCACGATCACCCCACCGGCCACGGCGGCGACCGGCACCGCGGCCCGCCGTGGGTCCCGCAGGTCACCGGCGACGAACTCGCGTTTGAGCTCGAGACCGGCGACGAAGAAGAAGATCGCCAGCAGGCCGTCCGCCGCCCACGACGCCAGCGACAGGTTCAGGTGCAGCGCGGCCGGCCCGACGGTCCAGTCGAGCATCGCCCGGTAGCCCGCGGACCACGGGGAGTTCGCCCAGCAGAGCGCGATCACCGTGCCGGCCAGCAGCAGGACGCCGCCGACCGTCTCCTTGCGCAGCACCTCGGCGACGCGGCGCGCCTCGGCCCAGGTGCCGCGGCCGAGAATGGACGGGGCGAGACGGGGTGTTACGGGCACAAAAAGCTCCTAACCGGGCACGGACCGCTAACTCGCCGACCAGACTTCCCGGCACACCAGAGCCCACCCTATCGGCCTCGCCCGACGTGATCCGACGCTACGTGGACCCGATCACCCGGACGTCATCACCCGCGGACGACTTTTCCCGATGATGTTCACCCCGGAATCCACGCCTATTCGCCTGAAGGGAATACGGCACTCAGACGGGTACAATCGCAATCGCTTCGCGCCACACCCCCGAAGAGCCAGAGGGCCTCTCGGCAGCGCTTCTTCCCAGGCTGCGATGCCTCCGTATCCATCCGGAGTTGATTACGTGACCGCAACGATCGACCGCACCCGCACGGCTGAGGCAACCGACGAGGACGAGCAGGGCCCCGCCCGGCTTCCGCAGGGCTATGTGGATGTCGACACCGTCAAGGCGTACCTGCGCGAGATCGGCCGCGTCCCGCTCCTCACCGCCGAGCAGGAGGTGGAGATCGCGAAGCGGATCGAGGCCGGGCTCTACGCGACCGAGCTGCTCCGCGCCCACGAGGACGCCGAGCAGCTGCTGAACGGTGACCGGCTGCGCGACCTGCGGTACATCGCCCGCGACGGGGAGCGCGCGAAGAGTCATCTCCTGGAGGCCAACCTGCGGCTGGTCGTCAGCATCGCGAAACGCTACAGCGGGCGCAGCATGCCGTTCCTCGATCTGATCCAGGAAGGCAATGTCGGCCTGATCCGCGCGGCCGAGAAATTCGATTACACCAAGGGCTTCAAATTCTCGACCTATGCCACGTGGTGGATCCGGCAGGCGATTTCCCGGGCGATGGCCGACCAGAGCCGCACGATCCGGATCCCGGTGCACATGGTCGAGCTGATCAACAAGCTCGTCCGGGTCCAGCGGGAGCTGCTGCTCCAGCTCGGCCGCGAGGCGACCCCGGCCGAGCTGAGCATCGAGATGGATCTGCCCCCGGCCCGGGTGCAGGAGATCCGGCAGTACGCACGGGAGCCCATCTCCCTCGACCAGGAGGTCGGCTCCGAGGGCGACGCCCAGATCGGCGACTTCATCGAGGACACCGACGCGGTCGTCGCGCTGGACGCGGTCAGCTTCGGTCTGCTGCGCGACCAGTTGGAGTCGATCCTGGCCACGCTCACCGAGCGGGAGGCCGGCGTGGTCCGCCTGCGTTTCGGTCTCAGCGACGGCGTGCCGCGCACCCTGGACGAGATAGGTCAGGTCTACGGCGTGACCCGTGAGCGCATCCGGCAGATCGAGATGAAGACCATGTCCAAGCTGCGCCACCCCGCGCGTTCCGGAGCACTGCGCGACTACCTGGGCTGACCGTACGTCTGGGCGATGACTGTTCAGCCGGTGGCCAGGGTGAGGGCTCCGGTCCCGGTCCAGGAAGCGGCAGGGTCGAACTCCACGCGATAGGTGCCCGCCGCCAGAGCCGTTGTCTTGAGGGACAGGGTCCCGCTGATGGTCGAGTCCAGGTCGGAGGCGACGACCTTCCCGGTGGCGTCTCGAAGACGCAGGGAGTTCGCCTCCAGGCCGGCCGTGTCGCCGGCCGGGGCGGTGAGATGCGGGACTACGGTCGCGGTGACGACCTGCCCCGCCGCGACGACGAAGGTGCCCTGAGCGACCTGGCCGGGCGTGGTGACGGCGAGGGTTGCGGTTCCGTTCGCCGCGACAGGAGCGGCGACCACGGCGCTGACCCCGAGGATGCCGGTTCCGGTGTAGGCCGACGGCGGATCGAACTCGATGCGGTAGGTCCCGTCCGCCGGCAGCACCGCCCGCGCGCTGAGCGACCAGTCGGCGGCCGAGTGGAAGTCGGTGCCGAGCGCCTTGCCGTTGACGTCGAGGATGCGCAAGTAGTTCAGCTCCAGGCCGGGCACGTCGCCGACGGCCGCGGTGAGGTGCGGCATGAGGTTCGCGCTGATCTCCTGGCCCGCGGCTCCGGAGAGGGTCGCCTGGGCGATCTGGCCGGGGCGGGTGACCGTCAGGGTGGTCGTGCCGTTCACGGCGGCGGGGACCACGCTGGTCAGTCCGGCCGTCAGGGTCCCGGTTCCGGTGTACGCCGACGCGGGGTCGAACTCGAGCCGATAGGTCCCGTCCAGCGGTAGCACGATCCGGGTGTTGAGGCTGACGTCGGTATTGGAGTGGAGGTCCTGGGCGAGCACCTTTCCGGCGGCATCCCGGACGCGCAGGAAGTTCGCCTCGACGCCCTTCGTGTCGCCGAGGGCGCCGGTGAGGTGCGGGATCAGGTTGGCGGTGATCTCCTGACCCGCGATGCCGGTGAAGGAGGCCTGCGCGACCTGTCCGGGGTTGGCGACGGCGAGAACGGTCGTCCCGCTCGGATCGGCCGCCACCGGGGCGATCATGGTGACTCCGAGCGTGCCGGTCCCGGTATGGCCGGACGCGGGGTCGAACTCGATCCGATAGATCCCGTCCGCGGGCAGCACCGCTCGCGTGTTGAGCGACCACCCGAAGTCCAGGTGGAAATCGGCGCCGAGGCTCTTGCCGGTGGCGTCCAGGACGCGCAGCTCGTTCATGTCCGCCCCGGCAACGTCGCCCGCGGCGGCGCTGACGTGCGGGAGCAGGTTGGCGGTGACCTCCTGACCCGCGGCGCCGCTGAACGAGGCCTGGACGACCTGCCCGGGACGGGCCGGGGAGAGCGTCACGACGCCCCCCAGGGTCGCCGGCACGACGGTGACGCTGCTCAAGTGGACCGGGCTGGCGCCGATGGCCGCGCCCGCGGGGTCCCATTCGAGGTGGTAGGTGCCGGTGGCGGGGAGCACTGCTCTGGCGGTGAGGCTCCAGCTGAGGTCGGTGTGGAAGTCGTGGCCGAGGACGTTCCCGGTGCCGTCGACGATGCGCAGGTAGTTCATGTCCGTGCCACCCGACCCGGTCAAGGACGGCTGCATCGCGGCGGTGACCTCCTGCCCCGCCAGGCCCGGGAACGTGACTTCGGCGAGCCCACCGGGGCGTTTGACCACCAGGTCGGTCGCGGGCCCGCCGATGGTGGCGGACGCCTCGGTGGCGATACTGGAGGAGAAGATGATCTCGCCGACGCCTGTCGCGTCGTCGTTCAGATCGAATTGCACGCCGTACGTGCCGTCGTGCGGCAGCGTGGTGGACAACGACGCCGTGCCGGAGCCGGAGTAGAGGTAGATCACCCCGCCGACCGGCTGGACCGGGCTGGCGTCGAGGTCGACGATGCGGACACTTCCGCTCGTCGTGGCCGGGGTGAGGGTCTGTTTGCTCAGGAACACGCCGACCCGTTGCCCGGTCTTGCCGGAGAACTTCTGGACGGCGGTCTGACCGGGCGTCGTGATGGCGAGGGTGACCGGGTCGCCGGTGGTGTCGGCGCGGGGCAACGCCGCCGGATCGCCGCCGGCCGACACCAGTGTCTTCCAGTACTCCTGGTTCCACAGGACCGCG
The DNA here is from genome assembly GCA_000715855.1 of Actinoplanes liguriensis. Classification (GTDB taxonomy): domain Bacteria; phylum Actinomycetota; class Actinomycetes; order Mycobacteriales; family Micromonosporaceae; genus Actinoplanes; species Actinoplanes liguriensis. Next base: position 43,659 of record KL571276.1, read on the forward strand.
TCCCACTTCGACAGCGTCTTGCCGAGGATGGAGACCTCCACGCCGATCGTGGCCTCCAGGGTGGCGCCGACCTTGACCGTCAGCTCGGTCGTGGCGTCTGGGGTGTTCTCCAGGGCGGCCGCGACCTTGGGCGTGACCGTGACGACCACCGTCGGGCCGACGACGCCCTCGATCTTGACGATCACCTTCACCTCGGTCTTGAAGCCCGCTTCGAGGGTTCCCGACACCGAGCGGTCGGCGCAGCCCAGGTCGCTGCTGTAGGTGCTGGCGTTCTGCCAGCCGGTGGTGTCGTAGTAGGCGGCGCCGAGTTGCAGGTGGCCGCTCGCCGTGCAGGCGAACTTGCCCTCGACGGTGAACGACCCGTAGAACTTGCCGGTGGCCTCGGCGGACGGGCTCAGGACCAGGACAGCTCCGGGGATCGGCGTCGGGATCACGATGGTCCCGAACGTGTACTTCCCGAGATCGATGTCCGGGCCTTCCTTGGTCAGCGCGCCACTGATCTTGCCTTCCAGGGTGGTCTGCTGGTCGCCCACCACGGCGACCGAGAACTGCACGATCGTCGGCTCGGGGAACACCTTGGCATGCCACTTCGTCTTGATCTTCAGCCCGATCCGCAGCCCGGTGGCGAACTTGGCGGTCAGGGACGCCTCCGCCGACGCCTTGACCACCCCTGCCGGGTCGGAGCACTCGACGACGGTCTTCTGGAGCGTGAAGCACTGTTCGAGGGCGCCTTTGCCACCGATCGTGAACGAGGTGTCGACGCTGCCGGTCCCGGCCGCGTGCGGCTGGGACCGGGCGGCCGTGGTGAGGCCCCCGACCGTGTCCAGCTCCAGGTCCTGGAACGCGTCGGTGAGTGTCGCCGGCTGGGTGCTGAGCACGGTCGAGGCACCCTGCTGCTGCACCGCGGTCACCGAGACCAGTGCGCCGTCCGGGGCGGCCGGCGACGGCGCCACGAGCAGGATGTTGCCCGGCGCGGCGGACACGTCGGAAGCGGCGACGGTCATCGACGTAGCGGTGATGCCGGTGAGGTCCGACGAGACTTGCTTCGAGGCGGGACCGTTGAGGTCCGGGTCGGGGATGGCCTCGGTGACGCCGACGGTGCTGTCCGGTGCCGGGGCGACCGCGGTCACCGTGGCCGTCACCGACGTGTGGTTGCCCGCGCGGTCGTACGCGGTGGTCATGACGGTGTGCTCCCCGACCGGCATCGGCAGCGGGTAGCCGTACGTAGGTGGGCTGACCGTCCCGGTCACGGTGGCCGAGCCGACACGGACGCCGTCGAGCAGCACGTCGACGCGGTCGACGCCGGAACCACTGTCGGCAACCGTGCCGGCCACGTTCGCAGCCCCGGCCTGCGAGAGGTTGACCCGCGCACCGTCGGAGGGGCTGTCCAGGCTGAGGACCGGGGCGACGCGGTCGACCGGCAGAGCTGCCGCGAGCCAGCCGACCACCCAGACCCGTACCTTCGCAGTGCCCTTCGACAGACGAACCCACGCGGTACCGGAGGAGTCGACGGGAAGCACGAACCACCCGCCGGCGGTTGTCTTCGCGGTGACCGGCAGTCCGGTGCCGGGTTTGCCGGGGCCGGCCGCGCCCAGCAGGGTGCCGGTCGCGGACGGGGTGTCGGCCCGGACCGACACGATGAGACCGGCGACGCCGGACTTCGGAACACCGGCCCGCCCGGTCGCGACGAACCGGGAGGCGGTGGCACGCACGGTGGCCCCGGAGCCGGCGCTGCCCAGCAGGTATCCGCCGGAGACCATGGTGAGGCCACCGATGACCGTGCTCGCGCCGGTGGCGCCCGCGGAGACCCACCCGACCACGTCGACGACCACGGTGGCGGAGGAACTGGTCGTGCTCAGCGTGATCCGCCCGGCGCTGTCGGCCGGGGCGACCACCAGGGCGGCCGTGAGCGAGCCGGCAAGCGCCGGCAGTGCGGGCGTCCCGGCGCCGGTGACCGAGACCGAGCCGCCGTGGCCGGCTTTCGCCGAGACCACGGCGACGATCGCGCGGACGCCCTTGGCCGGCACGCCGCCTCGCCCGACGACCGACAGTTTCCGCGGCTTGCCCTTGACCAGTGCGGATCCGCCCAGCTTGCGGCTGGTGTCCATGCGCCGCACCGGAGTGGAGAGCGTCCACCCGCCCAGGCCGGCCGCAGCGGTCGCCGACCCGGCCAGATAGCCGACGACACTGACCCGGAACTTGGCCTTGACGCCGGCCCGCAGCCACGCGTGCCCCTTGCTGTCCGGACGGACCAGGCCCAGGCTGGACGACGTCCGCTTGGCCTGAACGGTCGCCGCGATGGTGCTCGGCAATGTCCTGCCCTTGGTACCGAGTGCGACGGCTCCGGCCGTCGTGGATCCGACGGTGGTGATTCTGACCAGCACACCGCGCGCCGAGACCGGAACCGTGGCCCGCCCGGCAACCTGGACGTCCAGGGTTGTGCCGGCACGGAGGAAGCCACGACTGGCGGGGGGGG
>KL571276.1:46351-47374 GCA_000715855.1 Actinoplanes liguriensis
AAGCCACGACTGGCGGCGGTGCCGTCGTACACGACCGTCTCCGTGACGGTGACGACGCCACCGGTTCCCGCGACCACTGCGGCAAGCGCCGGGGCTCCGGGACCGCAGAGGGTCAGTGCTCCGAGAATTGTCGTCGCCAGCAACCCAGCCAGAATCCGGGCGCGCGGGAGCCACGCCATTGCCGTCTGCCTCTCACCCGAGGTGTCGCCACCTCCGTGCGCGATGGCTTCGGCAACCAGGCGGTCCAGGAACGGGATCAAGCCTGGCACAACGCGGGTTCGGGCAACCCGGGTTCAACGATTTCCCGGGGACGTCAGGGCGTGGTCCAGGCCTCCAGGGACGCCGTCGGGTGGTCCTTACCGTCACGGACCGCGGCGATGGTCTTCGCGCTGACCCAGGCCAGCGTGGTGCCGTACCGGAAATCGGGGTAGCTCTTCAGCATTGCCTCGAAGAACGCGAGCGCGGCCGGGTTGCCGGCGAGCACCGACTCGGCCCGGTCCAGGTAGGCCAGTGAGCCCGCGATGATCCGCTCGGCGTCGTGGTCGAGGGTCCGGTCGCCGTGGCCGGCGACGACGTGGCGCGGCTTCAGGGCCGCCACCCGGGCGATCGCCTCCCGCCAGCCCTGGACGCCGCCGATCGCGCCGTCCCCCAGGTACATGTGGGCGCCGTTGTAGAGCACGTCTCCGGCGACCACGAGACCGATCGACGGCACGTGCACGACCGAGCTGTCCGCGGCGTCGCTCGACCCGACCGGGACCAGGTTGACGTCGTACCCCTCGAGCAGGAACTTGTTGCCGGGCACGGTCACCGCCGTGACCGGGGACTCCGGGATCTGCCCGGGGAATGCGACGTCCCAGAGCAGGCCGCGCACGGCCAGCTGGGCCTCCATGTGCGCGATGGTCTCGGCGGTGGCGACCACCGTCGCCCCGAAGTGCCGGGCGAGCAGGTCGGCGGTGAACCAGTGGTCGCCGTGGCCGTGGGTGATCGCGATGTGGGTCAGGTTCTTTCCGCCGGCGGCGATCC
>KL571276.1:47618-49466 GCA_000715855.1 Actinoplanes liguriensis
CGCCTCGGTGGTCGGCGGGTCGACCAGGACGGCGTCGTTCTCGCCGGAGATCAGGGTGATCGCCATCGGCTGGAACTGGCGCTGGTCGCCGTTGGGCAGCGTCCCGTAGGGCGCGATCGGGAGCGGGTCGAGGTGCAGCACGTCGTAGTTCATGCTTTGAATATGACCGGTCGTCTTAAACTCGGCAAGCGTCTCTTGAATCACATGGCGAGCGGGCAGACGACCGGTCATATTGGTGGGATGCCCCGACGAAGCATGCGCACCGAGATCGCCGCCGCCGCGCTGGACCGGTTCCACGCCCAGGGCTACGCGGTCGGCGTCAAGGACATCACCGACGCCGCCGGCGTGCCGAAGGGCTCGTTCTACAACCATTTCCCCAGCAAGGAGGCGATGGCGGTGGAGGCGCTGACCGCCTACGGCGCCACCCTCGGCCTGGACGAGCTGGCCGACGAGACGGTCGCCCCGCTGACCCGGCTGCGTGCCCACTTCGACCTGCTCGCCGGCCAGTCCCGCGATCGCGGGTTCGCGCGCGGCTGCCTGTTCGGGAACCTGACTGCCGACGTGGCCGACCACAGCGAGCCGATCCGCGGGCACCTCGACGCCGGTTTCGACAGCTGGGCGGGGCTGATCACGGCCGCGATCGCGCAGGCGCAGCGGGACGGCACGGTCGCCGGTGGGCTCGATCCGGCGACCACCGCCCGGTTCGTGCTGAACGCGTGGGAGGGCGCTCTGCTCGGTGCGCGGGCGGCCCGGTCGGAGGATTCTTTCGCCGCGTTCTTCACGACGGTTTTCGACGTGCTGCTGCGGCCGCCACCGCAGTGACGGCCGCGGCACGCGCCGATCCGGCAGGACGGGCTGCGCGCACACCACCTGAGACTGCGGACGGCTGCGGGAGCCGGCCGCCGTGGATCCCGGCGTAGCGCCCGCGGTCGCCGTCGCCACGGTCCGCCACGATCCCCATCGATGGCTCAGCCGGGCGGGAGCGGCTAGATTCGGTCTCATGGTGGACGAGTCGGTACCCCACTCGGCGCGGGTCTGGAACTACTGGCTGGGCGGGACGGACAACTTCCCGGTCGATCGGGAGGTCGGCGAGCAGGTCCGGCGGATGCTGCCCAGCATCGTCGACCAGGCGCGGGCCGACCGGGCGTTCCTCGGGCGGGCCGTCACCCACCTGGTCGCCGACCGTGGGGTCCGCCAGTTCCTGGACATCGGCAGCGGCCTGCCGGCCGCGGAGAACACCCACGAGGTGGCGCAGCGGCTCGCGCCGGACACCCGGGTCGTCTACGTCGACAACGACCCGCTGGTGCTCGTCCACGCTCAAGCGCTCCTGACCGGCGAAACCCGGTACCTCGAAGCCGACCTGCACGACCCGGACACGATCCTGGACGCGGCCCGGGAGACGCTCGACCTCACCGCGCCGGTCGCCCTGATGCTGATCGGGGTGCTGCACCACGTCGAGGACACCTCGCGGGCACGGGAGATCGTCCGTCGCCTGCTCGCGGCGCTGCCGTCCGGCAGTTACCTGGCGGTCAACCACGCCAGCAACGCGGTGCACGGCGCGGCGAGCGACGAGTCGGTGCGGCACTGGAACCGGTTCGGCAAGCCGTCGATCACGCTGCGGTCGCCGGAGGAGATCGGCCGTTTCTTCGACGGTCTCGATTTGCTGCCGCCGGGCGTGGTGTCTTGCGCCCAGTGGCAGCCCGGCACGATCGACGGGAGCGCCACCCCGGTCGACGAGTTCGCCGGCCTAGCGTTCAAGCCCTGACTCGGCCGTCAGCGCTTCGGCCCGGCCGCTGTAGAGGGTGCGCTCGCTCTCGTTACGGGTGAGGTCCTGTCTCTTATACACAT
>KL571276.1:49721-51429 GCA_000715855.1 Actinoplanes liguriensis
GTGTATAAGAGACAGGCGCCCGCTCGGCGCCGAGCGCGTCGAGAATGCCCAGGCCACGACCCGGATCACCGGCCATGCCGACCGCGACCGCCTGGTTGAGCCGCACCACCGGCGACGGCTGCAGGTAGGCCAGGATCTCGTAGAGCGCCGCGATCCGGCTCCAGTCCGTCTCGCCGTACGTGTGCGCCCGCGCATGACAGGCGGCGATCGCGGCCTGCAGCGTGTAGAGCCCGCCGCCCAGCGACTCGGCCCGGTCCAGGGCGGCCAGCCCGCGCCGGATCAGCAACCGGTCCCAGCGGCGGCGGTCCTGGTCGCCTAGCAGAACCGGACGCCCGTCGGCGCCGGCCCGGGCGGGAAGCCGGGACGCCTGCAGCTCCATCAGCGCGATCAGGCCGTGGACCTCGGGCTCCGACGGCAGGAGCCCGGCCAGGATCCGCCCGAGCCGCATCGCCTCGTGACAGAGCCGGGGCTGCGTCCAGCCGGCCCCGCCGGTCGCGGCGTACCCCTCGTTGAAGATCAGGTAGAGCACGCCGAGCACCGTGCCGAGCCGCTCGGCCGTCTCCGCCGGGGTGGGCAGCGCGAACTCGGCGCCGGCCGCGGCGAGGGCCCGCTTGGCGCGGACGATCCGCTGGGCGGCGGTCGCCTCCGGGATCAGGAACGCGCGCCCGATCTCCGCCGTGCTCAGGCCGCCCAGCAGCCGCAGGGTCAGCGCGACCCGGCCCTCCACGGACAGGACCGGGTGCGCCGCCGTGAAGATCAGCCGCAGCAGGTCGTCGCCGAAGTGGTCGTCGAGGGCGTCGACGACCGCCTCCTCGCCGTCGCTCTCGCGCTGCTCGGCGTCACGGCCGAGCAGCGCCAGCTTCTCCGCATACCGCGAGCGCCGCCGCAGCAGGTCGATCGCCCGGTGCTTCGCGGTCGCCCGCAGCCACCGGCCCGGGTCGGCGGGCACGCCGTCACGGGGCCACTGCTCCAGGGCGATGACCAGGGTGTCCTGGGCCAGCTCCTCGGCCAGCCCGAGGTCACGGACCAGCCGGGCGAGGCCCGCGACGAGCCTCGCCGACTCGATGCGCCAGACCGCTTCGAGGACCCGCTCGACCGCCGCGCGATCGGTCGCCATGCCGCTGGTTACGCCGGCGCCGGGAAGTCCTCGGGGCCGAACAGCTTCAGCACCTCGACCTCGCCCTCCCACTCCGGCCACAGGTCACGGTGCACCCGCAGGAACCGGGCGGCCCACTCGACCGCCTCCTCCTTCGACCGGACCTCATAGATCGCGTAGCTGATGACCTCCTTCGACTCGGCGAACGGACCGTCGACGGTGGCCAGCTCGCCGCCGGTCAGGCTCACCCGGGCGCCGGCCGCGCCCGGCGCCAGGCCCGCGGTGTCGAGCAGCGCGCCGGCCTTGGTGGCCTCCTCGCCCAGCGCCATGATCGCGGCCATCACCTCGGGCGGCGGCGGGGTGGCCGAGTGCCGGCCGCGCAGCAACGTCAGGTATCGCATGTCGTGACTCCTTCGTCGTTCGGTGGGCGCCGGGCGGTCAGGCAACGACGCGACGGTAGTGGGCGAAGACGACCGTGAGCCAGGCCGAGGCGAGGATCACGGCCGCGGTGAAGGCCAGCAGCGCCCAGGCGGGACCGCCGGTGGAGGCGAGCGCGAGGAACCCGGCCAGGAACACCACGCCGGTGACCCGGGAGAACAGCGCGAGCCGCGG
>KL571276.1:51630-52262 GCA_000715855.1 Actinoplanes liguriensis
AAGCCGCGCCCGGGGTCGGCGGTGAACACTCCGGCGGCGATCATGCCCAGGCCGTAGAGGGCGAGCAACGCCGGGACGGGACGCGCGACGGGCACCCGCCGCAGCCCGGCCGCACCGCAGATCACGAGGGCGCCGGCGATCATCAGGTTGAGGCTGTGCACCCAGCCGTACGGGCCGTTCTCCAGCATGCTCCACGCGTGCCGGGTGGGGTCGAAACCGTCACGGACCGTCGCCTCGATCAACGACACCACGACGTAGAGCGGGCCTGCCGCCACGCCCAGAGCCAGGGCCAGCCTCATCGGAAACTCCCAGGGTCACGGGCCGCCTCTCGGCCCTTCACCCTCTCTCTCGAACGGGAGCCGCCGGATTCGACACGGCAGAGAAAATTTCTTCGGTACGGCCGGAGCGGTGCTCACGACGTACGGCGAAATCGGTCTTCAAGGTGTTGATCTTCGGGGTTGCACCAGGTGTGCGACCGCACGCGGGGCGCGGTCGCACACCTGACCGGTTCTGATTACTCGATGCCGGCCGGAACGGTGTCCGGCACGTCGGGTGCGCGGTCGGCGGCGTGGAAGACGAGCTTGGACTTCTCCACGTCAGCCGGGTCGCCCTCGCAGTCGACCACCACGAGC
>KL571277.1:0-608 GCA_000715855.1 Actinoplanes liguriensis
GCGGCTCGCCGGGCTGCTCCGGGCGCAGACGCTGCTGCACTCCCTGGGCGTGACCGCCTGGCAGGACGCGATGCTCTGCGCGACCAACGGCTACCCGGACGTCTCCGACGCCTATCTGGAGGCCGCCACCACCGGGCAGCTGACCGCGACGGTCATCGGCGCGCTGTGGTGGGACCGGGACCGCGGCGCCGAGCAGATCCCCGACCTGCTCGCCAAGCGCGAGCGGCACACCACCGGGCGGCTGCGCAGCGACAGCGTGAAACTGATGCTGGACGGGGTCGCGGAGAACTTCACGGCCGCGATGACCCAGCCCTACCGGGACTCGTGCGGGTGCGCGACCGCGAACGCCGGGCTGTCGTTCATCGACCCGGCCGCGCTGTCGTCGTACGTGACCGAGCTGGACTCGCACGGGTTCCAGGTGCACTTCCACGCGCTCGGCGACCGGGCGGTGCGGGAGGCGCTCGACGCGGTCGCGGCGGCACGGGCGGCGAACGGCTTCCGGGACACCCGGCCACACCTGGCCCACCTGCAGGTCGTGCACCCGTCGGACATCCCGCGGTTCCGGGCGCTCGGGGCGAGCGCGAACCTGCAGGCGTACTGGGCCTCGC
>KL571277.1:798-4458 GCA_000715855.1 Actinoplanes liguriensis
GAGATGTGTATAAGAGACAGGACCACACCCGATCCGCTGCAGGCCATCCACGTCGCGGTGAACCGGGCGCACCACGGGAGCGGCTACGACGCGTTCCTGCCGGGGCAGGAGCTCGACCTGGCGACGGCGCTGACGGCGTACACCGCGGGCTCGGCGTTCGTGAACCGGCGCGACGACACCGGCAGCCTGCGTCCCGGCTTCCGCGCCGACCTGGCCGTCCTCGACCGCGACCTGTTCGCGGCCCCGGCCGCCGAGATCGGCGACGCCTCGGTCGTCATGACGTTCGTCGACGGCGAGCCGGTCTACGAGGCGTGATCCAGCAGGAGTCGACGGCGAGCCGGTCTACGAAGCGTGATCCAGCAGGAGTCGACGGCGAGCCGGTCTACGAAGCGTGATCCAGCAGGAGTCGACGGCGAGCCGGTCTACGAAGCGTGATCCAGCAGGAGTCGACGGCGAGCCGGTCTACGCGGCGTGATCCAGCAGGAAGCGCACGGACCGGTCGGTGACGGCCCGGGTGGCCGGCTCGTCGAGCTCCGGGAACATGTGGCCGGCGCCGGGGACCAGCTCGACCGTGGCCTGCCCGCCGGCGGCCCGCAACGCCTCGGCGAGGCGCTCGCTCTGGCGGGGCGGGACGGCGAGGTCCGCGTCGCCGTGCAGGAACAGGAACGGGGGCGCGCCCGGCCGGACGTGGCTTACCGGGCTCGCGGCGGCGGCCACGCCTGGCACGTCGTCGAGGGCGCCACCGAGGAACGCGCCCTCGCGCGACTCGGCGCTGCGGTCGGGTCTGCCGCCGGCCTCCGCGATGTCCTTGGCGAGGGCGTCCAGGTCGGTGACCGGGTACCAGCAGGCCGCCGCGGCGATCCGGTGGCGCGGCTCCAGGGCGGCCAGGGCGGCGAGGTGGCCACCGGCGGAGACGCCCCAGATCACGGTGCGATCGGTGCTGACACCGAGCCGGGCCCGGTGCTTCGCGAGGAAGTCGAGGGCGGCCGCCACGTCGTCGGGCTGGGCGGGGAAGGTGGCCTCGCCGGAGAGCCGATAGTCGACGGAGGCCACGGCGAGGCCGGTCGTTGCGACGTACGGGAAGAAATGGGGGTTCCAGGTCTTGACGTTGCCCGGGCCCTCGGTGCGCGTGCCGACCCGCCAGCCGCCGCCGTGCAGGTAGACGCAGAGGGCTTTCGGGTTCTCGGGGACGTAGAGGTCCAGCGCGAGCGGCCGGAAGCCCGGCCGCCTCGCGAAGACGACCTCGCGGTGCTCGGTGATCACGCGGCGACCGGAGTCTTGTGGAACGCGCCGTTCTGCATGATCGCGAGCAGGTTCTCGCTGTCCTGCAGGAGCGTCAGGTCCTCGGCGGGGTTGCCGCGGACGACCAGGACGTCGGCGGTCCAGCCCGGCTTGAGCATGCCCAGGTTGCCGAAGTCGACCAGCTCGCCGCCGAGCTTGGTGGCGGCGACCAGCATCTCCAGCGGGGTGTAGCCGAGCACGTCGACGAAGAGCTGCAGGTCCCGGGCGTTGCGGCCGATCGGGTTGTTCGGGAAGCCGTAGTCGCCGCCGGGCAGCGCGCGGATGCCGCGCTTGCGGATCTCCGGGTACACCCGCGCCATGCCCTCGAGGGCGTCGACCGAGCCCATCTTCTCGGCCACCGCGCGGGTGATGCCGAACTCCTCGCCCTCGTGGACGTTGGCGTAGATGATGCCGGGCGCGGGCGAGACGAAGACCGTGTCCTTCACCGATTCGAGCAGGTCGAGGGCCTCCTCGTCGGCGTACGTGCAGTGGTAGATCGACCGGAAGCCGGACCGGACCGCGATCTTGACGGACTCGGCGGACTGCGCGTGGCAGTTGAGCCAGACGCCGGACTCCCGCGCCTGCTCGCCGGCCGCGCGAGCCTCCTCCTCGGTGTACTGGGTGACCTGCGAGCCGCCCGGCACGAACACGTCGTCGTTGCTGAGCAGGAACTTCACGCTGTCGTAGCCCTGCGCGGCCATGTCGCGCACCCAGCGGCGGCAGGCGTCCGGCCCCTGCCAGTCGGGCTCGACGTGACCGTCCGGCCGGACCGGGTGGTTGTCGCGCTCCATGCTCGCCGCGCGCATCCGCGGGCCGGGCACGACACCCGCCTTGATCTTGTCGCGGAGGATGATCTCGACCGGCATCGGCAGGATCGAGCCCGCCGAGTACGCCGAGGTGAAGCCGTGGTCGAGCAGGATCTTCGCGTTGCGCTCGGCGCGCGCCAGCTCGGACTCCAGGCCCTCGATGTGCTTGAAGAAGCTGACGTCGAGGGGCGGGTTGAAGCTCGGGTCGATGTGCCCGACCGCGGACGGGAACGTCAGGTGACAGTGCGACTCGATCATGCCGGGCATGACCGTGCAGCCGGTCGCGTCGACGATCACGTCGGTCGGCTCGTGCGTGTCCCGCCAGCCGGCTCGCACCTCGGTCACCCGGTCGCCCTCGACGACGACCTCGCCGGGAGCCGGGGCCGAACCCGAGCCGTCGAAGACCAGTCCGTTGGTGAAAACCGTGCGCGCCATGGTTCCGCCACTTTCACTAGGTGAGAACTACTTTCCAGTGCGTGTTACCCGAGTGTTTCTCGGTTCGCGCGCATGTGTCAACCGCCACAAGATCTTTAACCCGCTGGCCCCGGATCTGTGGACACAGGCGGCTCGCGGGCTTAATGTCGCGGCAATCACATTGAAACTCGCTTTCACTGAGTGAAAGTGGAGCTCGGGAGGCCCTTATGTCCGACATCTCGCCTGTATCGGTCGCGCCGCCCGACGATGATGTTCGGCCGTCCGCGAGCCACCTTGAGTCGAAACTTCTCGTCCCGGCCCTGGTCCTCGCCGCGTTCGGTCTCTACTTCGCCAGCCTGACCCCGCAGATCGTCACGCTCGCGGTCCGGATCACCGAGATCGACCCGGACGGCAAGACCGTCGCGCTCTCCACCGTCATCGGCGTCGGCGCGGTCATGTCGATCCTGTCGCTGCCGCTGTTCGGCGCGCTCAGCGACCGGACCCGGTCCCGCTTCGGCCGGCGCCGCCCCTGGCTCGTCGGCGGCGCGATCACCGCCCTGCTCGGCCTGATCGTCGCCGGCAGCGTCCCGTCGGTCGCCGGTGTCGCCGCGGGCTGGGCACTCGGGTCGCTCGGCGCCAGCGCCGCGTTCGCCGGGTTCCTCCCGCTGATCCCCGAATTCGTCCCGGACCGGCTGCGCGCCCGGCTCTCCGGCCTGATCGGCTTCGTCGTCGCGCTCTCCGTGCTCAGCGGCGTCTTCCTCGGTGCGAAACTCGTCCACCAGCAGCTGCTCATGCTGGCCGTGCCCGGCGTCGTCGCGGTCGCCGCCGCGATGCTCCTGTCCCACGTGATCCGCCATGCGGACCGTCCCGCTTCGGGAGATTTTCCAGCATTCGGCGTACGGCAATTCGCCGCCAGCTACTGGATCCGCACCAACGGTGACCGCGACTTCGCGTGGAACTGGATCAGCCGCTTCCTGATCGGGCTGGCGTACGTGGGCGTCCAGACCTACGCCACGTACTACCTGACCGACACGGTCGGCATGTCGATCGACGACGCCACCGCCAAGTACGCGACGTTCACCGCCATCTCGACGCCCGTCTCGGTGGTCTGCTTCCTGCTCTCCGGATACCTGTCCGACCGGCTCGGCCGCCGCAAGGC
>KL571277.1:4667-5096 GCA_000715855.1 Actinoplanes liguriensis
CGGCTCGGCCGCCGCAAGGCGTTCGTCACGGTCGGCGCGATCATCCTCGCCGCCGGCCTGGTCGTCGCCTCGGTGACCCAGTCCCTCGACGGCTTCCTCGCGGCGTGGCTGATCCTCTCCGTGGGCCAGGCGATCTACCTGACCGTGGACATCGCCATCGCCGCCGAAGTGGTGCCGGACCAGGCGCACGCCGGCAAGGCCATGAGCGTCTACCAGGTGGCCACTCTCCTCCCGAACGTCGGCGCCCCGATCGTCGCGGTCGCTGTCCTGGCCGCGAGCGGCTCCTCGAACTACCCGGTGTTCTTCGCCGTCCTGGCCGTGCTCGGCCTGCTGTCGGCGGTCACGATCCTGTTCGTCCGCCGCATCCGCTGACCCCGCTCGCCCCTGAGGCCGGCGCCCCCTCCGATGACCCTGCTCGCCCCTGAGGCC
>KL571277.1:5344-5541 GCA_000715855.1 Actinoplanes liguriensis
CCTCGCGCCATCAGAGATGTGTATAAGAGACAGCCCCCGAGGCCGACGCCCCCTCCGACGACCCCGCTCGCCCCCGAGGCCGACGCCCCATCCCGGGGCGCCGGCCTCAACGCCGCACCCTCCACGAGCCCGCGATCCCGCAGCCACTCACCGCCCAGCCGCGCCGCACTCCCCGGGCTGGTTCTCGCCGTGGTTAT
>KL571277.1:5839-8000 GCA_000715855.1 Actinoplanes liguriensis
GGGAGTGCGGCGCGCCGCAAGCCTGACCACCCGCCGCATCGCGGCAGCACGAGACGGTCACGCATGCGACGCAGGGTCTCGGCTGGTGCTCACGGTTGTTATTCGTCCCTCATAACAACCGTGAGCACCAGCCGACCAGCGGGAGGCCACGCGGGGGGCATGGTGATGGGCCGGCCCGGAGGGCCGGCCCATCGGGTGGAACGGGTCAGGCGCCGACCATGTTGTAGCCGCCGTCGGCGAGCATGAACGAGCCCGTCATGTGGGCGGCGTCGTCGGTGGCCAGGAACAGGGCGGCGCCGGCCAGCTCGGCCGGGCCCGGGATGCGGCCCATCGGGGTCATCGAGCGGAGTTTGTCGCCCCGGCCGGACTTCCAGTCGTCTCGCTTCAGCGTCGCCTCGGTCTCGATGAAGCCGGGGGCGAAGACGTTGACCCGGACGGACGGGGCGAAGGCCGCGGCGTAGGACTTGGTGAGGCCGATGATGCCGTATTTCGCCGCCGCGTACTGCGGGGCTCGCGCGGAACCGCGGACGACCACCGTCGAACCGATGTTGACGATGTTGCCGTGGCCCTGGTCGAGCATGCGGGCGCCGAACTCGTGGACGCAGAGCAGCGTGCCCTTGATGTCGACCTCGAGGACGTGGTCGATGGACTCCTCGGTGATGTCCCGCCAGGACATCTGGTCGCGGGCCACGTCACCGACGTTGTTGATCAGGACGTCCAGGCCGCCGAACGCCTCGAACGACTCGTCGGCGAGACGCTTGATGTCGTCCCAGCTGGTGATGTCGGCCTGGAACAGTTCGGCTTCGCCGCCGATCGCGCGGATTCGCTCCACAGTCCGTGAGGCGCCGTCCTTGGAGCTGCGGTAGTGCACGCCGACCCGGGCGCCCTCCTGGGCGGCGCGGAACGCGATCTCCGCGCCGAAGCCGGTGCCGGCCCCGGTGACCAGGACGGACCGGCCGGGGAAGCGCTGAGTGATGACTGGGTTGGACACGAACGAACTCCTTAAACGAGGGTACGACCACCGTCGATGTAGAGGACCTGGCCGGTGACGAACGCGGCACGGTCGGAGGCGAGGAACGTGATCGCGTCGGCGACCTCGGCGGGACGTCCGAGCCGGCCGGCGGGGACGAGGGACTCGAGCTTCTCCCGGTTCCCGTCCTTGTCGAGGTACGCCCGGGTCAGACCGGTCTCGATGTAGCCGGGCGCGACCCCGTTCACGGTCACGCCGTGCGGCGCCCACTCCCGGGCCATCACGCGGAGCAGCTGGTTGAGCCCGCCCTTGGTGGCCGCGTACGGCGCGTGGTTCGCGTGCGCGAGCAGCCCGGAGACCGACGAGCAGAAGACCATCCGGCCGTATCCCTGGGCGACCATGGCCTTGCCGACGGCCTGACCGGTCCAGTACGCGGTCGACAGGTTCAGGTTCACCACCGTCTCCCAGTCGTCGTCGTCCAGCTCGACGACCGGTTTGCGGACGTTGCGGCCGACGGCGTGCAGGAAGACGTCGAGGCCCCCGAGGAGCGAGACCGCGTCCGCGACGAGGGTCCGGCAGGCTGACGCCGTACGCAAATCGGCTTGTATGGTGTGAATTTCCGCCCCGGCCTCCTTGACGCGGAGCCGGACGGCTTCGAGTGCCTCGGCGTCGACGTCGGCGAGCAGCACGCGCGCCCCGGCGAGGGCCAGTGCCTGCACCCCGGCACCGCCAAGACCGCCCGCGCCGACCACCAGGGTGGGACGCTCACGTAGTTGCAACCAGTCGGTCATGGTCATCGGCCCTCACCGTTCCGGGGGAAGCTCTTGCCAACTTTCACTAGATGAAAGTAGGTTTCTTGCACCAACGCTAGACCGCGGCAAGGACCTCTGTCCAGCCGCGCGGGACGGGAGACGAGGACGCCGATGCCCCCCAAGAAGGACGCCGAGAGACCCGAGTACCGGGTGGAGGCCCTGGCCAAGGGCCTGCGGATCCTCTCGCTCTTCAGCGAGCAGCGCCCCACGTGGCGGGTCAGCGACATCGCGCCGGCCGTCGGCATGCCGCTGCCGACGGTGTACCGGGTGGTGATGACACTGACCTCGGAGGGCTATCTGGACCATCTGCCGAACGGCGACTACCGCCCCGGCGTGCGGGTCCTCACGCTCGGCACCGCCGCGCTGCGCAGCCTGGACC
>KL571277.1:8221-13155 GCA_000715855.1 Actinoplanes liguriensis
GCTCACCGCCGACCAGGTGCTCTACCTGGTCCGGCTGCGCAACTCCGACCTGGTCACGGCGAACATCCAGGTCGGGTCCACGCTGCCGGCCGTGCACACCTCGATCGGCAAGCTGCTGCTCGCGCACCTGGCCGACGACGACCTGAAGTCCCGGGTCACCGAGACGTCGTTCGCGAAGCTGCACGGGCCGAACGCGAAGGTCAACCTGGACGAGCTGCGCGACGAGCTGGCCAAGATCCGGGCCGACGGGTGGGCGATGCAGGACGAGGAGCTGGCCTACGGGCTGCGCTCGGTCGCGGCGCCGGTCCGCAACGCGCAGGGCACGGTGGTGGCCGGCGCGAACCTGGCGGTGCAGTCCCGCGACTGGTCCTCGCAGCGCATCGTGCGCGAGCTGAAACCGCTGATCAGCGAGGCCTGCCAGGACATCTCGGCGCTGCTGGGACACCGGGCATGAGGCTCGCCAAGCTCCGTCCGGAGGAGCTCGACGACGACCAGCGGGCGGTCTACGACGCGATCGCCGGTGGCCCGCGCGCGACGGGCTCGGCGTTCCGGCTCGTCGACGACGGGGGCGGCCTGGAGGGGCCGTTCAACGCGATGCTGCTGCAGCCCGGGCTGGGCGGCGCGCTGCAGGAGCTCGGCAGCGCGGTGCGCTACCGCACCGCGATGACCACGCGGGCCAGGGAGATCGCGATTCTCACGGTCGCTCGGGTCTGGCGATCAGAATTCGAGAGGTACGCCCATGAGGCCGTCGCCGCGGCGGCCGGTTTCACGGCGTACGAGCTGAATGGCCTGCGCAGCGGCGACGGAAGCGCCTTTCCGGACCCGGCCGATCGGCTGATCCTGGATCTCGCGACGGCTCTCGCCGAGCGGGGCGATCTCACCGACGACGAGTTCGCGAGCGCCCGCGACGCGCTCGGCCTGCCGGTGTTGTTCGAGCTCACGACGCTGATCGGCTACTACTCGACGCTCGCCCTGCAGCTGCGGGTGTTCCGGGTCGCGGCACCGGGGTCCCTTGACAGTGCGGCCTCGGCGACGGAGGATTTTTCATGAGTGAAAGAGACTTTCATACAGTGAAAACGAGGCGAGCATGCGACTGGTGACATTCGACGAGGGACGGGTCGGCCGGATCGAGGGCGACGAGGTCGTCGAGCTGGCGGTCGGCTCGACCCGGGAGTTCTTCGAGCGCGGCGGATCAATGAGCACCGTCGACGAGACTCGTCAGATCTTTCCCCTGGAGAGCGTGAAGCTGCGGGCGCCGATCCAGCCGAAGAAGTTCTTCCACACCGCCGGCAACTTCGCGGTGCACCACCAGGAGCTGCAGAAGGTGAACTGGTCGCACCCGGTGCACAAGGGCATCGTGTTCTTCCAGAACGTGGACGCGATCATCGGCCCGGAGGACGACATCGTCTACCCGGAGGGGCTGACCAAGGAGCTGGACTACGAGCTGGAGCTGGCCGTGATCATCGGCAAGTCCGGCCGCTGGTTCGGCCCGGAGGAGGCCGGCGACTACATCGCGGGCTACACCGTGTTCAACGACATCACCGCGCGCGACATCCAGCGGCGCGAGATGCAGTCCGGCGTGTTCTCGTTCTCCAAGGGCATCGACACGTTCTGCCCGATCGGGCCGTGGATCGTCACCGCCGACGAGATCGGCGACCCGCACGACCTCGGCATGGAGCTGCGCGTCAACGGGCAGGTGCGGCAGTCCGGCAACACCTCGGACATGGTGCTCAAGCTGAAGGACCTGGTGGCGTTCCACTCGCCGCAGGGCTACTCGGCCGGTGACATCATCACCACCGGCACGATCTCCGGGGTGGCCGCCGTGCAGCCGAACCCGTTCGACTTCTACCTCAAGCCGGGTGACGTGGTGGAGGCCGAGATCCAGGGCGTGGGCCTGCTGCGCAACACCGTGGTGCCGTGGAAGTCGGCGCACGACACCGAGCCGTACTCGAGCTCGATCTACGCGAGCTGACCCGTGCGGTTCGCGACGATCGACGACCGGCTGGTGCTGGTCGACCGCGAGTGGGCGCTGGACGTCGAGAAGCACAGCGGCGGGCGGTTCTCCGCCGACGTGAATACCACGCTGGCCCGCTTCGGCGAGCTCACCGCGTGGGCCGCGGGCGCGGACTGGGCGGGCGCGGTGACGTTCACGCCGGAGCAGCTGGGCGCGCCGTCGCCACGGCCCCGGCAGGTGTTCGCGGTCGCGCTGAACTATCGGCCGCACGCCGCCGAGGCCGGGTTCCAGGCGCCGGACGAGCCGCTGCTGTTCACCAAGTTCCCCACGTGCATCACCGGGCCGATCACCGAGGTGACACTGCCGCCCGGGAAGCCGGACTGGGAGATCGAGGTGGTCGCCGTGATCGGGGCCGGCGGGCACCGCATCGCGCGGGCCGACGCGTGGGACGCCGTGGCCGGGCTGACCGTGGGGCAGGACCTGTCCGAGCGGGCGGTCCAGTCGCAGGGCAAGCCGGCGCAGTTCTCGCTCGGCAAGTCGTTCCCCGGGTTCGGGCCGACCGGGCCGTTCGCCGTCACCACGGACGAGTTCGACGACCGGAACGACCTCGCGTTCGAGTGCCATCTCGGGGACGAGCGGGTCCAGCACGGGCGGACCAGCGAGATGATCTTCCCGATCGATGAGCTGGTCGTGAAGATCTCGGCGGTGTGCCCGTTGCTGCCCGGGGACCTGATCTTCACCGGGACGCCGGCCGGGGTGGGGAACCGGCGGGAGCCGCCACGGTACCTGCAGCCCGGTGAGGTGCTCGTCAGCCGGGTGGACGGGATCGGGGAGATCCGCCAGACGTTCGTGTGAACGGGCGGCTCATGACGTACCGAGGCAAGCGAAACGGCCAGGACCACGCAGGTCCTGGCCGTTCTCGCAGTGCTGGGGCTCAGTGCTCCTCGAGCTCCTCGGTCTCCTCGTCGACCGTGTGGTGGCCGTGGCCGTGGCCGTGGCGCGGGCCGGCCTCGATCTCCTCGGCGACCGGCTCCTCGTCGATCACCTCGGCGGTGACCTGGGGCGCGTCCGCCCAGAGGGCCCGCAGCTGCCCCTGCATGAACTGGGTCAGGCGGCCCCGGTACTCCCGGTCGAAGTTCTCCAGCGCCTCGATCTGCTGCTGCAGCGCCTCGCGCTTGGCGCCCAGGCTGCCGACCACGTCGTCGTAGCGCTGCTGGGCCTGCAGCTTGAGCTGCTCGGCGCCGTGCATCGCGTCGGCGCCGATGGACTCGGCCCGCTGGCGCGCGTCCGCGACGATCTTGTCGGCGGCGCGGCGGGCCTCCTCGGCGCGGGACTGCGCCTCACGGGCCATCTGCTCGGCCGCGGCACGCCCTTCGGCGAGCACCCGGTCGGCCTCCTGGCGCACGTTGTTGGCGTGGGCCTGGGCGTCCCGCGCGATCTGCTCGGCGGCAGCGAGCGCGTCCGTGCGGATCTTGTCCGCGTGGTGCTGCGCGCTGGCGACGTGCTCCTCCGCGGTGCGCTGCGCGAGGGCGAGCACCTGGAGAGCCTGGTTCGGCAGGCCCGAGCTCGGCAGGCCGGGGCCGGACAGGCCGCCGTTGGGCGCGATCACCTTGTGCTCCGAGGTCTCACCGTCAGTCCCGTTCAGCAGCACTTCGCCACGATCCTTATCTTCACTGGAGCGTCATGACGACCGAGGGGTTGTCACTCATGATCGGCGGGATGCTACCAAGGTGAACCGGCACTCAGCCAGGGTCGGCGAGCACCCTGTCGATGGGGATTTGCCGGGTTGTTAACGTAGATCCCGATAGGCACCTTTAGTCTCGGAGGGATTCCGTTCCGACATCCCTCGAGGACCCCGATGCGACGATGGTTACCCCTGCTGGCCACGACGATCCTGATGGCCGGTACGCCGATGGCGGCCCACGCCTCGCCGGCCGCCCCGATCGCGTACTGGGCCATGGACGAGCCGTACGGCGCCTCCCGGATGTCCGACAGCAGCGGGAACCGACTTGACGGACAGATCGGCAGGGAGGTCGGCGCCGGGGTGACCACCCAGGGCGCGACCGGCTACCGCTTCGACCGCCTGGAGCCGGACACTCCGCCGGCCCACCCCGGCCATCTGGTCGTGGTTCCGGCCGATCCGGCGCTCAACCCCGGCGAACGGGACTTCGCGGTGACGCTGCGGCTGCGCACCACCGGTCATTTCGGCAACATCATCCAGAAAGGCCAGTCCGCGACCGAGGGCGGCAACTTCAAACTGCAGATCCCGAACGGGAAGGTGCAGTGCTCGTTCCGGGGCACTCGCGGCGTCCTGGAGGCCGACGCGCCCTACGCGATCAACGACGGCGCCTGGCACATCGTCACCTGCGTGCGGGTCAGCACCGGGGTCGCGCTCGCCATCGACGGGCAGCGGGTGGCCGGACGGCAGGGGTGGACAGGCGCCATTCGCAACAACTGGCCTTTGACGATCGGCGGGAAGCTGGACTGCGACCAACGGACGGTGGGCTGCGACTACTACGCCGGTGATCTCGACTGGGTGAGCATCGAGACGGCCTGAGTTTCACCCTCCCGTAACCCAAAACTCATCGATATTCCATCTTTTTCCAATCAACACTTTGCCGTGCCGATCCCGTCTTTGAGGGTGGAACCACCACTCTGACCACGGGGAGAATTCTTGGCTACCAACGGCAAGAGACGGCGTACGCCACGATGGGCCCTCTGGACCGCGATCCTGGGCGCATTGCTGCTGGTGGCCGGGGGTGGCGGCGTGATCGGGCTGAAGGCGACGCTCGCCGCGGCGACCAGCTCCATCGACGAGGAACAGCTGCTCCCCTCCGCGCCGGTCGCGGACAAGCAGGAGGAGAAGAAGAACGCCGGCCTGGACGGCGCGAAGAACATCCTCCTGGTCGGCATCGACCAGCGGCCGGACGAGACCAACGGCGAGCCGCTGCGCTCCGACTCACAAGGACCACAGCAGCGG
>KL571277.1:13409-13634 GCA_000715855.1 Actinoplanes liguriensis
ACCTGATCTCGCTGCCGCGCGACAGCTACGTCTTCATCCCGCCCTACGACAACGGGAAGCACAAGTGGAACGGCGCCAAGGCGAAGATCAACGCCGCTTTCGCGTACGGGACCTGGGGCCTCACCGGTAAGAAAGCGCTGCAGCACGGCTTCGAGTTGCTCACCCTGACGATCAAGGACCTCACCGGGATCACGCCGGACGCCGGGGCGATCATCGACTTCCAGG
>KL571277.1:13939-14188 GCA_000715855.1 Actinoplanes liguriensis
GACGTGGTGAACGTGCTCGGCAAGGTCTGCATGTACGTGGACACCACCACCACGTCGATCCACCTGGGTGTGAAGAACGGCAAGACCACCAAGCCGTTCGTGCTGAACAGCACCGGCACGGTCAACCACGCCATCCCCGGCGTGAAGCCGAACGTCTACACCAAGGGCAACCACTGCTTCAACCCGAGCCAGGCGCTCGACTTCGTCCGCCAGCGCGACCTGCTGGAGGACAACTCGGTCGACTACGGC
>KL571277.1:14426-23510 GCA_000715855.1 Actinoplanes liguriensis
TCGACTACGGCCGGCAGCGGCACCAGCAGCAGTTCTTCAAGGCGATCATCAACCAGGCGATCAAGGACGGGCTGGACTCGCCGACCAAGCTGCCGAAGCTGCTCAACGCGTTCGGCAAGGCGATGACGGTGGACAAGGGCAAGGCCGAGCTCGCCGACTGGGTGCTCGCGATGCGCAGCCTCAAGCCGGATCGGCTGATCACCATCAAGACGAACGAGGGTGAGCTGAACTCGGCCGACGTCGACGGGGTCGGCAGCGTGGAGAAGCTCACCAAGGACACCATGGACCTGCTGAAGGCGATCAAGAAGGACCGGATCGACAACTTCCTGCTCAGCCACCCGAAGTTCGTCTCGAACGTCTGACGCCGAGGGCCGGCCCGCGATCGCGGGCCGGCCCTCGTGTCGTGCCGCGGTGCTTTGCGGCGGCGCTTTGCTGTCGTGCTTTGCCGCGCTGCTTTGTTGTCGTGCTTTGCCGCGCTGCTTTGCTGTCGCGCTTTTCTGCGCTGCTTCGCTGCCGCGCTTTTCTGCGCTGCTTTGCTGCTGTCAGCGGCCGAAGCCGCGGGCCAGGCGGTGGTACGCCTGGTTCCAGCGGACCTCCTTGGTGAACTGCCGCGTCGTCGTCGAGTCGTCGATGAGCAGCAGCTCGGTCCCGACCATGTCGGCCAGGTCGGCCAGCTCCTCCGCACCGACCGCCGAGGAGAGCACGGTGTGGTGCGGGCCGCCCGCGGTCAGCCAGCACTCGGCGGACGTGGACAGCGACGGGGCCGGCTTCCAGACCGCGCGCGCGACCGGCAGCTTCGGCAGCGGCTCGGTCGGCGCCACGACCTCGATCTCGTTGGCGACCAGGCGGAACCGCTCGCCCAGGTCGGCCAGGCCGAGCACGATCGCCCTGCCGGGGGCGGCGTCGAAGACCAGGCGGACCGGGTCCTCGCGGCCGCCGATGCCGAGCGGATGGATCTCCAGCTTCGGCGTCGACGCGGCGATCGACGGGCAGACCTCGAGCATGTGCGCGCCGAGGATGACCTCGTTGCCCGGCGTGAGGTCGTAGGTGTAGTCCTCCATGAACGAGGTGGCGCCGCCCGGGACCATCGCCTTCAGCGTGTGGACCAGGACCGACGTCTTCCAGTCGCCCTCGCCGCCGAAGCCGTAGCCGTCGGCCATCAGGCGCTGCACGGCCAGGCCGGGCAGTTGGCGCAGACCGCCGAGGTCCTCGAAGTTGCTGGTGAACGCCTTGAAGCCGCCCTCGGTGAGGAACTGCCGCAGCCCGATCTCGATCCGCGCGCCGTAGCGCAGGGACTCTTTCTTCTCATCGAGGAGGACGCTGGAAACTTCATACAGGTCCGAGTATTCCCCGACCAGCTTGTCGATCTCCGCGTCCGGCACCTGATCGACGACATTGACAAGATCATTCACGCCGTACGTGTTGACGGAGACCCCGAACCGCAGCTGCGCCTCGACCTTGTCGCCCTCGGTCACCGCGACGTCCCGCATGTTGTCGCCGAACCGCGCCAGCTTCAGGGTGCGCATCGCCGAGTAGCCGCGCGCCGCCCGCACCCAGGTCGCGATCCGCGCGACCACGGCCGGGTTCGACACGTGCCCGGCCACCGTCTTGCGCGGCACGCCGAGCCGGGCCTCGATGAACCCGAACTCACGGTCGCCGTGCGCGGCCTGGTTCAGGTTCATGAAGTCCATGTCGATCTCGGACCAGGGCAGTGCAACGTTGTGCTGCGTGTGCAGGTGCAGCAGCGGGGCACGCAGCGCGTCCAGACCGGCGATCCACATCTTGGCCGGCGAGAACGTGTGCATCCAGGTGATCACGCCGAGCACGCCCGGGGTGGACGACGCCCGGCGGCACACGTCCAGGATCTGCTCGGCGCTGGTCAGCACCGGCTGCCAGACGACGTCCGCGTCGAGCTGCGCGTTCAGCTTCTCCGCGATCTCCCGGGACTGGGCGGCGACCTGATCCAGCGTCTCCGGTCCGTACAGCCCCTGACTCCCGGTCAGGAACCAGATCTCCCCGCTACCCGTCTCGCTCATCGAGCCCTCCGTGTGACCAGTCGCTGCAGAACGATGAAGCCGAACAGCAGGACGCCGACGACGATCCGGGTCCACGCCGAGTTCAGGTCGCCCTGGAAGTTGATGATCGTGCCGATCATGCCGTAGACCAGCACGCCGAGCAGGCTCCCGATGACGTACCCGGCGCCGCCGGTGAGCAGGACGCCACCGATGACGCACGAGGCGATCGCGTCCAGCTCGGTGCCGCTGCCCTGCAGCGCGTGCCCCGAGGTGGAGTTGATCGTGTAGAGCACACCGCCGAGCGCGGCGCAGAACCCGCTGACGGTGTAGACCGCGATCCGCGTACGGGCCACCGGCAGGCCCATGAGCAGCGCGGAGTCGGCGCTGCCGCCGATCGCGTACACGTTGCGGCCGAACCGGGTCCACGCCAGGATCGCGGCCGCGATCAGCACGGCCGACAGGGCCACGATCGCGGTCGGGGTCGTCTTCGTGTGCTCCCCGAGCGGGATGCGCATGTCGGAGAGCGTGGTCCAGAGCTTGTCCCGGATCGGGATCGACTCCTGGTTGATGAACAGCGCCAGACCACGGGCCAGGAACAGCCCGGCCAGGGTGGCGATGAACGGCTCCACCTTGAAGTAGTGGATCACCGCGCCCATCCCGGCGCCGAGCAGCGCGCCGAGCAGCAGCACCAGCGGCAGGACCAGCAGCGGCGGCCAGCCACCCTGCAGCAGCGTGGCGGTCAGGGTGGTGGTGAGCGAGATGACCGCGCCGACCGACAGGTCGATGCCGCCCGTGAGGATCACGAACGTCATGCCGACCGCGACCACCAGCAGCACCGCGTTGTCCCGGAACAGGTTGACCACGACGCTGGGCTGGTCGAAGTTCCGGTAGTTCGCGACGCCGCTGATGTACATGACGAGCAGCAGGGCCAGGGTCGCCAGGATCGGGATGTACTTGCTGTTCGGCCGGTAGACGCGGCGGCGTGGGTTGATCGCCGCCTGTTTGGTGACCGGCTCGGGGCTCATGACGGTCATGCCGGGACCTCCGCCCGAACTGCGGGGCGCGGCTTGAAACGCCCGAAGACCTTCTCGCGGAAGATCGCGGACTGGGACAGACAGAGCACCACGACGACGACCGCCTTGAAGAGCAGGGTCGCCTTGGACGGCACCCCGATGCCGACGACGGTGACCTGCAGCGTCTGGATCAGGATCGCGCCGAGCACGGTGCCGAGGATGGAGAACCGGCCACCGATCAGCGCGGTCCCCCCGATCACGACCGCCAGGATCGCGTCGAGCTCGATCAGGTTGCCGGCGTAGATGCTGTCCGCGCTCTTGATGTTGGCGCTGTAGATCAGTCCCGCGAGGCCGGAGAAGGCGCCGGACACGACGTACACCATGATGGTCAGTCTTTTTGCCCGGATGCCCGCGAGGCGACTGGCGCTCGGGCTGCCGCCGACCGATTCGAGCAGCAGGCCGAGCGCTGTCCGCCGGGTGAGGACGGTGATCAGCGCGACCGCGGCCACGGCGATGAGGAACGCGACGGGCAGCGTCAGGAAGAAACCGGTGGCGATCGTCGCGTACGGGCTGGACTGCACGTTGATGATCTGCCCGTCGGTGATCAGCTGGGCCAGGCCGCGCCCCGCCACCATCAGGATCAGCGTCGCGATGATCGGCTGGATGCCGACGATCGCGACCAGCGACCCGTTCCAGAGACCGAGCAGGGCCGAGACGGCGATCGCGACCGCCATGATCAGCAGCACCGAGCCGACCGCGTTCTGGTTGCCCAGGTCCTTGATCAGCAGGCAGGCCACCGCGCCGGAGATCGCCATGACCGAGCCGACCGACAGGTCGATGCCGCCGGTCGAGATGACCAGGGTCATGCCGAGCGCGACCAGGACCAGCGGCGCGCTGCCCCGGAGGATGTCGATCAGCGTGCCGAACAGGTGCCCGTCCTGCAGGGTGATGAACTGGTTGGACGTGAACACGTTGACGATCAGCAACGCCAACAGGATGGCGGCCGGCCAGAACAGCCGGTTCTTGAGGATGGTCATGAGGTTGCTCCGCTGGCGATGGTCTGCATGATGCGTTCGGCGTCGACCCCGGCGCTGTTGTCCAGCTCCTCGACCAGGCGGCGGTCCCGCAGGACCGCGATCTTGTGGCTGAGCCGGAGCACCTCCTCCAGCTCGGCGCTGACGAAGAGCACCGCCATGCCGCCGTCGGAGAGTTCGGCGACGAGCTTCTGGATCTCGGCCTTGGCGCCGACGTCGATGCCGCGGGTCGGCTCGTCGATGATGAGCAGCCGCGGCTCGGTGATCAGCCAGCGGGCCAGCAGCACCTTCTGCTGGTTGCCGCCGGACAGGTTGCGCACCGGGCGCTCCGGGTCGGCCGGCCGGATCGAGAGCGCCTTGATGTACTTGTCGACGATCTCGTCCTGCTTGCGGCGCGGGATCGGGCGGGTCCAGCCGCGGGCGGCCTGCAACGCCAGGATGATGTTCTCCCGGACGCTGAGGTCGCCGATGATGCCCTCGGTGCGGCGGTTCTCCGAGGAGAAGGCGATCCCCCGCTTCATCGCCACCTGCGGGTCGCGCAGCGTGACCGGCTTGCCGTCGATGCTCAGCTCGCCCTGGTCGGCCCTGTCCGCGCCGAAGAGCAAGCGGGCCAGTTCCGTACGGCCGGAGCCGAGCAGGCCGGCCAGGCCGACCACCTCGCCCTGGTGGATGGTCAGGTCGAACGGGGCGATCGCTCCCGTCCGGCCGACTCCCTTGGCCTGCAGGATCGGCTCGGCGGCGGCCGTCCTCTTCCGGGAGCGCTGCGCCTTGTCCTCCAGGCTCTCCAGCGTCGCCAGCTCCTTGCCGATCATCCTCTCGACGAGCTGGACCTGCGGCAGCTCGGCGGTCTTGTACTCGCCGATGAGCTGGCCGTTGCGCAGCACGGTGAGCCGGTCGGAGATCTCGTAGATCTGGTCGAGGAAGTGCGACACGAACAGGATCGCCACCCCGTCCGCCTTGAGCCGGCGCATCACCCGGAACAGCTGCTCCACCTCGGAGGCGTCCAGGCTGGAGGTCGGCTCGTCGAGGATGAGCACGTGCGCCTGGATGTCGACGGCCCGGGCGATCGCGACCATCTGCTGAATGGCCAGGGAGTACCTGCTCAGCGGCTCGGACACGTCGATGTCCAGGTCGAGCCGCTTGAGCAGCTCGGCGGCACGCTTGCGCATCGTGCCCCAGCTGATCTTGCCGAACGTCCGCGGCTCACGGCCGATGAAGATGTTCTCCGCGACCGTGAGGTTGGTGCAGAGGTTGACCTCCTGGTAAACGGTGCTGATCCCGGCCTTCTGGGCGGCGATCGGACCGGCGATCCGGACCTCCTCGCCGTTGAGCCGGATGTCGCCGCCGTCGATCTCGTAGACGCCGGTGAGCACCTTGATCAGGGTCGATTTGCCGGCGCCGTTCTCGCCCATCAGGGCGTGCACCTCGCCGGGGTACAAACGGAAGTCGACGCCGTCCAGGGCGACGACGCCGGGGAAGACCTTGCGAATGCCGGTCATCTCGAGGACCGGGTTTGTGGCGGGTTCGCCCATCATGAACTCCGTTCCGCGGCCGTGCGGGCCACCCCGGCTTCCTGGAGTGACCCGCACCTGCCTCAACTCAGGACCCTGCGGTCCGCTCAGTACTTGCGGTCCGGGAGGGCGGCCTTGGCCTGCTCCTGGGTGAAGGTGGTCTCCTCGGTCAGGATCCGGGGCTCCACCGTCTCGCCCGCCTTGACCTTCTTCGCCAGGTCCATCAGCTGCGGGCCGAGGAGCGGGCTGCACTCCACGATGTAGTTGATCTTGCCTTCGGAGAGGGCGGTCATGCCGTCCTTGACCGCGTCCACCGTGATGATCTTGATGTCGGTGCCGGGCTTCTTGCCGGCCGCCTCGATCGCCTCGATCGCGCCCAGGCCCATGTCGTCGTTGTGCGCGTAGAGCACGTCGATCTTCGGGGTGGACTGGAGGATGCCCTCCATCACGGTCTTGCCCTCGGCCCGGGTGAAGTTACCGGACTGCGACTTGACGATCTTGATGTTCGGGTTCGCCTTGATCGCGTCGGCGAAGCCCTTCTGCCGGTCGATCGCCGGCGCCGCGCCGACGGTGCCCTGCAGCTCGACGACGTTGACCGGGTCGGTCTTGCCCTCGTACTGCTTGACCAGCCAGTCGCCGGCCTCCTTGCCCTCCTTGACGAAGTCGGAGCCGAGGAACGTCTTGTAGAGCGTCTTGTCCTGCGAGTCGACCGCACGGTCGGTCAGGATCACCGGGATGTCGGCGTCCTTCGCCTCCTTGAGCACGGCGTCCCACCCCGAGGTGACCACCGGCGAGAACGCGATGACATCGACCTTCTGGGTGATGAAGCTGCGGATCGCCTCGATCTGCTTCTCCTGCTTGCCCTGAGCGTCGGAGAACTTCAGCTCGTAGCCGGCCGCGGCCGCCGCGTCCTGGATGGACTTCGTGTTCGCGGTACGCCACCCGCTCTCCGCGCCCACCTGGGAGAAGCCGAGAACGAGCTTGCCGTCGCCGCCGCTGTCGCCCGAGCTGTTGTCGTCACTGCCGCCACAGCCGGCGAGTGCCGACACGGCCAGCAGGCCCGTCAGCGCCGCCGCCATCATCTTCACGCGCACCATAACCTCCAGAAACTTGTTACCGTTAACAAACAGACCAGCGCAGGCTCGTACACGCCTGCACCGGGGAGATCGCCGAACCGCTGCGACCGGCGTCACAGCTTGCGTTTCGTGAGTGTTACCGTTCTCAACGTGCTCGTCAAGAGATCAGGATCGTTGTTTCAGGCAGATTGCAAGAACTCCGATGTCACGCGCGGCCACCGCGCGGTTACCTGGTAAACATCGTCCAATGCCGACCCCTGACCCCGCACCGGACCTCGAACCGGCTGCCCAGCTGCCCTTTACCGCCCCCCGGCCGCGATCCGGCAAGGAGCGGGGAAGCGTCATGCGCGACGTCGCCAAGCTGGCCGGGGTCTCCCACCAAACGGTCTCCCGGGTCATCAACGATCATCCCAACGTTCGGGCGGAGACCCGGGAACGCGTGCTCGCCGCGATGCGCTCCCTCAACTACCGGCGCAACCTCGCGGCCCGCACCCTCGCCACCCGCGAATCCGGCACACTCGGCATCCTCGGCTTCGAGACCACCCTCTTCGGACCCGAATCGATGCTCTACGGCATCGAGAGCGCGGCCCGCGGCGCCGGCTACCTCGTCAGCGTCGCCACCGTGCGGGAACTCGCCCACCGTCCCGTCCTCGAAGCGGTCGACCGGCTCGCCCAGCACGACGTCGACGGCATCATCGCCATCGCGCCCAAACCCGCGGTGGCCAACGCGCTCACCCACGCCCCCGCCGGCCTGACATGCGTCGCGGTGGGTGGCGCCGGCTCCGGCGCAGATCCATTTCCGACGGTACGGGTCGACAACGCCACCGGAGCACGCCTCGCCACCCAGCATCTGCTCGACCTCGGACACGCCACCGTGCACCACGCGGCCGGGCCACCGGACTGGCCGGAAGCCCAGGCGCGGGTCGACGGATGGCGGGAGACGCTCTACGCCGCCGGGGCCGTCGTGCCACCGATCACGCCCGGCTGGTGGGACGCCGCCGCAGGATACGAGCAGGGCCGCCGGCTCGCCGCGGACCGGGCCGTCACCGCGATCTTCTGCGCCAACGACCGGATCGCCCTCGGCGTCCTGCGCGCACTCCACGAAGCCGGCCGGCGCGTGCCGGACGACGTGAGCGTGGTCGGTTTCGACGACATGCCGGACTCCGGGTACTTCCTGCCCCCGCTGACCACCATGCACCAGGACTTCGGGGAGTTGGGGCGGCGGGCGTTGTCGCTGCTCCTGAACCACATGTCGCAGGATGACGGGGATGGGCCGCCGCCCTCACACGTGCTGGTGGTGCCGGAGGTGGTCCTGCGCTCAAGCACCGCCCCAGCCCGTTGACCACCCAGCCACACCAACCCCGCGCACGCCCGTTGACCGCTCAGCCACGCCGGCCCCGCCCCGCGCCGGCCCTTGGACGGTCGGCTGCGTCAAGCACCGCGCCGCTCCTTGACCGCTCGGCCGCATCGAGCACCGCGCCGCTCCTTGACCGCTCGGCCGCATCGAGCACCGCGCCGCTCCTTGACCGCTCGGCCGCATCGAGCACCGCGCCGCTCCTTGACCGCTCGGCCGCATCGAGCACCGCGCGGCCCTTTTGGCCGACCGTCGACGTCGAGCACCGCGCCAGTTCTGGCCGATCGGCCGCGTCAGGCACCGCGCCAATCCTTTGAGCGGTCGGCTAGATTGCCGCGCATGATGGAGGACGAATTCCCCGTGGTCGCGCTGGTCGTGTCGGCTTTCGTCGTTCTCGTCCCGGCCGGCGTCGGCCTCGCGATGATCATCGGTGGTCTCCGCCACTGGAACCGCGCCCGCCGCCTGACCGAGACCGGCGAACGCGCGCTGGCGACGGTGGTCGACAACCAGGTCGAGTCCGGCAGCAACGGGTCGATGTCCTTCACCCCGGTCGTCACGTTCACCACCCAGACCGGGCGCGAGATCCGGACCGTGCTCGCCGAGCAGAGCAGCTTCCGATCCCATCTCGCCGGGTCCCAGCAGACGGTGGCCTTCGATCCGGAACATCCGGACAAGGCGGTCGCCACCACCGGCCAGACCGGCGGCGCCGCCCGCGCGCTGGTCTTCGGATCGATCTTCCTGCTCTTCTCCGGCTTCGCGTTGTTCCTGGTCAGCCACTTTTTCCTGTCAACGGACGGCCTTCTGGGCCCGGACACCTATTTCGGCGACACACCCTTCGGCGACACACCCTGACCGGGATGCCGCCTCACCCGCAGCGGTGAATGAACCCTCAGCTCATCGCTCACGCCCGTTACAGTCCGAGGGGTGTTCGACGGCGGCATCCGGTTCACTGCTTCGCGGGCTCCCCTCCGGTCCCCCGCGAGTTCCCTGACGGCCACCTCCCGCCCCGCGCGCTCCCGCCAAGCGGCTTCTCATCCCGCTCTCCCCCGCCCAGCGGCCTCCCATCCCGCTCTCTCCCGCC
>KL571277.1:23717-27862 GCA_000715855.1 Actinoplanes liguriensis
CTCCCGCCCAGCGGCCTCCCATCCCGCTCTCTCCCATCCCGCAGGCTTCATCCCCGCGGTCGCTCAGCCTGCAGGCTCCTTCCCAGCGGGCTTACAACCCGCAGGCTCTGCCGACAGGCAGGTTCCCTCCCCGGCGGTCTCTTCCAACGGGCTCACAACCCGCTGGCTCCTCCGCCAGGAGGCTCCCACCCCAGCGAACCCCACCCGGCCGGGTCCCGCCCGTGAGTCCTCTCGGCAGGCCTCCGTCCGGCGAGTCCGCAAGCTCGCTGCCAACCGCGCGTTCCGAACCCGCGCGTTCCTACCCTCCGCGATCGCTGCCCGAAATTTCACGATATTTACTTGTGAGAGTTTCTGAACCGCCGCATTGAGTCACGAAAGGACAGGTGAGCAGAGTGGGATCGGATTCCGGTCTCTTCAGGAGCCTCCCCGGATGGCTGCGCCGCCGGAACCCCAGGCTCTCCGGAACCCTGCGGATCCGCGACGCCTTCGGCCACGACCTGACGATCCCGCTGCGCGGCCGCGCTGCCGTGCTCACCACCGGCGGGACCGGCCTGACCGGCCACGGCGAGGTCTGGGCGGTACACACCGACCCGGACGCCACAGTGACCAGTCTGATGATCAGTTACGGTCGCACCACCTCTCCGAAGGACCGCGAATCCGGCCTCTGCCCGCCCGGGGCCACGGTCACGCTGAGCGGGGCCACGTTCACCTGGCACTGCCCCTCCGTCCCGGCGACCACCACGCCGGCCACGGCCGACATCCCGCGCCCGCGCCACGCCGAGAGCGGTCCACCCACGACCCGGATGCCCGACAGCACCGGGGGCGGCACGCCCGCAACACGCGCGCCCGGCAACGGCGCACCGTCAGCCGGCCGCGACCAGACCCCGATCCGGAACACCCGCACGCCGCTGCCCCGCTCTGCCAACGCCCGGCCGGCCACACCGAACCTGCGCCAGCGCGTGCAGGCGATCGTCCGCGACCTCACCCATCCCCCACGCGACTGACCAGACCCGCCGATCCCCCACCCGGACTGGTCCGACTCTCCGCCCTGACCCAACCCAAGCCCACGTCCACCGCGACAGCCCTGCCCGACGGGCCCGGCGGCGCTCCCCGCCGCGACGAGCCGACGATCACGGCAACAACCCCGCTCGACAGCCCCGACGGCGCGGCCCAACGCGACAGGTCGACGGGTCGGCGATCACCGCGACAAGTGTATAAGAGACAGGCTCGACGCGACGAACCGACGGGCCGGAGATCACGGCGACAACCCACTCGGCAAGCCCCGGCGGCGCTCTCCGTCGTGGCAGGCTGACGATCACCGCGGCGGGCCCAGGGTGGCGATCAGGCGGCGGTACACCTCGAAGGCCGGCTTCGGCGTGTAGTCCGAGTGGAGCAGTCCGAGCTGGAAGACCGGGTCCGGGTTGGCGGAGTCGGCGTCACGGAGCGCGAAATGTTCGTACGCGCTGATGTTCAGGATCTTTGAATGCTCGGCGACGATGCCGACGACGAGGTCGAGCACCTCTGCCTGCCGCTCGCCGGAGCGGCCCGGGCCGGTGCCCCAGCCGTGCTCGGTGATGTGCAGCGGGACCGAGTCGGGGATGCCGGCGGCGGCCAGGCTCTGCGTGCGGAAGCCGCTGAGCGCGCCGGTGACCACCGCTGCCAGCCGGTCGGCCGGGATCGGACGGAAGACGTCCGGAAAGAAGTCCAGCCCGGCGTAGTCGAGCGACTCCCGGAACTCGTCGCCGCCGCGTTTGCCCAAATCGGTCCAGAACTCCTGCTCGGGTGAGAAGTCCAGCGTGGAGTTGCAGCCGATCAGCACGTCCAGCCCGAGCCGCCGGGCCTCGCGCTTGGCCTCGATCACGCCGGTGACCAGCGCCTCCCGCACCGCTGGTGATCGGCCGTCGCCACCCGGGCCGGCATGGTTCGCCTCCTCGGTGACCTGAAGCGATGCCAGCTTCGGGCCATGGGTCCGCAACTGCTCGCGGAGGAACTCGAGCCAGCCGGTGAGGTCGCTGCCCGGATCACGGAAGCAGGCGACGAGGTCGAGGCGGCGATCACCCGTCGCGTACTGAAAAGGATCAGGCGGCGCCTCCAGCAGCGCCCATGCGGACGCCGGCGACGGCGCGTAATGGACATAGCCCCGGACCAGTGTGGGACCCAGCGCGTCGAGCGCCGCGGCGATCTTGGCGGAGTCCTCTGGCGGGCCCTGGGTGACGGTGTCGTCGTCGGTGACCCCGAGGCCACCCGGATAGATGCCGAAGCTGAGCGTCATGCCAGAAGCATAGGCACATTTTTGGTGTGACACCAAGTTTTGGGTCACGCTATGATTCCAGCGTGGGGTTGCGTGAGGAGAAGAAGCAGGCCACCCGGGTCGCGATCGCGGACGCGGCACTCGGGTTGTTCCTGGAGCGAGGGTTCGACCGGGTCACGGTCGCCGAGGTCGCGCAGCAGGTGCGGCTCTCGGTGAACACGGTGTTCAACTATTTCCCGACCAAGGAGGATCTGTTCCTCGACCGCCAGGAGGAGGTGGTTCAGCGGCTGCCGGCGGCGATCCGGGCCCGTGAGGACACCGAGTCGGCGGTGGCGGCGGCGCGACGGGCGTTCCTGGCCGAGCTCGATCGCGACGAGGCGACGCTCGGGCTGCACCCGGGGATCGAGGCGTTCTGGCGGGTGGCCGAGGAGAGTCCGGCGCTGCAGGCACGGCTGCGCCAGATGCGGGATCGGACGGAGGAGGTGCTCGCCGAGACGTTGCGCGAGGAGACCGGGGCGGACGAGAGCGATGCGATGCCACGGGTCGCCGCCGCGCTGCTCACGGCGGCGGATTCCGCTCTGCACGCGGAGATCCGGCGGCGCGTTCTCGAGGGGGAGGATCCGGAGTCGGTGCGGGAGGCGATAAGGCGGATGGTCGAGGTCACGTTCGAAGTGCTGGCGGGCGGCCTCACGACGTACGCGCAAAGGTCTTGAGGTTTTGCCGGCCCGGGCGATGCTCCCAGCCACGCCCGGGCCGGCGGGCCACGCGACCCTCCGGCGACTCAGCGAAGCCGGAGGAACAGCGGCCCGAGAGGGCCCGCCCACGTGGCGCATCACGTACTGTTCGGTGCCGAACGTTCGCTGCCGCGACGGCCGGCTACGGATGCGCCCTGGGACGGGTCGACTCGATGACGCCGGATCAGTCCTTCCGGACCCGGCGTCGTTCGGTGATCAGGACTTGGTGGCGCCGGGGTTGCCGTAATAGGCGCCCGGGCCGTGTTTGCGCTTGAAGTGGCGCTCCTGCAGATGCTGCGGGGTGAACGCGTCGGGGTTCAGCGCGAGGGTCTTGATGGCCATCTCGGCGACGGCCTCGACGATGATCGCGTGCTCGACCGACTTCTTCGGGCTCACACCCCAGGTGAACGGGCCGTGGTTGGCGACGAGCGCGCCGGGCATGCCGGTCGCGGCCTCGTCGTCACCGATCAGCTCGATGATCACCTGACCGGTGTTGAACTCGTAGTCGTTGGCGCACTCCTCGGGGGTGAGCCCGCGGGTCACCGGCACCGGGCCGTTGAACGTGTCCGCGTGCGTCGTGCCGAGGACCGGAATGTCCCGGTTGGCCTGGGCGAACGCGACCGCGTTGGTGGAGTGCGTGTGGGTGATGCCGCCGATCGAGGGCCAGGCCAGGTAGAACGCGCGATGCGACTCGGTGTCGACCGAGGGGCGCAGGTCGCCGCCGAGCACCTTGCCGGTCTCCAGGTCGACCGGGACGAGCATGTCGGGCGTGAGATCGTCGTAGGAGACACCGGACGGCTTGATCAGGAAGAAACCGCCGGCGCGGTCGACGCCGCTGACGTTGCCCCAGGTGAGCTGCGCGAGCCCGGCCTTCGGGATCACCTGGTTGGCCAGCCAGACATCCTGGCGCAGGGCTTCCGAGCCGATCGTCACGTCGCCGTCCTCCCGTCGAATGTTAGCGCTCACCATACTTGATCCAAACCTTCAGCGTAATGCTGCAGGCGGGTGCTTGTGAGCGCAAACACCAGGATGGTCGCCGAGGTGCTCGTGGCCACCACCAGGGCTTATACCGGGCGGTCAGCGCAGGGCGGCGACCGCCGCGCCGACCTGCTCCCGCAGCGCTTCCGGCAGCGGGGCGTACCCCGCCGTGCCGGCTGGCG
>KL571277.1:28157-30008 GCA_000715855.1 Actinoplanes liguriensis
GAGATGTGTATAAGAGACAGGGCCAGGAAGCCGCGCGCCACCGCGGAGGCGCCCGATCGGCAGACCACCTCATAGGTAACCTGCACGAGCGGGTAGGCACCACCGTACAAGTCGTCGTAATTCAGGTCGAGTCGCAGGTCGTCACCGCCGGCCGGTTTCGCCGCGGCCACCGCGTCGGCAGCGGCCGCGTCGGTCGGCGCGACGAAGTCACCGCGCGAGTCACCGACCAGTGCCGTGGCC
The DNA here is from genome assembly GCA_000715855.1 of Actinoplanes liguriensis. GTDB lineage: Bacteria > Actinomycetota > Actinomycetes > Mycobacteriales > Micromonosporaceae > Actinoplanes > Actinoplanes liguriensis. Next base: position 28,398 of record KL571277.1, read on the forward strand.
AGCTCGTTGACCCGGGCGTAGGACGCCTCGACGTAACCGATCGCGCCGTCCGTCCGGGCGATCGCCGAGGCCAGCCGGTCGCTGCCCTTCACCGCCACGCCGCCCTGAGCGGGCCAGGCGCCGGCCGCCTCGTAGGGCCAGTCCGCCTTCGCCGTGCCGGCCAGGAACCGGGTGAAGTTGGACGTCGTCCCGGAGCTGTCCTCGCGGTGCACGGCCCGGATCGGCGTCGCCGGCAGCACCACCGCCGGATTGTCGGTGGCGATCGCCTTGTCGTTCCAAACTGTGATCTTGCCGTTGAAGATCTTCGCGATGGTGGCCGGCGCGAGTCGCAGATCACCGACGCCGGCCACGTTGTAGGCCAGCTGTGTATAAGAGACAGAGTCGGCGCCGGTCAGTGCGGCATCGGTGCCGGCGAAGTCGCCGGTCCCGGCGAGGAACGTGCGCACACCGGTGCCCGAGCCGACGCTCGCATACGCCACCGCGGCCTGGGCGCAGGCGATCTGATACTGCTTGATCCACTCGTTGACGGCGTTGGCCTGTGCCGACGAGCCCTGACCGGCCGCCGAGCCGGACGCACACGCGACCGGCTCGGGCTTCTTGTCCGGCTCGGAGCAGGCGGTCAGGGACAGCAGCGCGGCGAGGGCGACGGCCGCCGTGAGCTTCTTCATCGCGGACCTCTCAGCGGTGTGCGGCGTGAGCTTCATCGCGGACCCCTCAGCGGTACTCGGCCAGGCGGCGGCGCACGCCGATCGGGATCAGCAGGATGACCAGCCCGAGAACCACGATCGGGATGATCACCCAGCCACGCAGGGTGCTCTCCGCACCGCTCAGGGCACGATCAAAACCCTCCTTGCGTACGTCGGTGACGGCGCCCACCGCGGCGTCGAAGTAGGCGAAGTCGAACGCCGCGTCGCCGCGCCGGATGCCGGTCAGCGCCTCCACCGCGCCCTCGGAACGGCCGGTCTCGGCGAGCGACACCACCTTCTCGTGATCCCGCTGATACGCCTGCCAGCGCTGGAGCGCCTCCGGGCCGGCGAGCTCCCCGATCCCCGCGCCGCAGCCATCCGCGGCGACCGCCTTCGCCGAGGTCAGACAGTCGGACTTGGTCGTGAAGTCGTCCTTGTAGAACGCCAGGTTCGCACTGACCAGGTAGCGACTGGTGTCGGCGGCGGCGTCGTAACCGACCGCGCGCAGCCGGGACAGCGCGAGATAGGGGTTCAGATCGTCGGAGCGGGCGCTCGACATCCGGCCGGCCTGGCTGCCGAGCACGATCATCGACGCGAAGACCAGCACCAGGCTCAGCGCGGTGGCGGCGAGCAACGCCGGATTCCACGAACGGCGGAACCGGCGGGCCATCCAGACCTGCAGGAACACCAGAAGCACCAGGAGCGAACCACCGAACAGGACGGCCAGGGTGTAGCCGGTGGCCTCGCTGGCGCGCTTGTCGGCGTAAGCCTGGTCGAGCCGGCCGGTGGCGGCGTCGCGGAGCTGCTGGGCGGCCGGTAGCAGACGCAGGTGCAGGACATTCGTCGCCTGCGTGTAGTAGCCGAGGGCGTCCGCCGGGAGCTTGCCCGCGGCCGCGCTCTGGCCGGCGGCGGGCTGCGCGGCGGC
>KL571277.1:30234-33239 GCA_000715855.1 Actinoplanes liguriensis
TCGTCTGACCGATCCGCTGGTGGTAGACGGCGAGGCCGTCCAGGAGGTCGAGCGCGACAGCCCGCTCCGACTCCCCCGCCGCGGTCGTCAGGGATCGCTGCAGATCCGCGTCGACCTGGCGGGAGCGCATTTGATACTGCCCCTGGGCGTCGACCCGGGTGCCGGCCAGGGCATCCGAGTCGCCGGTCAGCAGCAGGCGGGTGACCTGGGCGTCCATGTCGCTGAGCGCGAAGTAGAGATCGGCCGCGGTGGCCGCCTGGGGGGCCGCCTCCCGGCCGATGATCCGGACCTGGTCCTGCACGCGGGCCATCACCAGACTGGTGGCGGCCAGCAGGGCGGTAGCCGCGACGACCACCAGCGCCGACCACAGCCGGAGCCGGGCGGGCGTCTCGTTCCGGATCAGATTTCGGGCGGTGGTTCTGGTCGCTTCCATGACCGCTGGCACGTCGCCACGGTAATCCATTCCCGCAATTAGGATCATGTCGCGGGAGCCCCTTTTCATCGTTAACCCCGCGTTTCCCTAATGGCCATTTACGCAGGTCGGACTGCCCGCACGGCGATTTGTTCGAATCATTCCCGGGTGACCCGGAAATTGATTGTCATGCCGGGTTGCTGAGCGCCGCATAGATGACCGGGTCGTGGGCCGACAGCAGGGTCAGATCCGGCTCGGCCCGCTGATGCAGGGCCGCCAGGCGGGCATGGTTGGCACGGACCATGGCCCGGTCGTGGGCGACGCCGAGCTCGGCCACGCGCAGGCCGAGCGGCACCCGCGAGCCGGTCAGGGTGCCGCGGTGGTAGAACGCGTCGCCGCAGTGCAGCAGCCAGCGCGAACCGGCGTCGACCGCCACGCACGCGTGACCGCGGGTGTGCCCCGGCAGTGGGACCAGGACGAAGCCCGGCCCGATCTCGGTCAGCTCCCGCGCCGCGGCGAAGCCACGCCAGCTCTCCCCACCCGGGCCGTGCTCGACCAGATCGGGGCCGTGCGACCACTGCACGCTGCGGAACCGGCGGCGCTCACGGGCCGTCGGGGCGCGCAGGGCGCCGTCGGCCTCGGCGGCGGTGACGTGGACACGGGCGTGCGGGAAGTCGGCCAGGCCTCCGATGTGGTCGAGGTCGAAATGGGTCACGACCACATGACGTACGTCGGAAGGTTGAAAACCCAATCGCTGGACCTGGACCACGGCGGCCTCCTCCCGGTCCAGCGTCGGGCGGAGCACGTGGCGCGGCGGGCCCAGCCGGGTCTTCGGATCGGCCACGTCGGCCAGGCCGAAGCCGGTGTCTATCAGCACCAGACCGGCGTCGCTCTCGGCCAGCAGCACGTGGCAGACGAGATCGCCGCCCGGTGCCCGCATCGTGCCGCAGTTGAGGTGATGGACCCGCATGTCGCCTCCCCGGTTCGTCGGTGCCAGCGAAGGTACGCCGCGCCACCGACAAAAAGCGATCCGGGAAATCCGCGCTTGACTCGGCCCCTGGGGCAGACCTCACCGTTGCCTCAGCGACGGACCGGCCGCCTCGCGGTGAGCGGGGCGGCCGGTCGGGAGCGGATCGTCAGCGGGCGGAGGGACTCGGCGATGGGACGGGCTCAGCGATGAGAGGGGTGACGAGCGTGACGGCGTGCGGACTCGTGCCGCGGCAACTGGATGGCGTCCGGCAGCCCGTGCGCGGCGGCCAGCCCGTTGGGCTGCTGCAGCAGGTGTCCCTCGGCGGCCAGATCGGCCAGCAGGCCGGTCAGGCGCGCGTCGAGCTCGGTCGAGCGGCGCGGCGACCAGCCGTAAAGCCTGGTCACGGCGGCGAGCAGATCGTCGACCGGCAGGACGCCACCGTCGATCACCAGGTTCTCGAGGGCGATCGCGAGCTCCGTGTCGGAGACCTGGTCGGCCTTGCGGGCCACACCGTCGGCGCGGTGGCGCACCGGCGGGATCGTCTGGTCCGGGTCGCCGATGAAGGCGCCGTCCCAGGCGACCCCGGCCTCCTCGATCGCCGCCTCGATCGCGGCACGGGCCGGGCGGGTGATCCGGGCCAGGCCCCACTCCTCGCGCATGCGCTGCAGAGCGATGCTGATGTGCACCGGGCCCTCGATCTCGGCCAGACGCTGCACGGCGGCGATCAGATCGGATCGGATCGCCGGGTCGGTGAGCGAAGCGCCGGCCGGCAGCGGGTCCAGGTCCGCCCTGCGGTAAGGCTGGAGCCACTCGTCGGTGTGCGCCACCGCCTCCGTGGTGGTCTCGGTCGCCGGGGCCACCAGTTCCTGCTCGGCCTCGGCCTCCGGGTGGATCCAGGCCGGCGGGGCGGCCATCGTCTCCTCGAACTCGGCGACCCCGGCTGCCATGCCGGGCTGCCCTTCTATCTCCTCGTACCATGTGTGCCGCCCGGCTCCCTCGGCACTGACAGAGCGTTCGGCCACGGCGGCCGCGGCGTCGGCCAGGTCCGGGTCGAGGTTCGTGGCGCCGCTCAGCTCGGCACGGATCTGGGTGATGGCGCCGAGGCGGTCGACGGGCTCCGCGGTCTCGTCCAGTCCTACCAGGAACTGCGCGGCAGCCGCGGCGAGCTCCTCGGTGTCGACGCCGAAACGGGCGGCGACCTCGGCCAGGTCCTCCCGGCTGGCGACGGTCTCCTCCGCCGCGGTCGCGACGGGCCACTCGACGGGCTCGGCAGCCGGGGCAGGCTGCTCCACGGGCTCGTCGCGGGTTGCCGACGGCCACGCGATCGGGGCGACGTGTCGTTCCGCGGCAGGCTCGGCGGGCGGCTTCGCGGCCTGCCTCCCGGGGGACGAGGCCAGGCGCCTGGCCAGCTCGGACTGGTCGTCGCGGCTGGCGGTCGGCCACTTCACCGCGGAGACCTGACGGTCGCCGGGTGTCGCGGTGGCGGGCTCGGCGGTCGGCCACTGGACAGTGGAGACCGACTTCTGCGGGGCGGCGGGCCAGTCCTCCTCATCCCACTCGCCGGTCTCGTCGCGGCCGGCGGTGGGCCAGGCGACGGCCTTGACCCGGGACTCCTCGTCGGCG
>KL571277.1:33586-40391 GCA_000715855.1 Actinoplanes liguriensis
GACCGGGGACTGTGCATCGGCGCTCGGCCATTCGACGGAGCTGACCTCGGCCTCGTCGTCCGGGTTCGGCCACTCGACGGCTCTGGCCTGGGACTCGGCGCTGGTGGCGGGCCACTCGACGCGTTCGAGGGACTCGGCGCGACTCGCGAAGGGCCACTCGGCTCGGGTCGAGTTGTCCTCGGGGGCCGATGCCCAGTCGATCTGATCGGCGTCCTGGTGACTCACGGCCGGCTGGTCGAGACCGGCGTCGTCACCGGGTTGCGCCGCTGCGGCCCGATCGGCGGGAGGCTCGTGATCCGCGGTGAGCCGGTCGGCGTGGTCCGGGACGTCCGCCCGGCTGGCGAAGGGCCACTCGGCCCGGACCGGGTGGTCGGTGAGCGAGGTGGGCCAAATCGCCGGTTCCGCGTGGGTCTGCCCGGCCACGGTGGCGGCGGTCATCACGGGCTCGGCAACGGTCGCGCCGGCCGGCCGGTCTGCGGGGGCCGTCGTGAGGCCCGCTTCGGCCGGCCAGACCGCAGGGGCGCTCTGGTCTACGTGAAGCTGAGCGATCGTGGTCTCGAGGTTGGCGCCGAGATAGACCTCGGCCGCGGCGAGCTCCTCGGCGCCGGCCTGCGCGAAGGCGAACTGGGCGGCGATCCCGGCGAGTGCGCCGTGCTCCCCCGCTACCGGGGCGAGCTCCTCCTCGACGAGCTCGGCGAAGAAGGTCTCGTCCTGATCAGAATCGGCCACAGCGAGGGTGTGACTGAGGTCGTCGGTGTCGTGGGCCGCGGCGAGATCGGCCTCGGCGGCGGCTTCCGCCTCGGCCAGCCCGATGTCGTCGGCGTCCGTCCAGGCGTAGAGGTGCTCCTGCTCGATGATCTCGGGATCCACGAAGGTCGCCGGGATCTCGTCGGCCTGGACGGTGTCCGTCGCGACCGGCGTGGGGGCGGCCTCGGCGGGCGCGGCGTGGGCGGACGACGCCGGTGCGGGCGCGGCCGGGCTGAACGCGGAGACCGCGCCGTTCGCGACCGCGGCGGCGAGCTCGTCGACGGAGAGCGCCTCCCGCTCGACCCGCGCGGTCTCCACGACGGTGACCTCGACCGGGGACGGGGTGGTGACCGTCGGCTCCGCGGACGTCTGGCGGTGGCCCGCGGCGTAACCCTCCGCGGCGTCGGCTATCGGGTGCTCGGTGACGGCCTCGGGCGCGGGTGCGACCGCGAGCTCCGGCGTCTCCTCGTCGGGAAGCTCCGCGAACGCGTCCTCGATCGCGGCGCGCAGGCGGGTCTCCTCCCGCTCCCGGTCCAGGTACCAGGCGGTGCCCCAGACCCGGTGCAGCTTCCAGCCCAGCGCGTCGAGCACCTGCTCGCGGATCCGGTCCCGGTCGCGGGCGGTCGGCGCCGAGTCGTAGGAGGTGCCGTCGCACTCGATGCCGAGCGCGAACGGGGCGTTGCGCCGGGCCGACCGGCGGACCCCGAGGTCGATCCGGAACGCACCGGCGCCGACCCGGCTCTGCACCCGGTAACCCCAGCCGCGGATGACGTCGCGCACCGAGTCCTCGAACGGGGTCTGGGACTCGGCGAACTCCGGCTCCTCCAGGTTCAGCGCGGGGATCCCGCGGGCCGCGTATTCGAGGAAGCGGGCCAGGTGGCGCAGGCTCTCGTCGGTCTCGGACAGCTCGCGGGCGCGGACCGCGGAGATCACTTCGAGGCGCCGGCGGGCGCGGGTGGTCGCCACGTTGAGGCGGCGCCAGCCGTCCCGGCCCTCGAGCCCGCCCAGGTCGCTGCCGATCGCGAAGATCACCACGTCGCGCTCGTCGCCCTGGACGGCGTCCAGGCTCTTGATGAAGAAGCCACGCAGCCGGTCCTCCTCCAACGGGACGACCATGTCGGCAACCGCCACCTCGACGTCGTCGGCGTCCTCCGCCGTGCAGACCACCACGCCGAGGCTCAGCTCCGGCCGGGTGACCAGGTGGTGCGCGACCCGGGTGGCGACCAGGTCGGCCATCGACATCTCGCCGCCCGCCGGGTAGAGCTGCACGCCGCTGTCCGGTCCGGCCGGCGCGAAGGCCGGGAACGTGTTGAGTTGTCCTTGGTAGAAGGCGTGGTTGGCGAAGGCGATCAGCGACTCGTCCCGGCTGCGGTAGTGCGTGGCCAGGTCGAGCACCCGGAACGCGCCGCAGCTCAGGGCCAGTTCGAGGATCGAGCGGTTCTCGCCGCCCGGGATCGGGACGGCGGGCAGCTGCCGGTCGTCGCCGCAGATCACCAGCGCGTTGCCACGGTAGGCGCAGGTGATCGCGTCCGGCACCGGCACCCGGGAGGCCTCGTCGATGATCACCACGTCGAAGTGCAGGTCGGCCGGGAGCAGCCGGCTCACGTCGGCCGGGGACATCACCAGACACGGCTTGACCGCCATCGCCGCGTGGGCGGTGCGGGTGAACAGCTCGCGGACCGGCAGCCGGCGGCCCTGCTGGGCGGCGGTAGCACGGAGCAGCGCGGCTTCTCCCGCGGCGGCATCGGCCGGCTGGAGCGCGTCGACCGCGTTCATCACCTCGGCCGCGGCGGCGCGCTGCAGACCGGTGTCCCAGATGCGGAACTCGGCTACCAGCCGGTCCCGGGAGAGCGGGTCGAGCGGGGTGAGCCGGTCGTCCTCACGGATGATCGCGTCGGCCCAGGACTGGAAGAGAGACCGGCCGAGCACCGGCAGGATCTGCTCGACCGGCAAGTCCTCGCGGACGCAGAAGTCGACCACGGAGTCCAGGCCGTGCTCGGCCAGCACCGCGCGGGCGGCCTGATAGTCGAACCACTCCTGCTGGCCCCGATTGTCGTCGAGCAGCTCACGGAGCAGCTCGCGGGCGGTCTCCCGCTCGTCGAGGGCGGCGCTGAGCGCGGGGTGCCGGCTGGGCGCGAAGGCACGCAGGATCCAGTCCCGGGCGGACTGCCACTCGGCAACCCGGGCCGGCAGGGTGTCGCTGGGACGGGACCGGCCGAGCACCTCGGCCTGCTCGTCGGTGAACGCGATGTCCGCCCCGTTGCGGATCCGGCGGGCCTCCGAGGTCCAGGCCATCGCGGCGGCCAGCGCCTCCACGTCGGTCTGGGTGCCGCGGTAGGCGTTGCCCAGGACCTTGGCGTAATCGCGGGCGTTGGAGGACAGTGCGGCGGCGGCCTCGGACGCGCTCTCCCGGAGCAGACCGACCGCGGCCGCCTCCGCCAGGGTGAAGTCCCGTCCGGCGGCCGCGCTGTAGGCCTGCACCAGCTCGGCGACGGCGGTGAACGGCTCGACGTGCGCGCGCAGCCAGGTGACCGCATCGTGGATCGGGCCGTTGGCGAGCTCCGGCCGGGACGCGGGCTCCGGCGACGGGCGCAGCGCGGCGGTCCAGCGTTCGAACTCCCGTCCGGCCTCGCCGACGATCCGGATGATCGCACTGTTCGGGGTGGGCGCGCAGATCCGCTCGATCAGAGTGGGCAGCGCCTCCGGCGGGGTGACCCGCAGGGTCTCCTCAGCGGTGCGCAGCGCCCGCTCGATCCCGTCGAAGTCGGTGTCCAGCCGCTGCCAGTGCCGGCCGAGGATGCCGGCGTAGTCGCGCTCGGCGTTGTCCAGCTCCTCCAGGGCGCGTTTCCAGGCGGCGGCCGCGGTCAGGTTGGCGACCGCCTGCGAGCGCTTGACGTCGGGGCGGGCGATCTCCGCGGCCGCCTTCTTGTCCCGGCGGTACGGCGCCCGGAGCTTGCCGATGCCCTTGTGCTGGTTGGCGAACCGCTCGGCGAGCTCGTCCACCGGCTCGGCGAGCGCGTTCTCGCTGAAATGCTCGCGGGCCCGGCTCTCGGCGGCCTTCACCACGTTGACGACGCGGCGCAGGTTCCGCATCGCCGCGTGCGCGGCGTGGGTGCCCATGCTGTCGAACCAGGCCGGCTCCGGCTTGTCCGGGCGGGACAGCAGATCGACGATGGTGGCCAGCCGGGGCAGGTCGGTGAACGCGACCACGTTGGGCAGCCCGAGCCGGGCGGTGACCCGGTCCAGGCTGTGCTGGTGCTGCTCCAGGCGGTCGGCCTCGTCGGCGAAGCGTCGGGCCAGGCCGCGGGCCTGCGCGGCGGTGAGCGGCAGCAGTTCGACCGCGGGCGGCTTCAGGTGGGCCAGACTCGGGATGAGCGGCAGCTTGCCGGGCGCGGGCAGCGCACTCCAGGTGACCCCGGCCCGCGCCCGGACCGCGTCCTCCGCCTGGTGCAGCGCCTTCAGGTGGCGCAGCAGGCCCTCGGCGGCCCGTGCCACCGGCTCCAGACTGGCCATGGTGAGCCACTCGTCGGCGGCCTCCGCCGGGCGGCGAGCGACGTGCCCGACCAGCGTGGTCAGGGTGATCGCCTCACCGATCGAGCCGACCAGGAACGCCTCGGACAACGGGTCCCGCTCGATCGCCTCGGCCAGGTGGTCCAGGGCGGTCTGCGCCTGGTGCAGCCGGGCGTCCAGACGGTTGCGGTCGATCACGTCGCGCCACAGGAAGTCGTCGCCCTCGCGGGCCGGCCGCCAGGACCGGCCGAGGCGCTCGGCGGCGTCCCGGACCCGCTGCAGCGACTGGGTGGTGAGCGGGATCGGCAGTTCGGCCGGGGCCGGCGCCTGCGCCACGTCGGTCATCTGCGCGCACATGCCGAGCACGTCGTGCAGGCGGTGGCCGAGCGGCTCGCGGACCTCGTTCATCGCCTCGGCGTAGGCGTTCAGCCGCTGCCGGTGCTCGCGCAGCGCCTGGCGTTCGTCGGTGGAGAGGTCCGGCGGAGGCAGCGGGATGAAGTCGAGGGCGGCGGCCAGAGCGGCCGCGACCTGTTCCCGGCCGGTCCGGCCGCTGTGCAGTTGGAGCAGGTAATCGTGCAGTCCGGTGGGCTCCAGCCGATCGAGGACGGTGTCCAGGGCGGCGGCCTTCTCGGCGACCAGCAGCACCCGGCGGCCGGCGTGCATCAGGCAGCCGATCATGTTGGCGATCGTCTGCGACTTGCCGGTGCCGGGGGCGCCGCGCATCACGAAGGTACGGCCGTGCAGGGCCGCGGTGATGCAGGCCCGTTGCGCGGCGTCGGCGTCCAGCACGAGCGGGACGTCGTCCGGGGGTGCCACCTCATCGATCCGGCGGCCGGCGATCACCTCGAACTTGAACGCGTCGGGCTGTGCCTCCGGTTCGGTGGCCAGGGCACGGATCACCGGGTGGGCGAGGATCCGCCGCTCGTGGTCGAGCAGGTCGGTGTACATCACCTCGCGGTGCACCGCGAAGCGGGTGAGCATCACCGACTCGTCGGAGTGCCAGTCCGGGTGGTCGCCGAGCGCGGCATCCAGCCGAGCCCAGAAGACGGTGACGTCCAGAGTTGCCAGGCTGTCCAGGACGGGGAGCTCGATGTTGTGCCGGCGCAGGCAGATGTCCAGGGCCGGGTTGACGATCGGGTCCTCGGCGCGGGCCCGCAAGCGCGGGTAGTCCTGCGGATCCGGGGTTACCAGGTCGACGGGGATCAGCAGGATCGGGCTGACGTGCTCGTTCCCGTTGTCCGTCCAGCGCACCGTGCCGAGGCCCAGGTACAGCGTGGCGATGCCCTGTTCGAGCAGGTCACGACGGGCCGTCTGGCGCAACGCACGCAACGTGGCATCCATCTCGGCGTCCGGCATCGCGGTCTGGAACACGTGGGAGGCCCGTGGTCGCGGGCCCTCCGCCTGTTCCTCGATGCCCAGAAAGCCGCACTCCCGGCCCTGTTGAAGCGCCTCGACGATGCTCCGCGGCGACGGGCTGACGATCTCGACCACCCCGGGCGCCGTGGTCCGCACGTCGATCAGCGGATTGGCGCCAGTGAGGTCGAGCAGCCCGTTCCGCCACTCTTCCAGCGTCGCCCGCACACGGGCATCAGGCCGCCCGGTCAACCCATCCGATTGATCCCACCGCATTTTTCCATTGCAGCAAGGCGACGGGCCGCATGGTGGCGTTTTTTCGGGTTAATCCGACGTTCTGCACGGATCGGACCGGTTCGCGATCCCACCAGCAACATGAGCCCCACCAGCGACACCGGCGGCTCCCCGAGCGACCCGGGCCGGCCGGGGAGGAGGCCATGTCGCGGGCCTCCGCCGGTTGCACCGGTCGGTGGGAGATGGCAGCGGGCCTGGCCAGTCGATCGCTGAGACGACGGCCCGCGGGCTCGGCCGGTCTGGGGCCGGGCGGTGGTGAGGTGATGGCGCCACGGCCATGCGCTGGGGGTGGTTGGTGAGGCGTCGCATCGCTGGGCTGTCCCGGCGGGGCGGCGGTTGGCGGGCCGGTGCCGGAAGGCGCGACGGCTGCGGGCACGAGGTGGGAGGAGTTCGGGACGACGCGGGGTTCGGGACGAGGCGGAGGCCGGGACCAGGCGAGGTGGAGGTGCGCTGGGCGCGCATGAAGGCAGCGGCCGCCCGGGTGGGGCGGCCGCTGGTGAGGGAGCGGGGAGGGTCAGTCCCAGGTCGGGACCCACCACTGCCAGCCGGCGGGGGCCAAGGGCCAGGTGGCGTCCGGGTGCCAGTCCTCCGGGGGGTACCAGCCGTCCGGCGGGGTGGGCCAGCCCGGCGGGACCGCGAACTTGATGCCGGTGGGGGCTGGGGGGATCGGCTGGTGACGGTTCGGGTCGGGGGCGGGTGACACCGGGGCGGACGCGGACGCGAGATTGGCGTGCTTGTTCAGGACTACCGCGGAGAGGGCCGGGATGACCGTGGTCTCGGCGATCTCGCCGGAACCGCCGAACAGGCCGACCGGTGAGCCGGTGCTGCTGAACGACCCGGTCTGCGATCCGGTGCGATCGAACGAATCCGAGGAGCGGGAGCCGTCGAACGAACCAGAGGA